>NZ_CP019437.1:2425833-2772500 GCF_001940525.2 Thioclava nitratireducens
GTTGGGCGCGGGTGCGGCCGCCTTCGCCTTCGGCTGGTGGCTCTGGCACGCGGCCAAACGCGCGCCCAAAGCCCCCCATCCGACGCCTGATCACGACGCTTGATCACGGGCCCGCGAGCCGCCATATCCATCCCATGTTGTTCCGCCTTCTCCCGATCCTGCTGCTGGTCCTCTACGGCTTCGCCATGTGGCATTTCTCGACCTGGCAACTCAAACGCCAGCTGAACGGGAATTCGCGCCGGTTGCGCGACAGCAAGCTGGAGCCCTATCTCGACCGGCTCGCCGCCGCGCTCGAAGTCTCGGAAATCCCCGTCCATGTCTACCAGATCGAACCGGTCAACGGCCTCGCCGCCCCCGATGGCCGCGTCTTCATCACCGAAGGCTTCATGCGCAAATATCGCAACCGCGAGGTCTCGGCGGAGGAACTGACCTCGGTGATCGCGCATGAGTTGGGCCATGTCGCCTTGGGCCATTCGCGCCGCCGCATGATCGACTTCTCGGGTCAGAACGCCCTGCGCGCCGTGCTGATGACAGTGCTTGGCCGCTTCATCCCCTTCATCGGTCCGTGGATCGCCAATCTGATCACCGCCGCACTCGCTGCCCGCCTCAGCCAGCGAGACGAGTTCGAGGCCGATGAATTCGCCTCGGCACTGATGATCAAGGCGGGCTTCGGCACCGCGCCGCAGGTCTCGCTTTTCCGCAAGCTCGATGCGCTGACCAAGAACGCGGGCCAGACCACGCCCGCCTGGTTGCTCACCCACCCCAAGACTGAAAAGCGCATCGCCGCGATCGAGGCGAACCAGTTGCGCTGGTCACGCGCAGAGCGCTGATTTTCCTTACTTTCGCCTCGCAGGGCCGCTAATCTGCCCGCGAGGAAGGGCAGCGAATGACAAGCGGGTCTAAAGGGCGGGTGCACAGGCGCCGGGTGTTCTACATTCCGGGCTACGACCCGATTCACCCCCGCCGCTACCGCGAGCTCTACCGCAAGGAAGGCGCAGACCAGGCCCGTATCTCGGGCTACGAGATCTCGCTGGCGCCCAAGCGCGCAGGCGGCCCCTATGGCTGGCACGTCACCTCCACCCAGGACGGCGCAGAGGTCGAGGCCGATGTCGAAGTGCTCGTCTGGTCCGATATCGTGCGCTCATCGATGGGCAAATCGATCCCCGCGACCTACGCGCAACTGATCCGCACCGCATGGGCCTATATCGCCTCCGGCGCGCTGTTCCGGCTGATGAGGCTGCGCAAAGGCCCGGTGATCGCCGCGCTCTACCCGATCGTGGCACTGATCGTGCAGGCGCTGATCGGGTTCGGCCTTGGCTGGGCTACGGCAGCACTCGCATTGACGCGCCTTCCCGGCTTCCCGCTCGACTGGCTCGCAGGCCTCATTCTCGGCGCCGCGATCCTCGCTCTCACCCTACGCTGGTTCCGAGGCAAAGACGGCAAGCTCTTCGCCTATTACCTGATGCATGACTACGCCTTCACCGCACGCTGGGGCGGTGCGAACCCGCCAGAGCTGGAAGCGCGCATGGCCGAATTCGCCGCCCGCATCGAAGACGCCATGCGAGAGGACTGGGATGAAGTCCTGATCGTCGGCCATTCCTCGGGCGCCCATCTGGCCGTCTCGATCCTCGCCGACCTGATCCGCGAGAACCGCCTCCCCAGTTCGGGCTTGTCGAAATATCCCGGGGGTCCGGGGGCAGCGCCCCCGGCGCTCGCCTTCCTCTCGCTCGGTCAGGTCATCCCGATGGTCAGCTACCTCCCCCGCGCTACCCGCCTGCGCGCAGATCTGCAGTTCCTCGCCACGCGGCCCGAGCTGTTCTGGCTCGACGTCACCGCGCCGGGCGATGGCTGCGCCTTCGCGCTCTGCGATCCGGTTGCGGTCTCGGGCGTGGCCCCGGAGGGCCAGATCCACCCGCTGGTGATCTCCGCCGCCTTCACCCAGACTCTCAGCCCTGCACGTTGGAAAGACCTCCGCTGGCGCTTCTTCCGGCTGCATTTCCAATACCTCTGCGCCTTCGACCGGCCAAGGGATTACGACTATTTCCGCCTGACCGCCGGACCGCTGACCCTGGCCGAACGCTTCCACGGTCGTCCGCCATCGAAAAGCCGGATCACGACGCCCGCGAACCGGTTCTCGAGCGTCACATGAGCCGGCCCTCCCGCCTACCCCGAAACCGACCCCGCGCCCGGATCGCGTCTCTCTCTGGCGCTATTTCCGGCTGTTCAAATCCGACATCCTCTCCGCCCAGCCCGCGCGTCTCTATCGCGCGTGGATGGCGGAGTTCCGCACGCCGTTCTTCCGCTCCTACATGTGCAACGACCCCGATCTGGTCGATCTGGTGCTCAACAAACGCCCGATGGATTTCCCGAAATCCGACCGAGTGCGCGAGGGGCTGAAACCGCTTCTCCGCGAGAGCGTCTTCATCACCAATGGCGAACAATGGCAGCGCCAGCGCCGGATCATCGACCCGGCCTTCGAGGGCGGCAAGCTTCGCGAGACATTCCCGGCGATGTGGGCAGCGGGCGAGGCTTGCGTCGAACGGCTGAAGTTGAAGACCGACGCCGAACCAATTGATATTGAAACGGAAACCTCCCACTTCGCGGCCGATATCATCTTTCGCACCCTATTCTCGATCCCGATCGAGGATGAGACCGCCAGCGCCGTCTTCGCAGCCTTCAAGCGCCATCAGCGCGCCTCTCCGGTGGTCAATCTTGGCGCGCTTCTGCCGCTGCCGCGCTGGTTTCCGCGCTTTCATGCGCGCGAGACGAAGCGCACGGCCGCCCATATCCGCGCGCTGATCAAGCGGCTGACGACAGAGCGCGCCGCCCGGATCGCCACCGGCACCGCGCCCGACGATCTGGCGACCAAGATCATGACCACCGCCGATCCCGAAACCGGCGAGACCTTCGACACCGCCGAGATGGTCGATCAGGTCGCGATCTTCTTTCTTGCGGGCCACGAGACTTCGGCTTCGGCGCTGGCATGGGCGCTCTATCTGCTGGCGACGCATCCGGAATGGCAGGACCGAGTGGCCGAAGAGGCAACGACTGCACTGGCGGAAAGTCACAACTTTTCCGTGCTTTCCAAGCTGAAGTTGAACCGCGCCACATTCCGTGAGGCGATGCGGCTTTACCCGCCGGTGCCGATGTTCGTGCGCGAGGCGACCGGCCCGGAAACCTTCCGCAGGCGCGACGTCAAACCGGGCAGTCAGGTGGTCATCTCACCGTGGCACCTGCATCGCCACGAACGGCTATGGGACAATCCCGACGGGTTCGACCCGAGCCGCTGGGAGACCGAGAACGGCAAGTCCTGCCAGCGCCGCGCCTATATCCCGTTCTCCTCGGGCGCGCGGGTCTGCCCCGGTGCAGGCTTCGCGATGGCGGAGGGGCCGCTTCTGCTCGCGATGCTGCTGCGGGCGTTTCGTTTCGAGGCTGTCGAGGGCCACGAGCCTGTCCCTGTCGCGCATCTGACGGTGCGCGGCAAGGACGGGATTTATCTCAGGATTTCCGTGCGTTGAGACGCGAAGCTCAGTCCCGCACGACGAGATCGGCGGCGCGGCTCTCGCGCGTGATGGTACGGCCATTGGGCAAGTCGTTTTCCTCGACGCGGCGGCGCGTCTCGGCCAGATCGCAGCCCTGATCGCGCCAGCGTTGAGTCAGCCGCTCGCGCAGCACCTCTTCAGGCAGATCGATGCGGATCGTGAGATCGAAAAGCGGATAGAGATCGCTCCAACCGGGCCGCGTCAGCAGCAGGTAATTGCCCTCGACGATCAGGTATTTCGCCGAGCCCGGCACGTTTGCACCGCCCGGAACGGTGGCGTCCAGATCACGGTCGAAGGTCGGCACCGCCTCGTCCTGACGGCTCGACTTCAGCCGTGCAAGAAGTTGTGAAAACCCCTCCGTATCAAATGTTTCCGGTGCGCCCTTCACGTTACGCAGGCCGCGTGCGTCGAGCCAGTCATTGTCGCGGTGAAACCCGTCCATCGCGACAATCGCCGATTGCTCTCCGAGCGCCTCGGCGAGTTCATGCGCGAGATGCGACTTGCCCGCACCGGGGCCGCCGACGAGCCCGATCAGCAGCCGCTCGCCCGGAAGCTGGCGGATATGCGAGGCCAGATCGGCGCGCGGCACCTGCAGCTCGCTCTCCATGAAGGCCCCGTAATCGCCCATCGGGCCGTCGCTATCGCCGAGCCAATCCGGCATCACGACATCGACTCGATGAACCGTCCCAAAGCTGCGGCCGGGTCGTCTTCGCGCCAGACCTCGTCGCCGAAGGCGAACCAGTCGGTGACGGGGGCGAATTTCGTGACCAATTCCTCGGTCAGCGCGCCTTCGGCCACCACCGGGACTTCGATCACTTCCGACCACCAGGCGAACAGCTCGTGCTCGGCAGGCTCCGCCGTGCCCAGAACGGTCTCGCCGATCGGGCCGAAGCAGACATAGTCGGCCCCCGCCTCGCCCGCGTTCATCCCCTCATGGCGGGAATTGCCGCAGAAACTGCCGACGATCGCGTCGTCGCCCAGCTCCTTGCGGCCATAGCGGATCTGCTTCGCGCCATCGATGAAATGCACCCCGTCGAGCCCGTGGCGTTCAACGAGGGCGACATGGGATTCGATGACCAGCGCCACGTCGCGGGCATGGGCCACTTCGCGCATCGCGTCGGCGACCCGACCGATTTCGTATTCGTCGCGGCTGGCGAGCGACAGGCGGATGCAGGCGATCTCATGCGCATCGAGCACCGAGGCCAGTTTCGGCGCGAATTCCTCGGCGTCGAAAGCGGGCGGCGTGATCAGGTAAATCTGCGGGCGGTCTTCGGCCATGGGCAGGCTCCTTTGCGGGTCTTGGCCGCCTATTAACGCAAGCGGCGCGGCCTTGCCAGTGCCAGCTTGCGCGACTAGGAGAGGCGCGAAAGGACCGCCCATGCCCAATACGCCCGAAATCCCCGATCCCGCCCAGCCCGCCTTCATCCTCGTGCGTCCGCAGATGGGCGAGAATATCGGGGCGGCGGCGCGCGCGATGCTCAACTTCTCGCTGCGCAAGATGCGGCTGGTGGAACCGCGCGACGGTTGGCCCAACCCCAAGGCGGTGGCGATGGCCTCGGGGGCGGCCGGTCAAGTGCTCGATTTCGCGGGCGTCTATGACAGCGTGGCGGACGCGGTCGCCGATTGCGATTACGTCTTTGCCACCACCGCGCGCGGCCGTGAGTTGCCCAAACCCATCTACACGCCCGAGGCGGCGATGGACGAGGCGCGCAAACGCATCGTCGCAGGCCAGAAGGTCGGCGTGCTTTTCGGGCCCGAACGCACGGGGCTGGAGAATGACGACATCCTGCGTGCCAATGCGATCATCACCGTGCCGGTGAACCCGGAATTCTTCTCGCTCAACCTCGCGCAGGCGGTGCTGCTGTCGGCCTATGAGTATTCGCGCCACACATTGGAGTCCGTTCCGATCGATCCGGGACTTGCGGGCCATGATCCTGCAAGCGCGGTCGAGGTCGAGAAGCTGGGCGATCACTTCGAGCAGCGGCTCGAAGAGGCGGGCTTCTTCCACCCGCCCGCGAAGGCCCCGATGATGAAGCGCAACCTGCGCAACATGTGGACGCGCTTCGCGATGACGCGCTCGGAGGTGCAGACACTGCACGGCGCGCTGCGACAAATCCTCCGCGGGCGCGACTGACGCTTGGTGAAAACCGTGGCATGCGCCATCTTGGCGGCATGTGGCGAGTGATCCGGGTCTCTCTATTGGCGCTTCTGGCGGGCGGGCTTCTGGGCCTGATCGCTCTCTTGTGGTTCTATCCGGTACTGGCGGCGGGGCTATGCCCGCGCTGCTTCGGGCTGGACCGGGCCGCGCCGGGCATTTTCGTCGAGCATGAGATGAGCCGCGCAGAGCGCCGCGATCTGGTCGAGACGGTCGATGCGGCACGCGACACCGTCGCCCAATTTTATCCCACGCGCGAAGCCCATACCCGCATTCTCGCCTGCACGAGCGACGCCTGCGACCGCCGCCTTGGTGGGCGGGGTGCGGCGGCAGTGACCTATTCGCTCGGGGCCTGGGCGGTGATCCGCGTGGCCCCGCGCGGGCTGACCGAGACGATCCTCGCGCATGAGCTGACCCATACAGAGACCCATGCCCGGCTGGGGGTTCTGGGTCAGGTACGCGGTCGCATGCCCGCGTGGTTCGACGAGGGGCTAGCGGTGCTGGTCTCGAACGATCCGCGCTATCTCGGGCCAGGCTCGGGCATCGGGCGCTGTCAGGCGCTGCCGCGCGCCGATCTGCCCAGCTCGCCCTTCGACTGGGCACCGCAGGCCGGGCGCGACAACCGACTTTATGCCGAAGCCGCCTGCGCCGTGCTGATCTGGGAGGCGCATCAGGGCGGACCTGAGGCAATCCTTGCGCGGCTGGAAGACGGGCGCAGCTTTCCCTGAAACGCAGCCATGCGCGAGGCGTGCGCGGATTGCGCTTGACCTGAGGGCGTGTGCGCAGAAAAAGGGGCCATGGCACAGGCACATCTTCATATCGACCTCGACGCAGTGGTCAGCAATTGGCGCGCGCTCGACGCGCAATCGGGTGAGGCGACGCGCACGGCGGCGGTCGTGAAAGCCGACAGCTACGGCTTGGGCGCAGAGCGTATCGCCCCGGCGCTTTACCGGGCGGGTGCGCGGGACTTCTTCGTCGCGCTGGCCGAGGAAGGCGCGAAGCTGCGTCCGCATCTGGGCGAAGACGCGCGGATCTTCGTTCTTGGCGGTCATATGGCGGGCGATGCGGGTTTCCTGCGCGACGCGCGGCTGGTCCCGATGCTGAACTCCGGCGAACAGGCGCAGCGGCATCTGCAGGCGATCCCCGAAAGCCCCGTGGGCGTACAGCTCGACACCGGGATGAACCGGCTCGGGATGGAGGCTGCCGACTGGCAGGCCGCCGCCCCGCAGCTGATGGAGCGCGGGATCGAATTGGTGATGAGCCATCTCGCCTGTTCCGACGAACCCGACCACGAGATGAACGCCAAGCAGCTGGCCGAGTTCAAACGCATGACCGACGGTATGGGGTTGAAACGCTCGCTTTCGGCGACGGGCGGCATTCTGCTCGGGCCGGACTATCATTTCGACGTGACACGCCCCGGCATCGGCCTTTACGGCGGGCGCCCCTTCGAAGAGGCGCGCCACGTCGTGACCCTCTCGCTGCCGGTGATCCAGACCCGGATCGTCGAGCCTGGCGAAACCGTGGGCTACGGCAACACCTGGACCGCCGAGCGCGAGACGCAGATCGCGACGCTCTCGGCGGGCTATGCCGACGGAATTCACCGCGTGCTGTCGAACATCACGAACCTTTACGCGGGCGACACGCCCTGCCCGCTGCGAGGCCGCGTCTCGATGGACCTGCTGACGGTGGATGTGACCGATCTCGATACGGTGCCCGAGACGCTAGATCTGCTCGGGCCGCATCAGGGTGTCGACACGCTGGCGGATCTCGCGGGCACGATCGGCTACGAGATCCTGACCTCGCTCGGTCCACGCTATGCCCGCCGCTACGCGGAGCCCGCCGCATGACCGCAACGGCGCTCAGCCGACCGCTGGCCACGCTCGGGCGGGCCACGCTCGCGCTTCTGGCGGAGACGGGGCGGCTGTCGCGCTTCGTGGGCGAGACGCTGAGCCACCTGCTCCGCCCGCCCTTCTACCTGCGCGAATTCTGGCTCGCTTGTCTCAATATCGGCTGGCTGTCGCTGCCGGTGGTGGGGATGACCGCCCTGTTCACCGGCGCGGCGCTGGCGCTGCAGATCTACGCGGGCGGCGCGCGCTTCTCGGCAGAGCAGGTCGTGCCCTCGATCACCGCGATCGGAATGGTGCGTGAACTTGGCCCCGTCCTGGGCGGCTTGATGGTGGCGGCGCGTGTGGCCTCATCCATCGCGGCCGAAATCGGCACGATGAAAGTGACCGAGCAGATCGACGCGCTCACCACGCTCTCGACCAACCCGATGAAATATCTCACCGTGCCGCGCGTGCTGGCCGCGACGCTTTGCGTGCCGATGCTGGTCGGCGTGGGCGACGTGATCGGGATCATGGGCGGCTGGGTGGTCGGCGTGAACCGTCTCGGCTTCAACTCCGCCACCTACCTCAAGAATACGTGGGATTTCCTCGAGTTCTGGGACGTGGGATCGGGCCTCGTGAAGGGCGCGGCCTTCGGCTTCATCGTGGCGACGATGGGCTGCTATCACGGGATGAATTCGGGCCGCGGCGCGCAGGGCGTGGGCCGGGCGACGAAATCGGCGGTGGTCGCCGCCTCGGTCGCGATCCTCGCCGCGAATTACGTGCTGACGGAGGCGTTCTTCTCGGCATGATCACGCTTGAGGCCATAACCAAGAGCTTCGGATCGAACCACGTCCTGCGCGGCGTCGATCTGGTGGTGCCGACGGGGCAATCGACGGTCATCATCGGTGGCTCGGGCACCGGCAAATCGGTACTGCTGAAGTGTATCCTCGGGCTGGTCAAACCCGATAGCGGGACGATCACACTCGACGGGGTCGATGTCCGCACCGGGGAGCGCGACGCCTTCCTCGCCCGCTTCGGGATGCTGTTTCAAGGCGGCGCGCTGTTCGACAGCTTTTCCGTCTGGGAGAACGTCGCTTTCCGCCTGCTGCGCGGCGCGCTGAAGCGCCCCAAGGCGGAAGCGCGCGAGATCGCGGTGGAGAAGCTGCGCCGGGTGGGCCTGTCGCCGGATGTCGCCGACCTATATCCGGCGGAACTCTCGGGCGGTATGCAGAAGCGCGTCGGCCTTGCCCGCGCGATCGCCGCAGAGCCCGAGATCATCTTCTTCGACGAACCCACCACCGGGCTCGACCCGATCATGGCGGGTGTCATCAACGAGCTGATCCGCGAGATCGTCACCGAGATGGGCGCGACCGCGATGACGATCACCCATGACATGACCTCTGTCCGCGCGATTGCCGACCGCGTTGCAATGCTCCACGCGGGCAAAATTCGATGGGAAGGTCCGATCTCGGAAATGGACGCGACTTCAGACCCTTACGTCCAGCAGTTCATCCACGGACGTGCGGACGGACCGATCGAAACGCTTCGTTAACATACAGGCTGCGGAACCAAGCGAATTTCCGCGCATTCTCCCCAAGTGCTTGATCCGCCAACGAGACTCAAACTCGGACCGGTTCCGGCCAACATCTTCAACAAGGGGACCGGGGGGTTCAGACAATGCAAACCGAACACGTTGGGAGTGCCAATCTAGACCGTATCAACGCGGCGATTGGCCAAGCACTTACCGTCACCGTCGCAATCACCGCACTCGCCGCGATCGGCGCGGTCGCTGCGGCGTCGCTCGGCCTGATGCCGTGGCTCAGTCTCGAGGCGCAATTCGGCGACACCGTCCTGCCTGATTTCGGCGCCTGGCTACAGGTTGGCGCAGCGCTTCTGGCGCTGATCCTGTTGCTCTATCTGCCCTCCTGCTCGCGCGTGTCGAAGCTCGAAGGCAGTCATCGGCGGTTCCACGTCGACATGGATGACGTGACCCGCGCCTATCGCAGCGCGCATGATGCGGACCGCGCAGGCGTTTTTGCGCTGTCGGGCGAGTTCGACGCCATGCGCGAGCGCATCAGCTATCTGCGCCAGCATCCCGACCTGGGAGGGCTCGAGCCGGAGCTGCTGGAACTGGCCGCACAGATGAGCCTGCAATCGCGCGACCTCGCGAAGGTCTATTCCGAGGAAAAGGTCAAACGCGCCCGCGCCTTCCTCGAACAGCGCCAACAGGAGGCGGAGACGCTGAGCGATCAGATCTCGGTCGCCCGTGGAACCTGCACGCAGCTGCGCGAATGGCTGACCGATGTCGAGACCGAGGAGCGCGAGGTGAACGCCGAGTTTCGCCTGCTGGAGCGCGACCTGCGTGACATCCTGCCGCTGCTGGGCTACGAAATCGAAGACGGCCCGCAGCCCAACGTGGTGCCGATCGCGAAGAAAGAATCCAAGTCGTAACGGGGCCGAAGCGTCCCTCGGGAAGAGCGCCGGTCGATGCTGAAATTCGCCAATCTGGCGCTCTTGCTGCTCTTTCCCCTCGCATGGGCCGCGCCGCTTCTGCGCGCGGGGCTCTTGCCCTTCTTCGGGCTGGAGGGAATCTCGGTGCTCAGCGGGCTGCAGACGCTGTGGCGGACGGATGTGTTTCTCGCCCTGCTCGTCAGTTTTCTGGCCCTGTTTGCCCCCTATCTGAAGGTGATCGGCGTCGCGCTGATCCAGTTCGATCTGGCATCGCCGCGCCTGCTGCCGACGCTGAACGTCTTGGGCAAGCTGGCGATGGCCGACATCTTCCTGATCGCGATCTATATCGTCGTGGCGAAGGGCGTGGGCGTCGGGCGCCTCGAGACGGCTTGGGGGCTGTACCTGTTTACCGGATGCGTCGCGGCCTCTTTCGCGATCTCGCATCTGGAAATGAAAAAGGCGCCGCGAGGGTGATCCCCCGGGCGCCTTTCGCGTCCGTTCAACCGATCAATGGACCGAGACCGGGTCCAGATCGTTCTGCCGGGCCAGCGAGAAGGCCAGCTTGCGGTCCTTCACCAGCGCGAGCCGTTCGCCATCGCTGTCATGCACCGCATAGAGGTGATCGACATCGTCCAGTTCGGCCCGGATTTCCTCGGGCAGATCAACGACCGCCACTTCGCGGACATAGACGATGGGATGTTCGGCCTTATCACCGAAATCGTATTCCGTATTCATTGCGCTTTTCCTTTCCTGCCTGATTATTTCCGCTCGATCGGGATGGTCTGCACGATCGTCTCGGGCGGCGCCCTGTTCAGATCGACATGCAGTAGACCGTTCTCGATCGTGGCGGCTGCGACCTCGACCCCTTCGGCGAGCACGAAGCTGCGCTGAAAGGCCCGTGCGGCGATCCCGCGATGAAGGAACAGGCGGTCGCCATCCTCCTCGCTTTGACGACCGCGGATCACCAAAGCCCGGTCTTCGAGGGTGATCGCGAGGTCTTCCTCTCGGAAGCCTGCCACTGCGAGCGTGATGCGGAACGCATCCTCGCCGCGTTGTTCTATGTTATACGGCGGATAGGCATCCGATCCCTTGGCGGTGCGTTCCACCAGCCGTTCCAGCTGGTCGAAGCCCAGCAGGTAGGGATGTGCGCCAAAACTCAGTTTCGTCATTCGGCAAGCCCTTGATCAAGCGACGTTGCAAGTTCGGGCCCCGATCTTCGGCAGCCCACTAGTCAAATATGGGCGGCGTGGAAGCCCCCTGCAAGACCCCGCCGTCCATTTACGCTAAGGGCAAATTTTCTCCTAAGTCGTTCGAAACCTGTTATATTGACCCTCCCCCTGACGGGCCCAGCCGAGTCGGGCGGAGGGTAAATCGCGCAACCAGAACCGGATGATACGGATATGAACGCCCATCTCGAGATGGATCATGAAGAAGTGCTGCGGGTGAAGCTGGAAGTGCTGCGGCGTGAACACCGCGATCTGGACGAGGCGATCTCTGCCCTCACACAGGCGGTGCATTCCGATCAGCTGCGCCTCGTGCGACTGAAAAAGCAGAAGCTGGCCCTGAAAGACGAGATCGCGCGGATCGAAGACCAGCTCACGCCCGACATCATCGCCTGATCCCCGAATTGATCCCGACCCGATCGGTGCTGCAGCCCTGCCGGGGCTTGCCGCGACGGCACAGATTCCTATAGTGCGCGCTCCATCTGAAAAGGGGGCGTCATGAGCGTGAAAGTGGGAATCATCATGGGCAGTCAGTCCGACTGGACCACGATGAAAGAGGCGGCGGAAATCCTCGACGAACTCGGTGTGGAATACGAGGCGAAGATCGTCTCGGCCCATCGCACCCCCGACAGGCTCTGGTCCTACGGAAAGACCGCCGTGGAGCGTGGTCTGCACGTCATCATCGCAGGCGCGGGCGGTGCCGCGCACCTGCCCGGCATGATGGCCTCGAAAACCCGCGTGCCGGTGATCGGCGTGCCGGTGCAGACCCGGGCGCTCTCGGGCGTCGACAGCCTCTATTCCATCGTGCAGATGCCCAAGGGCTTCCCCGTCGCGACGATGGCGATCGGCGCGGCGGGTGCCGCCAATGCGGGCCTGATGGCGGCGGGAATCTTGGCCGTGTCCGATGCGGATCTGGCAAAGCGGCTCGATGACTGGCGCGAGAAGCTCTCCGCCTCGATCAAGGAGGAGCCGGAAGATGAGTGAGCCCCTGCCCTATGGGTCGGTGATCGGCATTCTGGGCGGCGGTCAGCTGGGACGGATGCTCTCCGTCGCGGCGTCGCGTCTGGGCTACAAGACCCACATCTTCGAGCCGGGCGCGAACCCGCCCGCAGGTGACGTGGCCCATGCGGTGACGACTGCGCCCTATGAGGACGAGGCCGCGCTGCGCGCTTTCGCCGAAGCCGTGGACGTCATCACCTACGAGTTCGAGAATGTCCCGACTTCGGCGCTCGATCTGCTGGAAAGCCTCAAACCGATCCGCCCCAGCCGCAAGGCGCTCGCCGTCAGCCAGGACCGTCTGGTGGAGAAAGCCTTCCTCAACGACCTGGGCCTCGCCACAGCACCTTTCGCCGCCGTGGACGATATCGAGGACCTCAAGGAAGCGATCGCCGAGATCGGCTGCCCCGCGATCCTGAAGACACGCCGCTTCGGCTATGACGGCAAGGGACAGGTGGTGATCAACGCGCCCGAAGAGGCTGCCGCCGCGCTGGAGGACATGAAGGGCGCGCCTGCGATCCTCGAAGGCTTCGTGGAGTTCTTCAAGGAAATCTCCGTGATCGGCGCGCGTGCCGAGGATGGCGCGATCTCCTGCTACGATCCGGGCCAGAACAAGCATGAGGGCGGCATCCTGCGCACCACGCTGGTGCCCGCCGCGATCACTGACAGCCAGCGCACCGATGCGGTACTGCTGGCGGCGAAGATCCTGAACAAGCTCGATTATGTCGGCGTGATGGGGGTCGAGCTGTTCGTCACCCGCGACGCGCTGATCGTGAACGAGATCGCCCCGCGCGTGCATAATTCCGGCCACTGGACGCAGGCGGGCTGCGCGGTCGACCAGTTCGAGCAACATATCCGGGCCGTGACCGGCTGGCCGCTGGGCGATGGCGGGCGCCATTGCGACGTCGAGATGGAGAACCTGATCGGCGACGACATGGACCGCGTGCCGCGGCTGACGAAGCTCGCGCGGTATCAGATCCATCTCTACGGCAAGGCCGAGGTGAAGCCGGGCCGCAAGATGGGTCATGTGAACCACATCCTGTAAGTGAAAAAGGCGCCCATCGCGGGCGCCTTTCTCTTATATCGCAAGATCACTTATGTCGCACGATCACTTCGCGGACCATGTGAAGCGCGTGCCCCACGGGTCTGCCACGCTGTCGCCATAGGCCTCGCGGAAGGCGGCGAGCGGCTCGGCATCGGCCTTCAGCCCCACCTCGGCCAGACCGGTCACGGGCTGGTGACGCTCCTTGGCGCCGCGGCTGTTCCAGATATTCGTGGCGAGGTGGTGGTGATAGCCGCCCCAGCCGTGGAAATTCGCTCCCGGATAGCGGGCCATCAAATCCGCACCGAGCGTCTCGGCATAGAACGGCTCCGCTGGATCGAGCGCACCGACCTGTAGGTGAACGTGCCCGATCACCGAACCCTTCGGCGCGCCGCGCCACGGGCCGCGGGCCTGCGCCATCACGTCAGCCAGATCGAGCGGGTCGGTCACCATCGCGATCATCCCGTCCTTGCGCGGCCAGTCTTCGCGGGCACGGTCACGGTAGATCTCGATCCCGTTGCCTTCGGGGTCGTGCAGATAGACCGCCTCGCTCACGAGGTGATCGGACGCCCCGTCGAGCCGGATGCCTTTCTCGGCGGCGTGGTTCAGCCACGCGCCCAGATCGGCGCGGTCGGGCAGCAGAAAGGCGGTGTGAAACAGTCCCGCCTCTGCCCGGCTCGATTTGCGCGCCTCCGGGTCGGCTTTCAGGATCACGAGCACCTTGCCATCGACGCCGTAACGCGCCTCGGCAGTGTCGCCCCCGATCCACTCCAGCCCGAGCACGCTCTCGTAGAACGCGCCCACCGCCGGGAGGTCACGGACCACGAGGGTCACATGGCCGATTTCGACATTTGCATCACTGGTCGCCATCGTCTCCTCCTGTCATTTCCGGCTCAAAGGGCGCAGCGCATAGGCGCCGTCACCCAGAACAGCGAGCGTGAATTGCACGATGGCCCACATCACCGGATATTCCCAGCCGCCGCCTTGGTTCGAGAATCCGAAGCCGTTGCCCCAGTGCGCCGTGAAGGCCGCGCCGAGCAGGATGAACCCGAGCCCGAAAGAGACGATCCGCGCATAGATGCCGGTGAGCAAGGCGATACCGCCGAGGAATTCCGCCGCCATCGTCACGATGCCGAGCCAGCCGGGCAAACCCAGCGATTCAAAGAAACCCATCGTGCCGGCCGGAGTGAAAACGAAAAGCTTCGTCAGGCCGTGGGTGAGAAACAGCGCCCCGGTCAGAAGGCGCAAAACGAGGATGCCGTAGGGGGCGAGTTTGGTGTCGATCATGGTCTATCTCCTGCAACCGCACTTTGTGTGCGGTGTGTTCGCGTTACAGCGAGGAAATTAGCCGTTCCGTTAGTGAATAAAATGGATATTATCTGGAATGACTTTTACCATTTTGTTCTGAATTGCGATGGATATCACCGAACAGCTCCGCGCCTTCGTCGCGACCGCCCGCGCCGGCTCTTTCACCGCGGGGGCGGAGCAATTGGGCATCTCCAATCGGCTCGCCTCGAAATACGTGGCCGAGCTGGAGGAACGCCTTGGCACGCGCCTTCTGCAGCGCACGACGCGGCGGATCGGGCTGACCCCCGCGGGCGAACGGCTGCTGGCCGATGCGCCGGGCGTGCTCGACGGGCTCGACGATCTCTTGGGCGCGGTGTCCGAACAGTCGCGGGGTTTTTCCGGCGTGCTGCGGATCTCCGCGCCAGTCACTTTCGGCGAGGTCTATCTGGCCGAGATGCTCGCGCGCTTCGCCGCACCGCACCCCGATCTGGTGATCGATCTGACGCTCTCGGATGCACCGACCGATCTGGCCGCCGAGGGGATCGACCTCGCTTTCCGGATCGGGCAGCTGCGCGATCAGGCTCTGCGGGCGCGCAAGCTGGGCGAGATCGGGATGCGCGTCGTGGCCTCTCCGGCCTATCTCGAACGGGTGGGCCGTCCTGCGAAGATCGCCGATCTGACCGATTACCGCTGCATCCATGACAGCAATCACAGCGCGATCCCGCATTGGCGGCATCGTGAGAGCGGCGAGATCACCACCCTGCCCGTTCCCGCGCAAATCCGCGTCAACAGCGCCAGCGCGGCCTGCGAGCTGGCGCTGGCGGGCCACGGCATCGCCTATGGGCCGGACTTCGTGCTGGGCCCTGAAATCGCAGCGGGGCGGCTGGTCTCGCTCTTTCCGGAGGAGATGCTGCTGCGCATCCCGATTCACGCGGTCTATCTCGACGGGCCGCGGCTGCCGCGCAAGCTGCGCGCGTTGATCGAGTTCGCCTACGAGGATACGCGCCCCTTCCGGGCCTGAGCGCTCAGCCCTTGACCGTCGCCGTCACGCCGCGCGTGGCCGACGTCTCGGACCGCTGTGCGCCTTGGGCGCGCTGGTCCATCATGTCCTCGACGAAAAGGCTCAGAAGCGCGCCGCGTCCGTTCACCCCGGCTTTGCGGTAGATTGCCGCGCTCTGCGCCTTGGCGGTGCCCTCGGACGTCCCGCGAAGGGCCGCGATTTCCGCCGTACTGAGCCCCTTGATCGCGAAAAGCGCGACGTCGCGCTCTGCCGCCGTGAGGCCCCAGTCCGAGAAGCGTTCTTCCAGAAGGTCTTCGAAGGCCGAGGTCGCCCGGTCCAGGCGCGCCTGCGCCCGCGCCCCCTCGCGTAGTGCCCCCGCCAGAGCGAACGCCCCGAGCGCGAGGCCCAGAACGAGGCCGAGCGCGGCGCCGATTTCGAGGAATTCGCGGTTCTGCCAACTGATCGGCGCCGGGTAGAGACCGAAGATCGACAGCAGGATGTCGGAGATGAAGAACAGCGCGCAGACAGCCTGAAAGAGCAGGATCGCCCCCACAAGCACCGCCCGGCGCAGCCGCGACGTCATAGCGCCGCTCCCGTCGACCGCTGCGGGGCGTCAATCATCCGCACTGTCTCCGCCGCTATCGCTGCTATCGCTGCCCCCGCCATCGTCGCTGCCGCTGTCGTGGCTTCCGCCATCGTCGCTGCCGGCGCTGGACCCGCTGTCGGATCCGCTATCCGAGTCGCTGCCGCCATCGTCCGACCCGTCGTCGGAGCCGTCTCCTCCGGATGTGGCGCCCTGTCCGGCATAGGAGCTCGATCCGTTCCCGCCCAATGGCGTGTCGTTCAGGATCGGCCTGCGGCTGGAGCGTGACAGATCGCGCAGGATCTCGCCGCTGCGCGGATCGAGGACGATCTCGCGCTCGACGCCTGCCCGGGTGCCGGTGATGCGCACGCGGCCCAACAGGGTCCGCTGTACGTCGATGCCATGATAGCCGTAATCTTCGAGCTGTCGGGTGACCGCCTCGCTGGCGCTCTCGGCACGGGCGAGGCCGGGCGCGAAAGGCACGCTCAACGCGCCGATCAACGCGGCTATCGCCAAGTCTCTGCGCAATCTCATCGGCTCCTCCTCCCGCGCGGATACGCGGCTCTTGCGGGGATTATGCCCGGCGCAGGGAGCGCCGGGCAAGTCCGTTCGGATCAATCGTCGTTGCTATCATGCGAGCCGCCGTCATCCGACCCGCTGTCATGTGAGCCGCCGTCGTCGGAACCGCTGTCATCCGAGCCGCCATCGTCCGAGCCGTGGTCGTCCGAACCGTGATCGGAATCCGACATGGTGTGATCGCCGTCGCTGCTGTCATCCATGCCCTGATCGTCGCTACCGTTATGGTCGTCTTCGCTGCCGTCGTAGAAATCTTCCGATTGCTGACGGACGCTGACGCCCTGCGTCATGTCCTCGCCCGCGCGCGTCCGGTAGGTTTCCTGTTTCTGGATCTTGCCGGTCTCGCGGTCATAGACCACTTCGATCTTGGTGCCGTCGGGGTTGTAGCCCTCGGCCTTGACCTGGGTCGGACCGACCTTGATCTCGATGCTGGTGAAGCCATTGGCCTGAAGATCGGCGGCGATGCCGTCCGTGGACACTTCAGCCTGCGCCATATGCGCTGAGACCGCGAATGCCGCGAGTACGGCGAGGGTAGATTTCATCTTCATCGTCTCTCTCCTCCGATGGGAATTGCGCCGCGGGCTGCGACGTCGGGGGAGAGGGTCGGCGGACAGGGCCCGCCGGTCCATTGACAATTGGGTTATGTCGGCACATTCGGCCTGCCGTTGCAGGACATAAACCTGAGTTTATGCCTGCATATCGAAGCCGAGATGCTTCGCGACGGCGAAAATGTCCTTATCGCCGCGCCCGCACATGTTCATCACGATGATATGGTCCTTGGGCAGATCGGGGGCGATCTTCATCACATGGGCCAGCGCGTGCGAGGGCTCGAGCGCGGGGATGATCCCTTCGAGACGGCAGGAGAACTGGAACGCCTCCAGCGCTTCCTTGTCGGTGATGTTCACATATTCCGCGCGACCCGTGTCGTGCAGCCAGCTATGCTCCGGCCCGATTCCCGGATAGTCGAGCCCGGCCGAGATCGAATGCCCTTCGAGGATCTGCCCGTCCTCGTCCTGCAGCAGGTAGGTCCGGTTGCCATGCAACACGCCCGGACGCCCGCCGGTGAGCGAGGCGCAATGCTCCATCTTCTCGTCGACGCCGTGACCGCCGGCTTCGACGCCGATGATGCGCACGGATTTGTCGTCGAGGAACGGGTAGAACAGGCCCATCGCGTTCGAGCCACCGCCGATCGCCGCGATCACGGTGTCGGGCAGACGGCCCTCGCCTTCCTGCTCTTCAAGCTGCCAGCGCACTTCCTTGCCGATGATCGACTGGAAATCGCGCACCATCGCCGGATAGGGGTGCGGACCGGCCACCGTGCCGATGCAGTAGAACGTGTCGCGCACATTGGTCACCCAGTCGCGCAGCGCATCGTTCATCGCGTCTTTCAGCGTGCCGCGGCCCGATTTGACGGGCACGACCTCGGCGCCCAGCAGGCGCATCCGGAAGACGTTGGGCGCCTGACGCTCGACATCGGTCGCCCCCATATAAACCACGCATTTGAGACCGAATTTCGCGCAGACCGTCGCGGTGGCCACGCCATGCTGGCCCGCGCCGGTCTCGGCGATGATCCGGGTCTTGCCCATGCGCCGTGCCAGCAGGATCTGCCCCAGCACGTTGTTGATCTTATGCGCGCCGGTGTGATTCAGCTCGTCGCGCTTGAGATAGACCTTCGCGCCGCCCAGCTCTTCGGTGATGCGGGGCGCGAAATACAGCGGCGACGGACGGCCGACATAGTGCTTCCACAGATCGTCCATCTCCGCCCAGAACTCGGGATCGGTCTTGGCCTTCTCGTATTCCTCTTCGAGCGCGAGGATCAGCGGCATCAGCGTCTCGGACACGAAGCGGCCACCGAAAATGCCGAACCGCCCATTCTCGTCGGGCACATTCATGAAGGAATTGATCAGATCGTCAGCCATGGCTCACCTCGCGCTTTTCGTGACGACGGGTCTAGCGTCAAAGCGGGGCAAGATAAATCCCTGCCCCGGCCTCAGACCAAAAATACTCGATTGCGCCGGGCCCGGCTACGCCCCGTCGGCCCCCTGACGCGCGGCGTGGACGAAGGCGCGGATTTTCTCGGGGTCTTTCACGCCCGGCGCGCTTTCCACCCCGGAAGAGACATCGACCTGCCGCGCGCCGGCCAGCAGGATCGCTTCGGCCACGTTTTCGGGCGTCAGCCCTCCGGCCAGCATCCACGGTTTTTCCCATTTGCGCCCGGCGATCAGCCGCCAGTCGAAGGAAAGCCCGTTACCGCCCGGAAGCTCCGCCTCTTTCGGCGGCTTGGCATCGAGCAGAATCTGGTCGGCCACCGCCTCATAGTCCGCGATCTTCGGCAGATCGGCCGCATCCGCGACGCCCACCGCCTTCATTACGGGCAGACCGAACTTGGCGCGGATCTCGGATACCCGCTCCGGCGTCTCGGAGCCGTGAAGCTGGATCATGTCAAGCGGCACGGCCTCCGTGATCTCGGTGAGAAGCTCGTCGCTCGGGTTCACAACCAGGCCAACCTTGGCGATGCCGGGTTCCACCTCCTGCGCCAACTCGCGCGCCTCGGCGATCTCCAGATGACGCGGGGATTTCGGGAAGAAAACGAAGCCAACATAGCGCGCCCCCGCCTCGACGGCGGCGGCGATATCCTCGGCCTTGCGCAGCCCGCAGATCTTGACCCGGGCGAGACCCTGCGCGTTGCGGTCTATGGCGACGGTCGGCATCTCAGCGCGAGGGCTGGTCGAGCAGCGCCAGCACGTCGTCCTTCGGGCCGGTCTTGTCGTGGCGCAGGGTCTGAACCTCCGCCTCGAGCTTGCGGGCCTTGCGGTGCGACTGGCGGGCATCGCGGCGCAGACGCGCCTCGCGCGCCCATTCCCAGACGAAACCGATCAGCAGGCCGATCAGAACGCCCGCGAGGATCACGAGGAACAGCGGCACCTGAACAGCCCAGTCCCAGCCAAGGAAGCTGCCCGCCTCGAGCGGCAGCACCCGCAGCGTGACGATTTGACGATTGGCCAGCGCCAGTCCGATCAGGACCACGGCGAGCAGGCCGAGAAACAGCAGCCGAAGCGCTCGAATCATTAGCTCTTATTCCTCTTTCCCGTTCAGCCGGTCGCGCAGCAGCTTACCGGTCTTGAAGAAGGGTACATGTTTTTCCTCGACCTCAACCGCTTCGCCGGTGCGCGGGTTCCGACCGGTGCGCGCGTCGCGCTTCTTGACGGAAAAAGCCCCGAAGCCGCGCAGCTCGACGCGGTCGCCCGAGGCGAGCGCCTCGGTGATCTCGTCGAAGATCGTGTTCACGATCTTCTCGACATCCCGCTGGTAAAGATGCGGATTCTCCTCGGCAATCTTCGTGATCAACTCAGAGCGGATCATCTTGTTATCTCCCCCACGGGCTTGGCCGGGTGAGCTCCCGGCTCTCACATGCGTCAGAGTGCAATTATAGGACCAATCGGGTCAGCGCGGAACAGCAAAGACCCGGAAAATCCACGTAAAATCGAGCCCCTAGCGGTCTGCCGCCGATAGAACCGCCTTCGCAATCGCAGAAAATTGGCCGATCGCCCGCCCACGCGTCACCCTGTGCGCGAATCGCTGTTGCACATCGCCAAGCCTTTGCAGGAACGAAAAAGGCCCCGCCAAACGGCGGGGCCTCCGGATGGACCGAGCGGTCCGATCTCTTACTTGTCGCCCTTGAGCGCGGCGCCCAGGATGTCGCCCAGCGACGCACCCGAGTCCGACGAGCCGTACTGTTCCACGGCTTCTTTCTCTTCAGCGATCTCGCGCGCCTTGATCGACACACCCAGCTTGCGGGTCTTGGAGTCGACGTTGGTCACGCGGACATCGACGTGATCGCCAACCTGGAAGCGCTCGGGGCGCTGGTCGGCACGATCGCGGGCGAGGTCCGAACGGCGGATGAACGACTTCATGCCGTTGTATTCCACCTCGACGCCACCGTCTTCGATCGCGGTCACGGTCACGGTCACGATCGAACCACGCTTCACGCCGTCAACGGCATCCGAGAACGTGTCGGCGTCGAGCGCCTTGATCGAGAGCGAGATACGCTCCTTGTCGGTGTCCACTTCGGTGACAGCGGCCTTGACCATGTCGCCTTTGCGGTAATCCTGGATCGCATCCTCGCCACGCTGTTCCCAGCTGAGGTCCGAGAGGTGAACCATACCGTCGATGTCGTTCTCGAGGCCAACGAACAGACCGAACTCGGTGATGTTCTTGACTTCGCCTTCGATGACGGTGCCGACCGGGTGGGTCTCTGCGAAGACTTCCCACGGGTTGCGCATGGTCTGCTTGAGACCCAGCGAGACGCGGCGCTTCGCGGTGTCGATCTCGAGGACCATGACGTCGACTTCCTGGCTCGTCGAGACGATCTTGCCGGGGTGGACGTTCTTCTTGGTCCAGGACATCTCGGACACGTGCACGAGACCTTCGACACCCGGCTCCAGCTCGACGAACGCGCCGTAGTCGGTAATGTTGGTCACGCGGCCGGTATGCACCGAACCCAGAGCGTACTTCGATTCCACCGAGTCCCACGGATCCGACTGCAGCTGCTTCATGCCGAGCGAGATGCGGTGGGTTTCCTTGTTGATCTTGACGACCTGGACCTTGACGGTCTCGCCGATCGACAGGATCTCGGACGGGTGGTTCACGCGGCGCCATGCCATGTCGGTGACGTGCAGCAGACCGTCGACGCCGCCCAGATCAACGAACGCACCGTATTCGGTGATGTTCTTGACCACACCATCGACGACCTGACCTTCGGAGAGGTTGGCGATGACTTCGGCGCGCTGTTCGGCGCGGCTCTCTTCGAGGATCGCACGACGCGAGACAACGATGTTGCCACGACGACGGTCCATCTTGAGGATTTGGAACGGCTGCTTGAGACCCATGAGCGGGCCAGCGTCGCGCACCGGGCGCACGTCAACTTGCGAGCCGGGCAGGAACGCGACAGCGCCGCCCAGATCGACGGTGAAGCCGCCTTTGACGCGACCGAAGATGGCGCCTTCGACGCGCTCTTCCTTGGCGTAAGCTGCTTCGAGACGATCCCATGCCTCTTCGCGGCGGGCTTTCTCACGCGAGATCACGGCTTCGCCGCGGGCGTTCTCGACACGGTCGAGATACACTTCGACTTCGTCGCCGACTTCGATCTGCGGAGCCTCGCCGGGGTTGGCGAATTCTTTCAGTTCGACGCGGCCTTCCATTTTGTAGCCGACATCGATGATGGCCTGGCCCGCCTCGATGGCGATGACCTTGCCTTTAACAACCGAACCTTCGTTCGGGGTGTCGATTTCGAGGCTCTCGTTCAGAAGGGCTTCGAATTCGTCCATGGTTGCATTTTGCGACATGCGTTCAGATTTTCCTTTTCATCTTCGGTTTTCTGGCCTTGCGGTTGGCTCCGCCGGTCTTTCGTTGGAATGTCCGTGCTGCAATAGCGCACAGGCCGGGTGAGTCCCGACCTGCCTCAGACCGCGCCGATATAGGCGCGATCAACCATTATCGCAAGCATTTATTGCGTCCTGAGCAGGCCGTGGCGGCCTCTCGCTCAACCGTGGCTCGCACTGGCGAGAGCGGCCTTGACGTCGCCCAGCATCCACGACGAAAGCGGGGTCGCGCTGGCGGGATAGGTCGCGATCAACGATCCGTCGCGGCCCAGCAGCACCTTGTTGAAGTTCCAGCTCGGCTCGAACCCCTCGGTGTCATGCATGTAGCGGTAGAACGGATGCGCCTGCGGCCCCTTCACCTTGGCCAGCTGCGCCATCGGCAACTCGGCCCCGAAGGTCAACGCGCAATAGCGCTTGGCCTCCTGCGCGGTGGAGAGTTCCTGATGGAAATCGTTCGAGGGCACGGTCAGAACGACCAGCCCGTCGCGTCCGTAGGTCTCGGACAGTTTCTGCAACTCGGTGAACTGGGGCGCGAAGCCGCATTTGGATGCGGTATTGACCACGAGCACGACCTTGCCACGAAAATCGGAGAGCGACACTTTTCCGCCTTCGACCAGATCGAAGGACAGATCGCCGGGCACCGGCGTCGCGGAGTGCGCCTTGACCCGGAGCGGTTCGGGAAGCGGACTGTCGGCCCGCGCCGGAGCGGTCAGGGACGCGGCGCCAAGACAGATGCAGGCCAAAGCCAGGGGCAAGCGCATCGGACCTTCCTCATGTAGTTTTCACGTACCGCTAACGCAGCGAGGCGGGAAAAGGTTCACCATTTCGTGATTATATATTTCGGATGTTTCTTTTCCTCAATCGCAAATGCGATCGACGCGGCGATATTTCGGCACCGGGAATTCTGGTATTTCCATGGGATCACGGGGCTTTACGCCAGGGCGCACCGCTTCCGGTGCGGTGGTCACGCTGTCGAAATCGAGCGCGAGGCGCTGGCAAATTCCGAGGCTTTTCTGCGCTATCGCCCCCAGATCGCTCAGATCGACCAGATGCCCGCCCTTTCGCGCGAAGCCCGTGACGCCGAAATCGAGCGGCGGATCGAGGCGCAAGCGCTCGGTGTCGGGACCGAAGAGCGTCGCACCGCCTTTCCAATCCTCGGCAGGTCCAAGCGCCACCTGCAGCTCGAACCGGCCCGGCGGCACCAACAGGCGAAAGAACTCCCCACCCTGCGCATAGGCCCCCATCACGTCCTGCCCGGTCATGGCATCGCGCAGCACGATGTAGAGATCGCGATCCGGGGCGGATTTGATCTGCAACGGCATGGTGCGCGGCAGGTCCGTCTCGCTCCATAACAGGCCCTGCGGGCGCTCCTCGGCGGTCGCCTGAGAGGCAAGAACCAGCAAGAGGAGCCCCCAGCGCAGCATCCCTGCCCCCTAGTCCAGATCGCCCGCGCGGCGGGCCTCGATCTGATCGGCGGCACGGGCGACGGCCTCTTCGATGCTGAGATCCGACGTGTCGATCACGAGCGCATCCACGGCCGGGCGCAGCGGGCTGTCGGCGCGGCCCATGTCGCGGGCGTCGCGCTCGCGCACCTGTTCGAGCACATCTGCCTCGTCGCCGCCGAGCTCGAGCCAGCGCCGATGCGCGCGCACCTCCGGCGAGGCGGTGACGAACAGCTTCACCTCCGCCTGCGGGCAGATCACCGTGCCGATGTCGCGCCCGTCGAGCACCGCACCGCCCTCTCGCGCCGCGAAATCGCGCTGAAACGCCACCAGAGCCGCGCGCACCTCCGGGATCGCGGCGACGATCGAGGCCGCCTGCCCCGCTTCCATCGTGCGCAGATCGTCGCGCTCCAGATCCTCGGGGCGGAGCGCCTTGGCCGCGGCGATGGGCTCCAGCCCCTCGGTCTCGGATTTCATGCCGACCGCGCGATAGAGTGCACCGGTATCAAGATGCGCCAGCCCAAACTGCTCGGCCACGGCGCGGCTGATCGTGCCCTTGCCGGCCGCGGCGGGGCCATCGATGGCGACGGTAAAGCGCATGAACGGTCCTTTCTTCTCACAGCGACGCGGACAGCCGCCCTGCCCGGCTCAGCCTTCGCGGACGATCTCCGCACCCAGCTGCGCCATCAAATCTTCGAAGATCGGGAAGGAGGTTGCAATGGGCGAGCCGTCATCGACCGAGACCGGCTTCTGCGCAGCCATGCCCAGTACCATGAAGCTCATCGCGATGCGGTGGTCGAGATGGGTCACCGCGGTGCCGCCGCCCGGCACGCCTTCGGGTCCGCAGCCATGCACGATCAGCGTATCCTCGTCTTCCTCGATCTTGACGCCGTTGGCTTCCAGCCCGCGCGCCATCGCGTCGATCCGGTCGCTTTCCTTGACGCGCAGCTCATGCACGCCGGGCATGCGCGTCACGCCTTCGGCAAAGGCTGCGACGACCGAAAGAACGGGATATTCGTCGATCTGCGCCGAGGCGCGCTCGGCGGGCACGTCGATCCCGTGCAGCTTGGAATAGCGCACGCGCAGATCGGCCACCGGCTCGCCGCCCTCTTCGCGCTCGTTCTCGAAGGTCAGGTCCGCGCCCATCTCGCGCAACGTGATGAAGATCCCGTTGCGGGTCGGGTTCTGGCTGACGCCCGGCACCACGATCTCCGAGCCCGGCACGATCAGCGCAGCGCAGACCGGGAAGGCCGCCGAAGACGGATCGCGCGGCACGGCGACCTCCTGAGCCTTCAACTCAGGCTGGCCCTGCAACGTGATCACATGGCCCTGATCGGTCACTTCCGTCGTGATCTCGGCACCGAAGCCGCGCAGCATTCGCTCGGTATGATCGCGGGTCGGGGTCTTCTCGATCACGACGGTCTGACCCGGCGCGTTCAGACCCGCCAGCAGCACCGCCGATTTCACCTGCGCAGAGGCCATCGGCGTCGCGTAGCGCACGGGAGCGGGGCTCGGCGCGCCGAGGATGGTCATCGGCAGTCGCCCACCATGACGCCCGAAAGCCTGCGCCCCGAACAGCCGGATCGGATCGGTGACGCGGCCCATCGGGCGTTTGCGCAAAGACCCGTCGCCGGTGAAGGTCGCCACGATCGGCGAGGTCGCCATCGCGCCCATGATCAGGCGCACGCCGGTGCCGGAATTGCCGCAATCGATGACATCCTCAGGCTCGGCAAAGCCGCCCACGCCCACGCCATGCACCGACCAGCTGCCGGGGCCGTGCTGCGTGACCTCGGCGCCGAAGGCGCGCATCGCCTTGGCCGTGTCGAGCACGTCTTCGCCTTCGAGCAGGCCGGTGATCTTCGTCTCGCCCACCGAGAGCGCGCCGAGGATCAGCGCGCGATGGCTGATCGACTTGTCGCCGGGAACCTCCGCCGTGCCCTTGAGGGGACCGCAGGCGTGCGAGGTCATTTTGATCGGTGTGCCGTGGCCGGACATGATGCCTCCCTAATTTCAACGCGCCCCTGTTAGCGCGATCTGGCGGGAGGCGGAAGGGCTCAGATCCGCCGATAGGTCAGGTAATGCGGCTTGCGGCCCTCACGCAGCGCTTTCTGTTCGTAGCGCGTCGAGAGCCAGTCCGCCCACGGTGTATCCCAATCGCCGGAAACCGGCTGCGGATCGTCGAAATCGAAGGCGGCGGGCACCTCGAACAGCGGCTCGAATCCGGCCTGCGGGACTTCCTCGACCGTCTGGCGGACATAGTCGGGGATGTCGGTCGCCACGCGGAATTCCGATCCCGGTTTCAGCGCGCGGTGCAGCGGTTCGAGATGCTCCTGCGTCACGAAGCGCCGACGATGGTGCTTCGATTTCGGCCACGGGTCTGGGTAGAGGAGAAACGCCTTCGAGATCGAGCCCTCGGGCAGCACATCCATCAGGTCGCGCGCATCGCCGGGATGGACCGAGACATTCGGTATTTTCTCGCGCCGCAGCTTACCCAAGAGCATCGCCACGCCATTGACGAAAGGCTCGCAGCCGATGAATTCCACGTCCGGATAGGTCTGCGCCATGTGGGCGAGATGTTCACCCCCTCCGAAGCCCACTTCAAGCCAGACCGGCTTGCCCTTGAACCGCGTCTCCATGTCGAGCGGCTCGCGGTCGGGGTTCTCCTCCCAACCGACGGGACCGGGCAGACGGCCCGGCAGGTCCTCGCGCAGATATTCCTTCTGCGCCTTGTTCAACGTCTTGCCGTGGCGGCGACCATAGAAGTTGCGCCAGGGCTGTTCGGGGGTGTCATTCTCGCTCATGGGAGGGGCCTCTAGCGGCGTCTCTCGAAAGGTTCAAGCCTTCTGAATGAGGAACAGCCCCAGGCACATGAAACCGATCCCCGCCCCGCGCATCAGAGTGATCGGCCGGACCAACGCGCCAAACAGTCCGAACTGGTCGATCGCGGCGGCGGCGATCATCTGGCCCAGCAGCACGAAGAACACCGCATTGCCGACCCCGAATTTCGGCGCGATGAAGGTGATCGAGATCACGTAGAAGGCAACGAGGAGCCCCGCGAGAAACAGATACCAAGGCTGCCCCGGCAGACGTGCGAGCGGCGCGGGACCGACGGTGAAGAGCATCACGATCACCGCACCCGACAGCGCAACGCAGAACAGGACGACCGCCGCGACCGCAGGCGATGCGATCCGCGCGCCAAGCTGGGCGTTGAGTGCGGCCAGCACCGGAATCCCGATCCCGGCGGCAAGCATGATGGCGGCATAGCGCAGGGCGTCGGGCATGGTCTGTCTCCTGTTGTTTTGCGGCGGAGAGTGGCGCGGAAGGTCGGAAGGCGCAAGCTGGATCGCGAAGCGTTCGGTCTGCTCGTCTGCGCGCACGAACCGCGTTGGACGACCAGCCTCAAGGCCGCACCCGCCGCTCAGCACCATCCCCGCAAAAGCAAACGGGCAGAGGTTCCCCCTGCCCGTCGCAAATTCCTGAAAGCTCTCGCCTCAGACCGCCTTCTTCAGCGCCTCGACCAGATCGGTCTTCTCCCAGGAGAAGCCGCCATCGGCCTCCGGGGCGCGACCGAAATGGCCATAGGCCGCGGTGCGCTCGTAGATCGGCTTGCAAAGATCGAGCGTCTCGCGGATGCCTTTCGGCGTCAGGTCCATCACTTGCGCCACGGCTTTCTCGATCACCTCGTCGGGCACTTCGCCGGTGCCGAACGTGTCGACATAGATCGACAGCGGTTTCGCCACGCCGATCGCGTAGGACACCTGAATCACGCATTTGCGCGCCATGCCTGCCGCCACCACGTTCTTCGCCAGATAGCGCGCCGCATAGGCCGCCGAACGGTCCACCTTGGTCGGGTCCTTGCCCGAGAACGCGCCGCCGCCATGCGGGGCCGAGCCGCCATAGGTGTCCACGATGATCTTGCGCCCGGTGAGGCCCGCATCGCCATCCGGACCGCCGATCACGAAGGTGCCGGTCGGGTTCACCCACCATTCGGTCTCGTCGGTGATCCAGCCTTCGGGCAGCGTCTCGCGGATGTAAGGCTCGACGATCGCGCGGATATCATCCGAGGTCTGATGCTCGTGGGCATGCTGGGTCGAAAGCACGATCTGGCTCACGCCGACGGGGCGGCCATTCTCGTAGCGCACAGACAGCTGCGATTTCGCGTCGGGGCGCAGCTCGGGCTCGGCGCCGGATTTGCGCGCTTCGGCCAGACGGCGCAGGATCGCGTGCGAATAATGGATCGGCGCGGGCATCAGTTCGGGGGTCTCATCGGCGGCGAAGCCGAACATGATCCCCTGATCGCCGGCCCCATCCTTGTCGACGCCCTGAGAGATATGGGCCGATTGCGGGTGCAGGAAGTTCGCGACTTTCAGCGTCGCCCAGTGGAACTCGTCCTGCTCGTAGCCGATATCCTTGACGCAATCGCGCACGATCTTGTCGATGCCTTCGAGATATTCGGCGAGCTTGGTTTTATCGGCCAGACCGACCTCGCCACCGACCACGACCTGATTGGTCGTCGCGAATGTTTCGCAGGCGACCCGCGCGTTGGGCTCTGCAGCCAGGAAAGTATCGAGAACGGCATCCGAAATGCGGTCACAGACCTTATCGGGATGCCCCTCCGAAACGGATTCGGAGGTGAAGACGTAATTCGCGCGTGCCATGAAAGGGTGCTCCGTTGTTGATATCCCCACCCCGTCAGGAAGCCGTTGGGGTGGTTCGGCTTTCTAGCTAGGAGCGCCTGCCGGTCGGGTCAATCGAAATACGCGTAAAGAGTGAAAGAAGCGCCAAAGCTGCAACAATCAGCGCGATGAACGGTGCGTCGCCCAGCTTGGAATAGAGCGTCGGCGGCAGGCTTGGCGGCAGCGCCACGTCGAGCTTGCCCATCCGGTCGAGTCCGAGGCTCGCCGTGATCCGCCCCTTGGCGTCGATCATCGCAGTGACCCCGGTATTGGCGTCGCGCGCAAGCGGCAGGCCCTGTTCGATCGCGCGGAGCCGCGCCTGCGCGAAATGCTGATAGGGCCCGCTGAGCGTGCCGAACCACGCGTCATTCGTGACCTGCAAGATCCAGTCGGGCCGCTGCGGGAAGCCGCGCAGGTCCTGCGGGAAGATCGCCTCGTAGCAGATCAGCGGCGCAACATGGCCGAGCTTGCCCAGATCGAGCAGCTTCTCCCCCGGCCCGGACGAATAGCCATTGCCGACCTGCGCCGCGAAGGCGGTGATCCCGATCTTAGCCAGCGCATCGCCGAAGGGCATGTATTCGCCGAAGGGCACGAGATGGGATTTGTCGTAAAGCGCCTCGACCCGGTCGTCGGGAGCGATGACGGCGAGCGAGTTGAAATAGCGGCTGCCTTCACTGCGCTGCACCCCCATCGCGAGCGGGATGCCACCCGCCGCCTCGGTCGACATCTCGAGCCCGCCCTGCGGATGGTCGAGCAGGAACGGCACCGCGGTCTCGGGCCAGACGATCAGGTCGGGCTTGGGCTGGCCGGGCGCAGGATCGGCCTTCGTCAGGTCCAGCAGCCGCTGGAAGAATTTCATCCGGTATTGCGGCAGCCATTTCAGGTTCTGCGGCGCATTGGGCTGCACCAGACGCAGAGTGATCGGCTCGGGCCTCGGCGCCACCGGCGCGTTGAGCCGCGCCACCCCGCCGAGCCACAGCCCGACCAGCGCCGCGCCCACGATCCCGAGGGCGGCAGGCATCCGCATCCCGCGCGTCATCGCAGGCGCGCTTGCGATCAGCAGGGTGATCAGGCTCAGCCCCAGCGGCCCGACAAAGGCCGCCGCCTGCGCGACGGGCGAGCCGATCCAGATATGGCCGACCAGCACCCACGGAAACCCGGTGAAGACGTAGGAGCGCAGCGCATCCGAGGCCGCCATGCCAAGCGCGATCCCGAGCGCACGCGAGCGCGGCCCCTGCCCCGCATAGGCCCCGAGCCCGTATCCGATCGCCCAGAATGCGCCCATCCCTGCGGCCATCAGGACCAGCGCGAAAGGCGCCATCCAGCCATAGACATCGGCCTCGACCATGAAAGGCTCGACGATCCAGAACATCGCGGCCAGCGCATAGCCGAAGCCGGTGGCGAACCCGATCCAGATCGTGGAGGCGCGCCAGCGTTCGGCGGAGGCGAACCAGACTGAGGCCGCCAGCGTGGGCAGCGCGATCCACCACAGACCGAGCGGCGCCTGCCCGGCGGCGAACAGAACACCGAAAAGCGCTGCCAGAGCCAAGCTCTGCCAGCGCGGGCGCAACGGTGCGCGAAAGCCCTCTCGGATGGTCGCGATCATGGGCGCGTCATAGCCCGCTCACTCGGCGGGCGCCACTCCCGGCAGACGTACGCGCAGACGTTTGATCCGGCGCGGATCGGCATCGACCACCTCGTATTCCACGCCGTTCTCGGTCACCACGACCTCGCCGCGCGCGGGCACCCGGCCAAGCTGCATGAACACCAGACCGCCCATCGAATCGATCTCGTCATCGGCCTCCTCGTCAGAGAGCCGCATCCCGATCTGCGCTTCGAACTCGTTGACCGGCGCGCGGGCCTGCACGACCCATTGGCCGGGCTTTTCCTCGCGCCAATAAGCGTCGTCGGCCTCGTCATGCTCGTCCTCGATCTCGCCGATCACCTGTTCGATCAGGTCTTCTAGCGTGAGCAGACCGTCGACCCCGCCATATTCGTCGATCACCAGCGCCATATGGGTGCGCTGCACCTGCATCTTCTGCAAGAGCACGCCGATCGGCATCGACGGCGGCACGTAAAGGAGCGGACGGATCAGCTTGCGCAGCGAGAACCGGCCATTGCCCGATCCGAAGCCGTATTCCAGCGCCAGGTCTTTCAGGTGGACGAGGCCCAGAGGCGTATCCAGCGTTTCCTTGAAGACCGGCAGGCGCGAATAGCCGTGCTGGCGGAACTTCTCCACCAGCTCGTCGCGGGTGATGGAGACCGGAACGGCCTCGATCTCGACTTTGGGGATGGCGACATCGCCCACCCGCATCTTGCGCAGGTTCCCCAGCCCCAGCGGCGCTGGCGCGGGTTTGGGCGGCATTTCTACCTGTGGGGCCTCTTCTTCCATTGGGCGTTGCCCGAAAAAGCGGCTGAGCAACCCGCGCGAAGCGGGCTCCGAAGACTGACCGGGTTCTGCGTTTTCCGAACTACCGGTATTGGCGGAGGTAACTCCGTCGGCGACCTGTCCCATTGTTCCTTTCCGAAAGATGACGCGGAATGCGCCTAGTCTTACACATATGGGTTACGAATTCCTACGCTTTCAAGAAGCCGGATTTCGATTTGTTCCATAACTTGCGCATCTTCGTCGCGAATATGGTCATAGCCCAACAGGTGCAGCACCCCATGGATGAGCAGATGCAGCGTGTGATCTTCGACGGATTTGCCTTGCTCTTCGGCCTCTCGGGCGCAGGTTTCATAGGCGATCGCGAGGTCGCCGAGCTCGATCTCACCGAAGACATCGGGCGCGGGCGGTTCGGGATGGGCGCCGGGCTCTTCCGCGCCGCGTTCTTCGGCGGGCCAGCTGAGCACATTGGTGGGCTTCGCCTTGTCGCGATATTCGCCGTTCAGCTCGGCGATGCGCGCATCGTCGCAGGCGAGCACCGAGAGGCGGCAGAGCTCAGCCTCGATTCCGCGATCCTCCAGCACCAGTGACGCGGCGCGGGTCATAAGGTCTTCGAGCCCGACCGTCTCCCAGCGGGGGTCTTCGATCTCGAGGTCAATTTCCATCGGAATTCCCGCCTTCCGTGCCAAGCGTCAGATCGCCCACCTTCTGCCCGGCCTTGTCATAGACCAACACCTGCCCCCCATCGGTCACCACCACAGTATAGTTGCGCGCGAAGGTCACGGCCTCGGCCTGTGCGCCCTCGGGCAGCGTGATCGCGGCGGGCAGTTGCGGCAGCGGATTGGGTTGCTGCAAGCGGATGACAAGCAGCGCCACGATCGCTACAAGCCCGACGATCATCACCGCCGCAAGCGTGGTCACCAGTATCTTGAGAAAGCGAAGATCGGGTGGCAGCGTGGTGGCAGGCTCTTCGTCAGGCAGGTCGGACATGAATAAGGAAATCCTCAGCATCGAGATCGGACCCGGCATGGGTCCCCGCCTTGATAAGGCCTTGGCGGCGGCTGTGCCAGAGGAAGCGGCGCTCTCGCGCTCGCGCCTGGCGAAACTGATCGCGGAGGGCTCGGTCAGCCGCGAGGGCGTGGCCGTGACCGATCAGAAGACCAAGGTCGCCGAGGGCGAGGTCTATCAGATCGCGCTGGAGCCTCCGAAAGAGGTCGAGACCGTCGCGCAGGACATTCCGCTGGAAGTGCTGTGGGAAGATGACGACCTGATCGTCGTGAACAAGCCCGCGGGCATGGTCACCCACCCCGCGCCGGGCACGCCCGAAGGCACGCTGGTCAACGCGCTGCTGCACCATTTCGGCGGGAATCTCTCAGGGATCGGCGGCGAGGCGCGCCCCGGCATCGTCCACCGCATCGACAAGGACACATCGGGGCTGCTCGTCGTCGCGAAATCGGACCGGGCGCATCACGGGCTCGCCGCGCAATTCGAGGCGCATACGGTTCATCGCCATTACCGCGCGCTTTGCCACGGCGTCCCGCAGGCTTCCGATCCGCGGCTGCGCGGACTGAACGGCGTCAGCTTCGAGCAAGGCGGCGTGCTGAAGATCGTCACGCAACTCGCCCGCCACAAGACCGACCGGCAGAAACAGGCGGTGGTGGCCCATGGCGGGCGGCATGCCGTCACCCGGGCCCGCACGATCGAGGATTTCAACGGAACGGCGGCGCTGATCGATTGCTGGCTCGAGACCGGGCGCACCCATCAGATCCGCGTCCATATGGCCTATGCGGGTCACGGGCTGATCGGCGATCAGACCTATGGCGGCAAGCGCAAGATCTCGGAAAAAGCGGTGGGCGCGGCTGCGGCAGAGGCCGTCCGCGCCTTCCCGCGTCAGGCGCTCCACGCGGCGACGCTTGGCTTCGTTCATCCCGTCACCGGAGAGGAACTGTCCTTCGAGGCGCCCCTGCCCGACGACATGACCGACCTGATCGACGCGCTGCGCGCCGCCTCCATGCCCCCTGCAGGCGGCACCGCCCCGTGAACGTCTGGTGGGCGGAGCTTCTGACGCTGCTGTTTCACTTCGGCAGTCAGGCGCTCGCGCTGCTGCGCGTGTTCACCCGTCCCGACAAGCCGCCCGCGGTGCGCGCAAGCTGGACGGTGCTTATCCTGTCGGTGCCGTTCCTCGGCGTCATCCTCTACATCCTGATCGGGGAGACGCGGCTCAACCAGCGCGTCGCGCGCAAGCTGCAGGCGACGGTCGCCGCCCTGCCCGCCCCCGATCCGGTCGAGCCCGCAGACCTCGAAGCCATCTCCCCGGCCTATCGCGCAGCCTTCGCCCGGGCCGCCGCGATCAACGGCTACGCGCCGAGTAGCGGCGATGCCATCGCCTTCCTGCCCGACCCTGCCGATCAGCTCGAACCGCTGATCGCCGATATCGACGCCGCCAGCCGAAGCGTGCACCTCATCACCTATATCTGGCTGACAGACCTGACCGGCATCGCGATGGCCGAGGCGCTGACCCGCGCGGCCGAACGCGGGGTGACCGTGCGCGTCCTCGTCGACGGGCTGGGCGCGCGCGGCTTCATCAAGTCGCGCCACTGGAAGGCGATGAAGAAGGCCGGAGTGAAGACCGCGATCGCCTTTTCCTTCCGCTGGCCGCTGTTCAAGCTCGCGACGATGCGGATCGACCTGCGCAACCACCGCAAGCTCGCCGTGATCGACGGGCATGTGGCCTATACCGGTTCGCGCAACATCGCCGACCCGGAGTTCCGCATCAAGGCGCGCTTCGCGCCGTGGAAGGATGTCATGCTGCGGATCGAGGGGCCGCTCGCCGCCCAGCACCAGCACATCTTCGCGACCGACTGGGTGACGCATAGCCGGGAGGAAATCTCGGACCTCGTGATCCCCACTCCCGCCGCGCCGACCGCGCGGCCCGGAACGGCGGTCGCCTTCGCCACGGGGCCGATGCTGGACACGCGCGGGGTGCCGGATGTGTTCCTTGCGGTGATCGGGGCCGCGCGCGAGACGCTGACCCTCTCCACCCCCTATTTCGTGCCGGGCGAGGAAATCGCCTCCGCCCTGCGCGCCGCCAAGCGCCGGGGGGTGCGAGTGCAGGTGATCGTGCCGAGGCGCAACGACTCGCGCTTCGTCGCCCATGCCGCGCGCAGCTTCTACCCGGTGCTGGCCGAGGCGGGCGTCGAGATCTGGGAGCACGGGCCGGGCCTGCTGCACGCCAAGACCCTGCTGGCCGATGGCCGCGTCGCGATCCTCGGCTCGGCCAATCTCGACCGCCGCAGCTTCGAGCTGAATTACGAGAATTGCGTGCTGATCGAGGACCACGAACTCGGTCTCGAACTTGGCGAACGCCAGCGCCACTGGATCGCGCAGGCCCGCCGCGTCGGACCGGAGCGGATCGCGGAATGGCCCCTGCACTGGAAAATCATCAACAACCTGATGTCGGTGCTCGCGCCGATCTTGTGAAGCGTCAGATGTTTTTTTACACATCCGCGACGGAAATCCCGTTACGATACGTTGATCTTTCTATGCGACTGCGTCAGGGCGGCTTTCGGTGAACCAATCCGCACTGCCTTGCGTTTCTTGAAAGAACGGGGGGCGATCCCCACATTGAGCAGCCGCCAAAAGGGAGACATGGGAGACGATGACGAGCTACACGAACCTTCCGGCCCCGAGTCCTGAGCAGGGGCTGAACCGCTACCTTCAGGAGATCCGGAAGTTCCCGCTTCTGGAGCCGGAACAGGAATATATGCTGGCCAAGAGCTGGGCCGACCACCAGGACACCGATGCCGCGCACCAGTTGGTGACGTCGCACCTGCGTCTCGCCGCGAAGATCGCGATGGGCTATCGCGGTTACGGCTTGCCGCAGGCCGAGGTGATCTCGGAGGCGAATGTCGGTCTGATGCAGGCCGTGAAGCGCTTCGATCCCGAGAAGGGCTTCCGCCTCGCGACCTACGCTATGTGGTGGATCCGCGCCGCGATCCAGGAATACATCCTGCGCTCGTGGAGCCTCGTGAAGCTGGGCACCACCTCGGCGCAGAAGAAGCTGTTCTTCAACCTCCGCAAGGCGAAGTCCAAGATCGGCGCCTATGAAGACGGCGATATGCGCCCCGAGAACGTCAAACAGATCGCGTCCGATCTGAACGTGACCGAGGAAGAAGTGATCTCGATGAACCGGCGGATGTCGGGCTCGGACGCCTCGCTGAACGCACAGATCGGCGCGGGTGACGAAGGCGGGGCCGCACAGTGGCAGGACTGGCTCGAAGACGAGGATGCCGATCAGGCCGAGGCCTATGCCGAGACCGAGGAGATGGAAGCCCGCCGCGAGATGCTGATGGACGCGATGGACGTTCTCAACGACCGCGAGAAGGACATCCTGATGCAGCGCCGCCTGCGCGACGATCCCGTCACGCTGGAGGAACTCTCGGGCGTCTATGACGTCTCGCGCGAGCGTATCCGCCAGATCGAGGTGCGCGCCTTCGAGAAGCTGCAGAAGCGCATGACCGAACTGGCACGGGAAAAAGGCATGAACGTGCCCGCGTAACCCGCGAACAGTAACGAGTGCGAAAGTGTGTCGCCGCTCCTTTCCCGGGGGCGGCGATTTTCTTTGCGCCGCGCCGCATAAGCATTACCTTCGCCCCGGATACGAGCACGAAAAGAGGGAGAGAGACGATGCAGGTGTTGAACTGGGGAATCCTCGGCGCCGCGAAATTTGCGCGCGAGCATATGGGCCGGGCGATCCACGCGGCCGAGGGCGCGCGGCTGGCGGCGCTCGCGACGTCGAGCCCGGAAAAAGCCGATCCCTTCAAGGCCTTCGCGCCCGATCTCAAGGTTCATGACAGCTATGACGCGCTGCTGGCCGACCCCGGCATCGACGTAGTCTATATCCCGCTGCCCAACACGCTCCATGTGGAGTGGACGAAGAAGGCGCTGGCGGCAGGCAAGCATGTACTGACGGAAAAGCCGATCGCGATGAAGGCCGAGGAGATCGACGGGCTGATAGACGCGCGCGACGCCGCCGGCAAGTTCGCGACCGAGGCCTACATGATCGTGCATCACCCGCAATGGCGGCAGGTGCGCGACTGGCTCGATGCGGGCGCGATCGGAGAGTTGCGCCACGCCGATGTGGTGTTCACCTTCAACAACCCCGACCCCACCAATATCCGCAACAAGGCGGATATGGGCGGCGGCTCGATCCCCGATATCGGCGTCTATGCCTATTCCTGCGTGCGCTTCGCAGCCCGGGCCGAACCGGGCGATCTGCGCGCCGTCATCCATCGCGAGAACGATGTCGACACGTTCACGCAGGTCACGGGCGAGATGGTCAGCGACAAGGGCCGCTTCACCTATGGCGCGCTGACCTCGACCCGGCTGCATCCGCGCCAGGAAGCGGTCTTCCAGGGCTCCGAAGGTTTGATCCGCCTCACCTGCCCGTTCAACGCGAATGTCTTCGATCAGGCGGAGGTCACGCTGATCCGCAAGGGCAAGCCGGACGAGATGATCCGCTACCCGGCCGTGAATCAATATGTGATCCAGGTGGAAGCCTTCATGCGTCATGTCACCGAGGGCGCGCCCTATGCGTGGACACTTGAAGATGCGCGCGGCACACAGGCGATGATCGACAAGGTGTTCGCCAGCGAACAGGGATAGCGCAGGCTCGCACAGGGAACAAAGCACGCGTGACGGGGTTCAGGACGAATGAAATCAGACAGTTCCCAAAGTGACGCGCAGGGCGGGTCCGACAACGGCAGCGGAAAAGTCCAGAACAACGCCGTGCGCGAACGGCACGAGGAGCGCTCGGTGAAGCAAGCCTCGCGCCTCTCCGCGCGGTTGATCTACGCCGTGATCCGGCATGACGGCGACGAAGAGCTGAACCGCCCGCTCACCTCTCTCGTGTGGTCGGGGCTCGCGGCGGGCATCCTGATCAGCCTCTCGGTCATCGCGCAGGCGAGCTTGCATGCGCGTCTGCCCGACGAAAGCTGGCGGATTCTGGTCGAGTCCCTCGGCTATTCGGCCGGGTTCATGGTGGTGATCTTCGGGCGGATGCAGCTGTTCACCGAGAACACGATCACCACCGTCCTGCCGGTGGTGGCCGAACGGTCGCTGACATGCCTGCTGAAAATGCTGCGGCTCTGGGCGATCGTGCTTGCGTCGAACATTCTTGGCTGCGCGATCGCCTCGGGGTTCCTGAGCATTCCCCATGTCATCCCCGACGAGATGACCGACAGCCTGCTGGCCGTGGCGCGCCACGCGACCGACGGCGACATGGGACAGAACTTCTACCGCGCGATGCCGGCGGGCATCATCATCGCCGCCGTGGTGTGGATCATGCCCGCGGCGCAGGGCAGTTCGTTCCTCGTGATCCTCGCGATGACATGGCTGCTCGCGGCCTCGGGCTCTGCGCACGTCGTCGCGGGCTCGGTCGAGGCGGGGCTGCTTGTCTGGAGCGGCCATATGAGCCTGACCGAGGCGATCAGCCGGTTTTTCTTCCCGGTTCTCGCAGGCAATGTCGCGGGCGGCACGGCGGTCTTCACGCTGCTGACATGGGGTCAGGTGAAGAACGAGGTGATCGGCGAGCACGACGAGGCAGACGACGAGTCCTGAGCCGCCCCGACCGAGTTTTTCAAACGATATGCGAAAACCGCCGGGCGCGCCTCAGCGCAGCTTCGGCGGCTTGCTCGGATCCATGCCGGGGGCGGAACCGGGGCGGAGTTCCTGCACCTCTTCCTCGACCGGCTCGGGGACATGCAGCACGAGCCCCTTGTCCAGCAGAAGCTGCGCGGCCTTGTCCTCGGGCTCGAGGAAGGTCACGTCCAACTCGCCCGCATCCAGCCCCGAGAAGGTCAGCGCCTCGCCCATTGCCTTGGCGATACCCGCGCGGAAATGCTCATGCGCGCCGATCACCGCGAGCACATGGCCCCGGTGGCCGTCCTCGTAGGTGACGCCGCCCAGCACGGCAGCCTGCGCGATCCCGGCAAGCTGGTCCAGCTTGGCCTCGAAGGCGGGCAGCAGCAGCGCGATCACCGCGGGCGACAGACCCGGAGCGGTGAATTCCACCGGACGGCCCTGCGCCTCCAACGGCGTATGCGCGAGCGTCTCGGTCAGCCAGTCCAGCGCCTCGGGCGGCAACAGCATCGCCGAGTCCGCAACACCGAGATTGACGCCCAGCCCGATATTCTCGCCCACCAGATGCTGCGCGATCACCCGGCCCGGCAGCGCCGCGTAGGGCTGCGGCCCGTCCGCGAATTCGCCGAGACGGTCTTCGGTATCGAAGACGAGAACGAACTCGCCCTCTTCGGTGGAGAACACCTGCGGCTTGATGTTTTCGTCCTCGGGCTCTTCTTCGAGCAGCAGGAACAGCTCGGCATCGGCGAGACGGTCGAACACGGCGAGACGCTTGGCCTCGTTCTCCGGTTCGGCTTCCATCGCGGCATGGGCGCGGTCATAGGGGGTCATGTCAGCTCCTTCACCCGGGCGCGCAGGACCGGCAGCAGGTCGGCCTCGAACCACGGGTTTTTCTTCAGCCATCCCGTATTGCGCCAAGACGGATGAGGCAAGGGGAAGAGGCGCGGCGCCTGGTCCCGCCAGCCCAGCACGGCCTGCGTCACGTTGCGTGTACCCAGATGCCAGCGCTGCGCGGCGCCGCCCACAAGAAGCGTCAGATCGACCGGGCCGATTTCCTCCATCACCCGGTCGCGCCACGTCTGGGCGCAGATTGCGGGCGGCGGCAGGTCGGCCCCCTTCGCGTCATAGCCCGGAAAGCAGAACGCCATCGGCGCGATCGCGATGCGCGAGACGTCGTAGAAGGTCTCGCGATCGACGCCCATCCAATCGCGCAGCCGGTCGCCCGAGCGATCGTTGAACGGCACGCCGGTCTCGTGCACCCGGATCCCTGGCGCCTGCCCCACGATCAGCACGCGTGCGCCGGCGGCGAACCACGCGACGGGACGCGGCGAATGCCCGGTCGCGGTCGCGCGAAACCGCGCCGCGCAAAGGCGGCAGTCGCGGATCTCGTCTTGCACGGGGCGGGTCATCGTTTCTCCTCTAGTGTCAATGTGTTCGTCATTGCATAACCCTCCCACAACTGAACATAATGCTGCCCAAATCCAAGGTTAGGCGGGTTCTCGCACTGCTGCCCCCGTGATTTAGTGGCGAGGCGCGCACAGATGGAGACCCGGGCCAAAAAGTAATGATCGTATTCGAGAACGTCTCCAAATCCTTCTGGACCGGCAAGCAGCGCAAGGTGATCCTCGAACGCGCCAGCTTCCGCGTGGAGCTGGGCCAGAGCCTCGGCATTCTCGCGCCCAACGGCACCGGCAAGACCACGATCATCAACATGATGGCAGGGCTGGAAAAGCCCGACGAGGGCGAGATTCGTCGCACCAGCCGGGTCTCGTTCCCGCTGGGCTTCATGGGCGGCGTCGTCTCGAAACATTCGGCGCGCGAAAACGCACGCTTCATCGCGCGGCTCTACGGGCTCGATCCCGACTATGTCGAGGCCTTCTCGCGCTGGCTGACCGGGATCGCGGAATATTTCGACCAGCCCGTGGGCACCTACAGTTCGGGGATGCGCGCGCGGTTCACCTTTTCCCTGCTGCTCGCGCTGGAATTCGACATATACCTGATCGACGAGGGGATGCCCTCGACCACCGATGTGGAGTTCAACCGCAAGGCCGGCTCGATCCTGCGCGACCGGCTGCGTAATTCCACCGTGGTCGTGGTCTCGCACCAACCCTCCACGATCGAGAAATTCTGCAATCGTGCGGCGGTGCTGCGCGACGGGCAACTTTACCAGTTCGACACTCTTGAAGAAGCGAAGCGGTTGTATGACTACCAGTCCTAAGGCCCCGAAATTCCGTATCCGCCGCGATGGGCCGGTGATCACGGGGAGCGACGGCTCGCTGCAGCTGGGGGCGATGCCGCTGAAATCGGGCCCCGGGACGACGGGAGAGCCGACCACGCCGCGCGCCTCCAACGCCTCTGCGGCCTCCGCCGCGCAAGCCGCACCCTCTTCCGACACGCCGGAACCGCAACGGCAACGGCAACGGCGGCACAGAGACAGCGATCCCTCCAGCATGTTCGAGCCGCAGGATGACGGGTTCGGCGATCAAAAATTCCCGACGGCGGAGCGCAACGGCGCCGAGGTGATCGATGCGGGCCAGCGCACCCCCGAGGAAGAAATCGACGCGATCCGCGCCGAGGGGCTGACCGGCCGCCAGTTGCGCCTCGCCCGCCGGATGGCGCAGAAACACGGCGTGCAGGCCAGTTCCGATTTCGAGGCCGTGCTGCTCCTGCGCCGCCGCGGGATCGATCCGTTCGACCGCTCGAATATCGTGGCGATGGTGAAACCCGGCGAGGCGGAAGCGACTTCGCGGGCGCTGGCACGGACCGACGGGCCGGGCGCGGATACCCGCGTGAACCTGCCGCAGACGATCAAGAAAGGTCAGCTCCCCTCGACCGAGGTGATGACCGAGGATCGTCGCGCCGCCGAGATCCTGCGCATCCAGCGCGACATCGCCAAACGTCGCCGCCGCAAGCTGATGCTGCTGGGCGCGCGGCTGGGCTTCTTCGTCGTGCTGCCGACGCTGATGGCCGCCTATTACTATTTCGCGATGGCCACGCCGATGTATGCGACGAAATCGGCTTTCGTGATCCAGAAGGCCGAAGGGCTGGGCAATTCCGGGCTGGGGTCGCTCTTCTCGGGCACGCAGCTCGCCACCAATCAGGACTCGGTGACAGTGCAATCCTATCTGCAGTCGCGCGATGCCATGAAACGGCTCGACCGCGATCAGGGTTTCAAGAAAATCTTCGAGGATCCGAGCATCGACCCGCTTCAGCGCCTGCCGAAGGATGCCACCGACGAGCAGGCCTACCGGCTTTACTCGAAAATGGTCGAGATCGGCTACGACCCTTCCGAGGGCATCGTGAAGATGGAGGTCATCGCCCCCGATCCGCAGAAATCGCAGCAATTCTCCGAGTCGCTGATCTCCTATGCCGAACAGCAGGTGGACCAACTGACTTCGCGGCTGCGCGACGACCAGATGAAGGGCGCGCGCGAAAGCTATCAGGATGCCGAGGCGAAGGTGTTCGCTGCGCAATCCAAGGTGCAGCAGCTACAGGAGAAGGTCGGCGTCCTCGATCCCGTCAGCGAGAACTCGGTGGTGATGGGCCAGGTCGCCAATCTGGAAAACCAGTTGCAGCAGAAACGGCTCGAGCTGGGCCAACTTCTCGACAATGCGCGTCCCAACCAGGCGCGGGTCTCGGGTGTGCAGGGCGACATCAGGCGCATTCAGGCGCTTCTCGAAAAGACGCGTGGCCAACTCACGGCGGGGCGCCAGGCCACCGGGGGCGAGTCGCTCGCCGCCGTCACCGGCCAGTTGCAGATCGCCCAAGGCGAATTGCAGACCCGCCAGATGCTGCTCTCTGCCGCTGCGCAACAGATGGAAACCGCCCGGATCGAGGCCAACAAGCAGGTACGCTATCTGGAGATGGGCGTACGCCCCGTCGCCCCGGACGAGCCCACCTATCCGCGCGCTTTCGAGAACACGCTGTTGGCTTTCCTGATCTTCTCGGGCATCTATCTGATGCTGTCGCTCACAGCGTCGGTCCTGCGCGAGCAGGTCTCGAGCTGAGCTAGAGCGGCCCGTCACAGGCTGCGGAGAGAGAAATGAAAGACGTGAAAATCGGCGGGCTGACCGTCTCGAACGACCGCCCGCTGACGGTGATCGCGGGTCCGTGCCAGCTCGAAAGCCGCGACCATGCGATGATGATCGCGAAGGAAATGGCCCGCGCCTGCGACCAGGCGGGCGCGCAGTTCATCTTCAAGGCGAGCTACGACAAGGCCAACCGCACCAGTCTCAAAGGCAAGCGCGGCCTCGGCATCGACGCGGGACTGAAGATCCTCGAAGAGGTGCGCGCAGAGATCGGCTGCCCGGTGCTGACCGACATCCACGACGCGGAACAGGCCCGGATTGCAGGCGCCGTCGTCGACGTGATCCAGATCCCGGCCTTCCTGTGCCGCCAGACCGATCTGTTGCTGGCCGCGGGCGAGACCGGCTGCGTCGTGAACATCAAGAAGGGCCAGTTCCTCGCCCCGTGGGACATGCCCAACGTGGCCGAGAAGGTCGCCTCCACCGGCAACGAGAAGATCCTGCTGACAGAGCGCGGCACCTCCTTCGGCTACAACACGCTGGTCGCCGATATGCGCGGCCTGCCCGAGATGGCGAAGACCGGCTACCCGGTGATCATGGACGCGACCCATTCGGTGCAGCAGCCCGGCGGTCAGGGCGGCTCCTCTGGCGGTCAGCGCGAATTCGCGCCGGTGATGGCGCGTGCGGCGGTGTCGCTGGGCATTGCGGGGGTATTCATCGAAACCCATGAGGCGCCCGATAGCGCGCCCTCGGACGGGCCGAACATGATCCCGCTCAACCAGATGCCGAAGCTGGTGCAGACGCTGATGCAGTTCGACCGGATCGCCAAGGACGACCCGATCCGGCTGTAACGCGTATGAGAAAGGGCGCGCGAGTGTTCCGCGCGCCCTGCCCTGTTCGCAAAGACCTGCCTCAGGCGTCGGCCACGACCTCGGCGCGCTGCTGGCCCAGCCCTTCGATCTCCAGCTCCACCACATCGCCCGGACGCAGGAAGCGCGGGGTCTCCATCCCCATTGCGACGCCCGGAGGGGTCCCGGTCGAGATCACGTCGCCCGGATGCAGCGTCATGAATTGCGAGAGGTAGCTGACCAGCTTCTTCACGCCGAAGACCATCGTCTCGGTCGAGCCGTTCTGCATCACTTCGCCGTTCACGCTCAGCTTCATCGCCAGCTTCTGCGGATCGGCCACCGCGTCGCGCGTCACCAGATACGGTCCGAGCGGGCCGAAGCTGTCGCAGCTCTTGCCCTTGGTCCACTGGCCCGAGCGGTCCTTCTGGTAGCTGCGCTCGGACACGTCGTTGGCGAGCACGTAGCCCGCGACGTAATCCATCGCATCCTCTTCCGAGACGTATTTCGCAGGTTTGCCGATGACGATGCCCAGCTCGACTTCCCAGTCGGTCTGCTCGGCGCCGCGCGGAATCACGATCGGATCGTTCGGGCCCTGGATCGCGGAAGTGGCCTTCATGAAGATCAGCGGCTCCGGCGGCACTGTCGCGCCCGATTCCGCAGCGTGGTCGGCATAGTTCAGCCCGATGCAGATCATCTTCCCGATGCCCGCGATCGGCGCGCCCAGACGCGTGCCTTCGGGCACGGCGGGCAACTCGGACACGTCCAGCGAGCCGATCGCCGCCAACCCGTCATCCGAGAGCACCGCACCCCCGATATCGGCGACCTGGCCCGACAGGTCGCGGATCACACCCTGACCGTCCATCAGCCCCGGTTTTTCGGCTCCGATAAGCCCGTGACGCAGAAGTTTCATGTAATGTCCTCCATAATTTGGCGGCATCAAGCCTGTGCGGCGACGAAGATGCAAGAGTGTCAGGTGACATGCAGGATGAAAATCCCGAGCAGAACCAGAAGCGCGATCACCAGCGCAAACAGCACCAGCTCGGGCCAGTTGGTTCCTTGGCTGTCCGGGGCCTTGCCGCTTTCGATCGCGGCGCGCAGCATCCGCATGCGCACGAAGGCGAGGATCACCACGACCCCGCCGCTCAGCACCATCGCCAGATCGGACCATTGCGGAAGATCCGTCCGGGTCAACTTCGCCGCGGTGAGCCCGACCCCGACGATCGCGACGGCCGTGCGGAGCCACGCGAGGAAGGTCCGCTCGTTGGCGGCGTGATCCTTGAAGTTCTCGTTCACGGCCACTCTCGAGCCTGCCTTTCCATCGCATCTCGCGCGATCCGCTGCGACACTCCACGCAAGGCGGCGCGCACCGCGCGCTCCTGTATCGGAATCGCATCTGCGGCCCGATCGGTTCCCCTATCCCCGGAAGCGGTCTGCCGCCCTGCCCCTTGGGGAACCCCGCCCCGCTTTCAACTCATCTCACGGCAATCGTGAGCCGCGGATCACGAGATCGTTGCCCCGATCAGCGCTGCGGGAGCGCCTCGCGAGCGTCCCGCCAGCGGATTTCCGCCCGAAAAACAAGGCCCGGCTGGCGCGTGCGCTTTCCGCCGAGGAAAGCTCTCCGCGCGGCTCGTTCAACCAAGATCATCATCGCGTGAGGAGAGGTGGTCGCGCCCCCGTGACTGCATCATTCTGGGCGCTCGCGAACATCCGGCGCCCGCGCCACATGGTCGTGATCGTCCCTCGGCGGGCGTCGGTGCGCCCGACATCTGCATACATCTGAATGTTTGGAACAGATCACTCCGCCATGCATTGTTCGTGAAAACAACGTGAACAAGAACCGACCGACCGGGCTAAAGGGAGAATGGAACAGTGACGAGCATCCACGCGTCGCACCGGCTCGGCCCGGGTCAAACCTGACACCGGAGCCAGCCAATGCAAATCACCGAAACGCTCGGCCTGCTGCTCGCCCTCAGCTTCGTCATCTCGCTACTGGCGTTGACGATCCTGATCTGGGCGATCGCGAACAAGCAGGTCCACACGCCAGACGCCGACGATGCGCGGACCATCTTCGAGCCCGGCGAGGGCGCGGATACCGACGCGCCGAACGACCCTCACCACTTCAACGCGGCGCGCGCCGGTATCGACGCGAGTTCCTCCAGCGTCGTGATGTGGCTCATCGCGGCGGCGGTGTTCTGGCTGATCTACGGCTCGCTGCACGGGCTGGCCGCCTCGCTGGAACTGCACCTGCCCGATCTGATGTCGGGAACTGCGCAGATGACCTTCGGGCGGATGCGCACGGTGCACCTGAACTCGGTCGCCTATGGCTGGGCGAGCCAGGGCGGCCTCGCCGCCGTCTGCTGGATCCTCCCGCGTATCTTCCGCACCGAACTGCGCATGACGGGCCTTCTGAAGACCGGGATCGTGCTTTGGAATATCGGCCTCGCCGCAGGCGTGTTCGCCATCGCGAACGGCTGGACCGACGGGCTCGAATGGCTCGAGATCCCGTGGCAGATCGACATCGTCCTCGCAGCCGGCGCGGCCTGTTTCGTGGCCCCGCTGATCGCGACCGCGAAGCACCGCAACGTCCATCACATCTACGTCTCCGGCTGGTATTTCCTCGCCGCGGTGCTCTGGTTCCCGGTGCTGTTCGTCATCGCCAACATTCCCGGCGTCCATCACGGGGTCGAGCAGGCCACGATGAACTGGTGGTACGCCCATAACGTGCTGGGCCTCTGGTTGACGCCGCTGGGCGTGGGCGCGGCCTATTACTTCATCCCGAAGATCATCGGCAAACCGGTCTATTCCTACGCGCTCTCGCTGGTTGGCTTCTGGGCGCTGGCGCTGTTCTACAGCCAGGTCGGCATCCACCACCTGATCGGCGGCCCGGTCCCGACCTGGCTGGTGACGCTCTCGGTCGTCCATTCGGTGATGATGTTCGTTCCCGTGATCGCGGTTGCGATCAACCAGCACGTCACGGTGGCGGCCAATCTCTGGGCGCTCAAGGAGTCGATCCCGCTGCGCTTCATCTCCTTCGGGGCGGTGATGTACACGCTGGCCTCGTTCCAGGGCTCGATCGAGGCGCTGCGCTCGGTCAACACGATCACCCACTTCACCCATTACACGGTGGCGCACGCGCATCTGGGCGCCTATGCCTTCGTGTCGCTGGTGCTGATGGGCGTGATCTATCAGGTCGTGCCGCGTGCGACCGGGAAATACTGGCCTTTCCCGCGGATGATCGCATGGCATTTCTGGCTGAACGTGATCGGCTTCGCGATCTACTTCTTCTCGCTGACAATCGGCGGCGTGCTGCAGGGCCTTGCCCAGCTCGATGCGACGAAGCCCTTCGCCGACAGCGTGACCCTGCTCAAGCCCTATCTCGAAGGCCGTTCGCTCGGCGGCGGACTGATGACGCTGGGCCATGTGCTGCTGGTGATCAACCTCATCGCGATCGGCTTCGCCAAGAAGACCCGTGAGACCGAAACCGAAAACATGGTGGCTGCAGAATGAACCGCTATCTTCCTCTCGCAATCACGGCGCTGGCGATCCTCGCGCTCGCGACCCTGTTCCTGGTGATCGCGCCGGGCATGCAGATCAGCGCACAGGGACCGACGTCGGGGCTCAAGCCTTACACCGAGGCCGAGGCGCGCGGCCGTGAGGTCTATGTCTCGCTGGGCTGCCTATACTGCCACTCGCAGCAGCCGCGTTCGCTGGCACAGGCCCCCGATGCCGAACGCGGCTGGGGCCGGGCCTCGGTCGCGGGCGACTACGCCTATGACGCCCCTCACCAGCTGGGCACGATGCGCACCGGGCCGGACCTGATGGATATCGGCGACCGCATGCCCTCTCAGGCATGGCAGCTGACCCATCTCTATCAGCCCCGCGCGATCTCCAGCTGGTCGATCATGCCCGCCTATCCCTACCTCTTCACGCATAAGGACAAAGCCGGGCCTGACGATGTGGTGGTCAAGCTGCCCGCGAAATACGCGCCCAAATCCGGTGTGATCGTGGCCAAGCAGGATGCGCTCGACCTCGTGAAGTATCTGCAAGGCATGACACGCCAATACGCTCCGCCGAAGGACGGTCTGCGCGACAACGGCTACGCGCTGATCGCCGAGAAGCAACGCGAAGCGACCGATGCCACCAAGGCCTCGAACTGAGACGACGGAGACAAGAATGACCGACAAGAAACCCGATCCCCGGCGTCCCGACGAGACTTTCGAGCCGTTCGAGGCCACCCGCCGCATCCCGTGGCCCGTCTATTCGATCGCGATCGCGCTCGCGATCTGGGGGGTGATCATGCTGGTCCAGACCAGCACCGCCGTCCAGGTCGCGGACAAGGCGCAAACCGAAGCGGCCAAGCAAGAGCCCACGAAACTCGCGCAGGCCGCCGCGCCCGATCTCGACGCGGGCAAGACGCTGTTCGCGGACAATTGCGCGACCTGCCATGGCGATGCCGGTGAAGGCGTCACCGGCGCCTTCCCCCCGCTGCACGGCTCTGACATCGTGAAGCTGGGCGGCGCAAAGGCGGTGACCCAGATCGTGATGCGCGGCATCGGTGGCAAGCTCAACGTCAATGGCGAGAGCTACGAGGGCGAGATGCCCGCCTTCGGCTCTGTTCTCAGCGACACCGAAATCTCCGAAGTCGCATCCTATGTGGCCACCGGGCTCAATGACGACGCCAAGACCATCAGCGCCCCGGAGGTCGCCGATATCCGCAAGGTGGCGGGCGACATGGACCCGCTCGATGGCGGCGCAGGCCTCGCAGGGCTGATCAACAACCTGCCCGCGCAGCCGGAATCCGCAGCTGCCGAGAAAGGCCCCGGGTCCGAGCGCGTCGCGCAGCTCGTCAGTCAGGGCTCGGGCACGGTCTGGGCCTGCGCAAGCTGTCACGGCGACAAGGGCGAAGGCACCGAGACCGTGCCGCGGCTGGCGGGCCTTCCGGCGCCCTATCTGGCCAAGCAGTTGCACGACTTCCAGAAAGGCACCCGGCCCAACGACTCGATGGCCTATGTGGCCAAGGGTCTGAGCGATCAGGAAATCGTAGAACTGGCGAACTACTACGCCACGATGACCAGCCCCTCGGGCGCGAAGCCTTCTCTGGAAGGCGATCTCAAGCGCGGCGCACAGCTTGCCAAGGAAGGCGACTGGTCGATCGGCGTTCCGGCTTGCTTCACCTGCCACGGGCCCTCGGGCGTCGGCGTCGCGCCGAATTTTCCCGGGATCGCCGCGCAGCAGCCGGCCTATGTCGCGCATCAACTCGCGATGTGGGCAGGCGGCGCGCGCCATAACTCGCCGCTCGGCCTGATGGCGGGGATCGGCAAGGCGCTGAACGATGCGGATCGGCGCGCGGTGGCCGATTACCTCGCCTCGCTCGCCCCGATGCCGGCGATGGACAAAACCGAACTGGCCGCGATGGAAAGCAACATCCCGGTGCGTGAAGGAGTGGATCAATGAGTAACAAGCACCCGTCCGACATCCCTCCGCGCGGAGAGACCGACCCCTCCCGCGGCAAGACGGCCCTGCGCGCGATCCTCGCGGTAGGCGGTGGCCTCGCACTGGTCGTGCTGGGCTCGCTGCTGGTAAATTTCGGCCTCGCACCCAGCTGGTTGACCGGCGCCACGCGTGACCAGAGCGAAGCCGAGGCCGCCGCGCAGCAAAGCGGCGGCGACACGCAACACGCGAAGCTTTTCACCCCGCCTGCGGAGAGCACCATTCCCGACGACGATTTCGGCAAGTCGGTCCGCCGAGGCTTGGCGATTTTCAACGATACCGGCACCAACGCGCATGACTTCGTCGGAAACGATCTGTCCTGCTCGAACTGCCACCTCGACGCGGGCCGTCAGGCCTTCTCCGCGCCGATGTGGGCCGCCTACCCGGTCTATCCGAAATATCGCGGCAAGAACAAAATGGTGAATACCATGGAGGACCGCATCAAGGGCTGCTTCACCTATTCGATGAACGCGCAAGGTTCGCCCTCGGGGGGACCGCCGCCCTATGGCTCGGATGTCTATCGCGATCTGCAGGCCTATTTCTTCTGGATGTCCAAGGGTCTGCCCACGGGCGAGAAACCGGAAGGCGCAGGCTTCGGCAAGATCGACAAGCCCGCGAAAGAGCCCTCGCGCCAGCGCGGCGAAGCGGTCTTCGCCCAGAACTGCGCGGTCTGCCACGGCGCCGACGGTCAGGGTCAGAAGGACATCAATGGCAAGGTCGTCTTCCCGCCGCTCTGGGGGCCGAACAGCTTCAACTGGGGCGCGGGCATGCACAAGATCAACGCCGCCGCCGCCTTCATCAAGCATAACATGCCGCTTTCGGAGCCGAACAAACTGACCGTGCAGGAAGCCTGGGACGTGGCCGCCTTCGTCGACAGCCATCCGCGCCCGAACGACCCGCGGCAGATCGGCGACGTGACGGTGAAGGACGCCGTCGACAAATGGCACCACAACCATCAGGGCTTCTACGGCAAAGAGGTCGACGGCAAGCTGATGGGTCCGGGATATCCCTCCAGCGATCAGGCCTCGGCGCCTGCGCAAAACGAAAGTTCGGGAGGCTAAGCCTTTCCATTAGACCTCCTAGAACGGGCCGGCGCAGCAATGCGCCGGTCTTTTCCTTTTGAGCCCTTCCCGCGGCGGCCCGCGCTTGCCTTTGGCGATCTGCGCTGCAATATGTCTGATGAAACATATCGAAGGAGGCCCCATGTCCCTGCCCCGCATCCTCGCCCTTGCGCTTACGACGGCGAGCCTCGCGCTACCCGCCCGCGCAGAGGAGGTCACGATCTTCGCCGCCGCGTCGATGAAGACCGCGCTCGATCAGGTGGCCAAAGCGTGGGAGACGAAGACCGGCGACGTGGCGCATATTTCCTTCGCCGGGTCCGGTGCGCTGGCCCGCCAGATCGCCGCCGGAGCACCGGCCGATATCTACATCTCCGCAAATCCCGGCTGGATGGAGACGGTCGCGAAGACGGGCCGCATCAAGGTGCAGGAGGATCTGCTGGCCAACCACCTTGTGCTGATCGCCCATGATCCAGAAGCGAAACCTGTGACGATTTCTCGCGATCTCGATTTCGACGCGCTTCTGAATGGCGGCAAGCTGGCCATGTCGCTGGTGAACGCGGTGCCCGCCGGGCAATACGGCAAGGCGGCGCTGGAGCATTACGGGCTCTGGTCCAAGGTCGAGCCCGAAGTCGCGCAGGCCGATAACGTGCGCGCGACACTTGCGATGGTGGCGCTTGGCGCAGCACCCTACGGGATCACCTATGCGACCGACGCCGTGGCCGAGCCGCGCGTGCATGTCGTGGCGACCTTCCCCGAAGACAGCCACCCACCGATCCGCTACCCAGCCGCCCGCCTCACCGATAGCGACGCGGCGAAAAGCTTCTATGCCGAGCTGAAATCCGACGCCGCCGCGAAGATCTTCCACGAGCAAGGCTTCGAGACACTGAAATGAGCTGGCTGTCGTCCTCCGACTGGCAAGCAGTCTTTCTCTCGCTGAAAGTGGCAGGCTGGGCGACGTTGCTGTCATTGCCGCCCGGGCTGTTCGTCGCCTATGCGCTGGCCCGCTGGCGCTTTCCGGGGCGCAGCCTCGTCAACGGGCTGGTGCATCTGCCGCTGATCCTGCCGCCGGTCGTCACTGGCTACCTGCTGCTGATAGGCTTCGCGCCGAACGGGGTGATCGGGGCGGCGCTGGCGAAGATCGGGGTCACGGTCGCCTTCTCGTGGCGCGGCGCGGCACTGGCCGCCGGGATCATGGCCTTTCCGCTGATGGTGCGCGCGATCCGGCTCGCGATCGAGGCGGTGGACCCGAAGCTGGAACAGGCGGCCTCCACCCTCGGGGCCTCGCGCATCGCCAGTTTCGCAACGATCACCCTGCCCCTGATCCTGCCCGGCATCCTTGCGGGCGCGATCACCGCCTTCGCCAAGGCGATGGGCGAATTCGGCGCGACGATTACCTTCGTCTCGAACATCCCCGGCCAGACACAGACCCTGCCGCTCGCGATCTACTCGCAATTGCAGGTGCCGGGCGGCGAGGTCGAGGCCGCGCGGCTGGTGGTGATCTCGGTCACGCTGGCGCTTGGCGCGCTGTTGGTCTCGGAGTGGCTGGCGCGACGGATCGCGGCGCGGATCGCGGGACAGAACTGATGCTGGAAATCTCGCTCAGCCATCGCCTGCCGGCGCTCGATCTCGACGTAGATTTCACAGCGCCCGAAGGCGTGACCGCGCTGTTCGGCCCGTCCGGCGCGGGCAAGACGACCGTGGTGAACGCGGTCGCGGGGCTGCTGCGGCCCGACCGGGGGCGGATCGTCGTCAATGGAGAGGTGCTGCTCGAGACCGAGGCCGGGATCTGCCTGCCGCCCCACAAGCGCCGCATCGGCTATGTCTTCCAGGACGCCCGGTTGTTCCCGCATCTGAGCGTCAGATCGAACCTACTCTACGGGCAGCGTTTCAACAAAACCAAGACCGCGCCGGAGTTCGACCACATCATCGATATGCTCGGCCTCGGCGCGCTGCTGGAGCGCCGTCCCGCCGCGCTCTCGGGCGGTGAGAAAAGCCGCGTCGCGCTTGGTCGCGCGATCCTGTCGAACCCGCGGATGCTGCTGATGGACGAGCCACTCGCCGCGCTGGACGCTGCGCGAAAATCGGAAATCCTTCCCTATATCGAGAGGTTACGGGACGAAGTTAAACTTCCCATCCTCTATGTCAGCCACGCACCGGCCGAGGTCGCGCGCCTCGCCACATCCATCGCGCTGATCGAGGCCGGCCGGCTGCGCGGCTTCGGCCCCGCGCGCGAGATTCTGTCCGATCCGACACTCGCCCCCGCGCTCGGGCAGCGCGAAGCGGGGGCGGTGATTTCGGGACGTGTCATGGCGCAGGAAGCCGACGGCCTGACCCGGATCGAAACCGCAGGCGGGCCGGTGCTGTTGCCCTATTGGGAAGGTCAGCCCGGCCAATCACTGCGGCTGCGCATCCATGCGGGGGACGTGACTCTTGCGGTTGCGCGGCCCGAAGGCCTCTCCGCGCTCAACATCCTGCCGGTGACGGTCACGGAGCTGCGTCCTGCGGCTCCTCCCAGCGTCTATGCCCGCCTGAAGATGGGCGACGAGCATCTGCTGGCCCGGCTCACCACCCGCTCGGTCGCGGCGCTTGGCCTGACCGAGGGGGAGAGGTGCCACGCGATCATCAAGGCGATGTCGGTGGCCTCCGAGGATGTGGGCTAGCAGGCCAGCGGGGCTTACCCCGCCAGCAGCGCCGCGTTGCCGCCCGCCGCGGTGGTGTCGACGCAGAGATGCCGCTCGTGGAGGACATCGGCCTTCTGCACCGCGCCGGTGGTCAGCGTCAGGATCGGGCCCTCGCGCTTTGCAAGCGCTTTGACGAGGGCGCGCGTATCGTGGCCCCACCAGATGGCGCCCGCGATATCCTCAAGCGTTTCAAGCACTTCCGGGGCGATCTTGCCATCGGCACCGACGGCCACACCGCCCAGCTTCTCGACTTCCTTGATCTGCGCGACCTGCGCGGCTTCACCCGGCCCGAGGCACAGGATCGGCCCGCGCGAATAGCGACGCAGCGTGTTAGCCTCGCCCGTCGGGCCCGGCAGTTCCAGCGCCTCGAGCGGCCCCGCCGCCTCGGCCTTCGCCGCCGCTTTCGCAAGCTTTTTGCGCAGCGTGTCGAGATCGGCCTTGTGGCCCCATTCGCCGTTTTTCGACGACGCCTCAGGCGCCATCGCGAAGCGGGTCAGGTAAAGCGGTCCACCCGCTTTCGGCCCCGTGCCCGACAGACCTTCGCCCCCGAAGGGCTGCGAGCCCACGACCGCGCCGATCTGGTTGCGGTTGACGTAAAGGTTGCCGACATGCAGCGCGTCCGAGACCTCCTGCACGCGGTTGTCGATCCGGCTGTGCAGACCGGCGGTCAGCCCGTAGCCGGTGGCGTTGATCGCGTCGAACACCTTCTCGATATCCTCTGCGCGATAGGTCGCGATATGCAGAACCGGGCCGAAGACCTCACGCTCCAGCGCCTCGATGCCGGAGATTTTCACCAGCGTCGGCGCGATGAAATGGCCCTTCGACGGCGCGTCGAGCTTGTGCAGCACGCGGCCCTCTTTCTCGGCATTCGCGATATAGGCGGCGATGTCTTCCTGAGCTTCGCCGTCGATCACCGGGCCGACATCGGTCGACAGATACCACGGATCGCCCAGCGACAGCTCGTCCATCGCGCCCTTGATCATTGAAATCAGGTTCTCGGCCACGTCTTCCTGCACATAGAGGCAGCGCAGCGCCGAGCAGCGCTGACCCGCCGACTGGAAGGCCGAGGCGATGATGTCTCGCGTCGCCTGTTCGGGCAGCGCGGTCGAATCCACGATCATCGCGTTCAGACCGCCGGTTTCCGCGATCAGCGGCGCGGTCGGATCGAGATTGTCGGCCATCGCGCGGCGGATCATCTTCGCCGTCTCGGTCGAGCCGGTGAAGGCGATGCCCGCGATCTTCGGGTTGGACGACAGGGCTGCGCCCACCGTCTCGCCCTGACCCGGCAGCAGTTGCAGCACGTCGCGCGGCACACCCGCCTCATGCATCAGGCGCACGGCGATGGCGGCGACGAGCGGCGTCTGCTCGGCCGGTTTCGCGATCACGCCATTACCGGCAGCCAGCGCCGCCGAAATCTGCCCGGTGAAAATCGCCAGCGGGAAGTTCCACGGGCTGATCGCCGCGAAGATGCCGCGCGCCGTCGGGTCGCTCTCTTCGGCCTGCGCCGAATAATAATGCAGGAAGTCGACCGCCTCGCGCAATTCGCCCACGGCGTCGAGCTGGCTCTTGCCCGCCTCTTTCGCGAGCACCGCGAAGAAGGGGCCGAAGTTTTCCTCGTAAAGCTCCGCCACGCGACGCAGAACGGCGGCACGCTCAGCGACCGGGGCAGCCCACGGACGCGCAGCGTCGATGGCGGCCGCGACACAGGCCTCGTCGGCCTCCGTGACCTTGGCCACCTCTTCGCCGGTCGAGGGGTTGATGACGGCCACGGCTTGCCCCGTCGCCTCGCCCGCCACCAGCGGACCCGCATCCGGGATCGCCACATTGCGGGCGGCGTCGATGCGCGCAAGCGTGCCCTCGTCGGTCAGATCGAAGCCCATGGAATTCTCGCGGGACTCGGCGAACACCTCCGAGGGAAGCTTGAGCATCGCCGAACGCTCGGCCGTCTCGAGTTGCACGAACGGGTCTTCCGCGATGGTCTCGGGCGCCACGTCCTCATCGACGATCTGGTGCACGAAGGAAGAGTTCGCGCCGTTCTCCAGCAGGCGACGCACCAGATAGGCCAGCAGGTCGCGATGCGCGCCGACGGGGGCGTAGATGCGGCAGCGGGTGCCCTCTTCGCGGTGGACGATCTCGTGCAGACGCTCGCCCATGCCATGAAGGCGCTGGAACTCGTAGGGACGGCCCTCGGCCATCTCGAGGATCGCCGCGACCGAATGGGCATTGTGGGTCGCGAATTGCGGATAGATGCGGTCGGTGTAGCTGAACAGCTTGCGCGCATTGGCAAGGTAGCTGACATCGGTCGCAGCCTTCGTGGTGAACAGCGGGAAGTCCGGCAGGCCTTCGACCTGCGCGAGCTTCATCTCGGTGTCCCAATAGGCGCCTTTCACCAGACGCACCATGATCTTGCGGTCGAGCTTTTCCGCCAGAGCGCCCAGCCAGTCGATCACGAGGCTCGCGCGTTTGCCGTAAGCCTGCACGACCACGCCGAACCCGTCCCAGCCGGCAAGCTCGGGGTCGGACAGAACCTCCTTGATGATCTTGAGCGAGATCACCAGACGGTCCTGCTCCTCGGCGTCGATGTTGAGGCCCATATTCCCGGCCTTCGCGGCCTTCGCCAGATCCTTGAGCACCGGCACGATCTCGGCCATGGCGCGCTCTTCCTTGGCGACCTCGTAGCGCGGATGCAGCGCCGAGAGTTTCACCGAGATGCCGGGATTTTCGGCCACAGGGCGGTCCTTGCAGACCTTCGTGATGGCGGCGATGGCGTCGGCGTAATCCTTCGCGTAGCGCTTGGCGTCGCGCGCGGTGCGAGCGGCCTCGCCCAGCATGTCGTAGCTGTAGGTGTAGCCGCGATCTTCGAGCTTCTTGGCTCGGCTCAGCGCGTCCTTGATCGTCTCGCCAAGGACAAACTGGCGGCCCATCTCCTTCATCGCGCGGCTGACGGCGGCCCGGATCACCGGCTCGCCCAGACGGCGCACGGCCCCGCGCAACACGCCTGCCATGCCGGGCTTTTCGTCTTCGAGCACGCGGCCCGTCAGCATCAGCGCCCAGGTCGAGGCGTTGACCATCGAGGACGACGCGGTGCCCATGTGCTTGCCCCAGTCCGACGGTGCGATCTTGTCTTCGATCAGCGCGTCGATCGTCTCGGCATCGGGCACGCGCAGCATCGCCTCGGCGAGGCACATCAGCGCCACGCCTTCCTGCGTGGACAGGCCATATTCCGCGAGGAAATGCTCCATCAGCGTCGGTTTGGCTTCGGTCCGGATACGGCGCACGAGCTTTGCCGCGCGGGCGGAGATCTGCTTGCGATCACTCTCGCTCAGTTCGGCCTGGCCCTTTAGCCGCTCCAGAAGCGCGGCTTCTTCGGCGAATTTCGCCTGTGTCGTGAACTGATCGAACGTGTCGCCCATGCGATCCTCCCTTGAGTCTGATTGTCCGATACTATTCGATTTCCCCTAGGCGATTGGCGCAAAGATTTGCTAAGCGATGGTCTCTGGAACTTATTTTTGGAGACTCTGTAGCCCATGAGTGAAGAGATCGATGCGATCGACAGGCGAATCCTCAACGAGCTTATCGCCGATGCACGCCTTCCCGTGGCTGAGATAGCGCGCAGGGTCGGCTTGTCGAAGACGCCGGTGGCCGCGCGCATCCGCCAAATGGAGGAAACCGGGCTCATCAAGGGCTACCGGGCGATGATCTCACCGATCAAGCTGGGGCTGACCCATGTGACCTATATCGAGCTGAAATTGAGCGATACGCGCGAGACCGCGCTGAAGGCGTTCAACGCCGCGGTGCGCGCGATCCCCGAGGTCGAAGAGTGCTACATGATCGCCGGGGGCTTCGATTATCTAGTGAAGATCCGCGCCCGCGACATGGCCGATTACCGGCGGATCATGTCGGAAGAGCTGTCCACCCTGCCCCATGTCCATTCCTCGTCGAGCTATGTCGCGATGGAGACCGTGGTGGAGGCCAGCGCGCCGCCCTTGGAGTGAGGTTACAGAGGGCAGCGCCCGATCGCCGGGCGGGCGTCCCTCGTCATGTGGTCCGTACTTAATCGCGGCCAAATCCGGATGACCTCGATCCGCGCGCTGACGTCACCCAAGCGCCCGCCCGAGGGGGCGGTCGGGCGCTGCCCGGGCCGCTTCGCGGCTGTTCCGGGCAAGCAGATTGCGTTCGTTCAGATCGAGGCCCTCTCTACGCTTCCCTGTCCCTGCACGCGCATATTGGCAATAGTTGTCCACTTGGCACAGGGCGACCAGCCCCGGGCCGCGCCGGACCCTCACCACATTAGGCGCAATAGAAAAGGCGGCAGGTCTCCCCGCCGCCTCTCGATCCGATCAGGTCGAACTCACTCGCCCTGTTTCTTGATCCGCCCGTCGAGCTTGGGTGCGACCGTGCCCTTGTTCTCGATATAGGTCATCACGTCATTGGCCATCAGGTTGCCGTTGCCGGCGTTCACGATGACCTTGCCGCCGCCGAGCGACGTGTAGCCGTCGCCGCCGCCCAGCATGTAATCGTTGGTCGCGACCTTGTAGACCTTGTCCTTGTCGAGCGGCTGACCGCCCACCTCGACCGAAACCACGCGCGACCCGGCCGGTGCGGAGGGATCGTAGACCACGCTCATGCCCGAGATCTGCGGGAAACGGCCCGCACCGTTCTCGACCTGGCTGAAGCCGTTCTCCAGCGCGCTCAGGAGCTGCGAGCCGGGGATCTCGGTCACCACCGTCTTGTTGCCGAAGGGCAGCTCGGTCAGCACGTCCTTGCGGGTGATCTTGTGGCCCGCATCATAGGTCGTGTCGCCCCGGATGCCGCCGCCATTGATCAGCGTCACATCGGCCTTGGTCGCGTCGCGCAGCGCATCGGCGATCAGATCGCCCATCGTGCTCTCCTGCGAGCGCACCACGTTGCGCCGCGAGTCCAGTTCGGTCTCCGACGTGCCGATCTGCTGGCCGAGATTGTCGTCGAGTTGCTGCTTGAAGCCGTTGACCAGCTTCATCGATTCCGGATCCGGCGTCACATTCGCGGTGTCGATCCAGCGGAAATCCGGGGTCCAGCTGATCTTGCGCTTGCCGTCCTTCTCGGAGATGTCGACGGTCAGATCGACCGGCATCAGGTACCGCGCGTCGATCGAGGTCTCCACATAGGCCGTGATCCCGTCATAGAACATCGCATTGAGGTGGTCGTCGCCCGAGATGATGACGTCGAAATCCTTGCTCGCGATCAGGTCGCGGTCGTTCGACTGATCGGTCTGCACGACGCCGATCACCAGATCCGCGCCATCCTCGCGCGCCTTCTTGGCTGCTGCGATCGCGCTGTCCACGGTCGGCCCGAATTTCAGATCGCCCGAATTGGCGACCTCGGGCGTCGTGTCCTGCGCGACCGGAACGAGCGCGACCTTGAGACCGGCGATCTCTTTCATCATCACGCCGCCCAGACCCTGAACCGGCGAGCCGTCTTTCTGGGTGATGTTGATCGCGGCCCACGGGTATTTCGAGGCTTCCATCTTCTTCTCGAAATTCTGCGGGCCGAAATCGAATTCATGGTTGCCCGGCACCGCGATATCGAAGGGCACGATATTGGTCAGGTCGATCGTGTTCTGACCTTCGTCGATCCCCGACAGAAGCGAGGGCGAGAGCATGTCGCCATCGAACACATAGAGCGTGTTGGGATTGTCCGCGCGCTCCTTCTTGGCGACCGCGTTGAGCCGGGCGAACCCGCCGCGCTCGCCATCACCGTCGAAATTGTAGATATCGCCAACCCCGAGGATCGTGAGCTTCACCGTCTCGGCCTGAATGGGCCCGGCGGCGAGAAGCCCGGTGGAGGCGGCGCCCAGCATGAGGGCAGCCAGACGGCGCTTGAAATCGGACATTTCGGTCTCCCTGCGGAATGAATTTATTCATAGACCCCGAACGGCCGCATGGCCCGGGGCGTGGGAGAAAGCTTAGCCGCACTCTGTCATCGCGCAAACCTCAAGTCAGATGACCTCGCGTTCACGATCGGACGCGCGCCTCTTTTCGCGTCACCCCGCGCAGATCAGCGCGCTGGGTACGCTTTCAGACCAACACGCCCGCCAAGCGCGCGAACAACGCATGCGCCGCCGCCTCGTCGATCAGGTCGACGGTGAATTGCGCGAAGGTCAGGCCGGTCTCCGGCGCGCTGGAGAACATGACGCGGACGTCCTCGCCCGACTCGGTGATCATGTCGAGCTGCCCGCCGAAGACGGTCGTGTAGCTTCCCGCGAATCCGGACATCATGGCCTCCAAAGCCTTGGCGCAGGCCACGATCTCGTCCGACGACCCTTTGACGGGCCGCAAGATCCGGTCGCTGGGGCCGATCCGCCCGGCAAGCTGCAGCCCCTCGGGCAACTCGATACCCAGCCGGAGCCGCGTGGTGGCGAGAAGCAGCGGGCTTTCCTGCTCCACCGGGGCCTCCCTCTCGGCCTCGGTTTCAGGCACGACGCCGCCGGTGACATTCGGCCCCGGCTTGAGCGCGGGCTCTCGAACGGGCTCGCGCGCAGGATCGCGAAGGGGTTTCGACGCCCGCGTGACACGACGTGGCGACACCTCGGGCGTGCGGTCAACGGGGTTCGGGTCCGGCCGATACTCGGGCTCGGCCCCGGGGGGCGCAACCGGCGCGACCGGAGCGCCCGAATTTGCGGGCTCGGAGCTGCGTTTACGCTCCCCGGGCGCGCGGAACGGCAAGATCGCCCCGCCATGTTCCGAGAGTAGCGGGGACGGCGCGTCATGGGCCCCGATCGCCAGATCCGCCTCGGTCTCGGGATCGAGCGCGTCGAGCCCGGCCACCGCGCGCCCTGTCATCGCCCCGAGCGCCGCGATCAGCGCTGCGCCGCCGCTACGCTGGAACGCTTCATCCGAAGTCTCGGCGGCACGCAACAGGTCGCGCGATCCGTGCAGAAATGCGATCCGCGAGAAATACGCCGCCGACTCGCGCTGAACCCGTGCCTTCAGCTTCGCCCGGTCCCTGTCGTTGCGCAGCTTGTCGCCACGCGAAATCGCGAGCAGGCAATCGGACGGGCGCGCAGACCCCAGACATTCGATCAGAGTCTTTTCGGTCAGCCGCCATGCCTGCGAGGCGATCGTGACCCAAATCATCACGTCGCAGGTGGCGATCAGGCCGACCTGTCCTTCGTTGAGATCCTCGGCGCAGGTCAGCGGCACCTCGACGAATTCGAACCCCTGCAGATGCGGCTGCGCGGAATAGACGTAAATCTCGGAGGGCACGGCGCCGCCCTCTTCGACCTCCGCCGCGTCGATCTCCCGCCCCGTCGCGTCGCGCATCACCACGCCCGGCGTCGCCCGGTAGCGCGCGACGACCGTGGGTCGCTCGGTCCGGCCCAGATTGTCGCCGATGCTGCGCGCGCGCAAAATCGCGTTGAGCACCGTGGACTTGCCGGAATTGACCTCGCCGCAGATCGCGACCCGCAACGGTGCGCGGACCGGATCGGGCGGTGCCTGATCGTGGCGGAGGTCTTGTTTGAAGATCATTTGCTTCCTTGTCCTCACGCCGCGCGGGATGCGGGCTTGCGCCGCGGCATCATCGTGCTGCTGACGGCGCTTTCGATAGCGCCGAGGTTGATCAGGCGCCGTTCCAGAACTTCCAGCTTGCTCTGGATGCGCGACGCCATCCGGCTTTGCTGGGCGGGATCACGCGCCAGACGTTCCAACTCGGCCCGCTCCTGCTTGAGCTGCAGGGTCCGCTCGCGCACGACCATCTCCATCATCCGAACCATGACCCGCAGTCGCGACCCGCCCGCGGTCGCGCGCTCCACCAGCGTCTCGCCATAGGCTTGCAGGATCTTCTCCACCGCAGGGCGCAACTCTTCCGCCGCGACGATGCGCAGACCCTCGAGCGTCTTCTCGATATTCACGGTCGGTCCACGCCAGAAGGCCCAGCCGCGCTCCAACGCGAAATTGATCCGCAGCGCGCGCCGGGTCAGCGTCAAGGTCGAGGTGAAGGTGTCATGCGGCATATCCGCGAGGTCGATCTCTTCGCTGGGATCGTCGAACCGGTCCACGATGGTTGTGCGGCAGGCATGGATCGCATTGTCGAGCAGCACGTCGATCGCGGCCCGTGAGCGGGCGTAGCTTTTCGTCACTTCGCGTTCGAGCGCGATCTGCAACGCGGTCGTATCGGTCTCGAAGCTGCGCGGCGGACGGCCGTCGCGGATCCGATTGGTGCGCAGAACCTCCTCAAACCGGGCACGCTGACTGTTGACGAAATCCTCGATGCTCTTGTTGAGCCGCGTCTCCAACGCCGACCAGCCTCGGTTCAGCACGGATTCGATCTGGTGTTCGGCGCTCTCGACATGGTTTTCGAGCGCGCCGCGCAGCGCCTCCGTCGCCTCGATCTCGCCGGTCATCTCCTCGATCGCGGCCTCCGCCACGTCCGAGCGAATGCTCTCGATCTGCATCTGCAGCGTATCGCGTTCGCGGCGGGCGACGAATTGCATCCCCGACAGCTCCGCGCGCAAATCGCCCCGCAGCTGGGCGAGCTGCTGACGCCCCACCCCGCCATCGATCACGGCAGAGAGCACGTGTTTGACCTCTTCGACGCCCGAGGCCAGCAGAAGCCGATCGATCGGATCTTCGGGCACACGGCCGAAACGCGAATACAGATATTGCGCCAGCTCCATCGAATCCATCTCGGCGCGCGCCCAGGCGGCTTCCTCGTCGGAGCGCTGGGTAAGATCGGCGAGATAGGCACTGCCCGCGACGATCTTGAAGTCGATGTCGGGGATCGCCGCGCGCAGGCGGCGCGACACATCGGCAATCACGCGGGGCACTTCGACCGCGTAATCGTCCAACTCGTCGATCCGGTTGAGGAAGATCAGCACGTCCTTGTCGTCCTGCCGCGCGAGGATACGGATCAGGGCGAGGTCCACATCGGTCAGCGGCTGATGCGCCGAGAGCACCATGATGAACACGTCCGAGCGGTCGAGCGAGCGGCAGGTGAACTCGTCGCGCACGAGGAACGGGTCGTTCACGCCGGGCGTGTCGGTGATGATCGTGGGCACCTGGAATTCGGGCAAGCGCATGTAGATATGGGCGCTTTTCGTCAGCGCGGCGAACCGGCCGAGCGCCTCGCGATCCAGCCCGTCATCCGCGCCCGGCCCGGCACAGACATAGCGCTGCAACAGGTCGGGGGCGAGGAAGTCGTAGTCGTGCTGCTGCCCCAGAAGCGTGTGGTAATGCTTGCCAAGCCGCCGTTGCGCGCGCCGGCGCATCTGCTCGGACTGCTCGCGCAGGATGTCGGTATCGAATCCCGGCAGCAGCTCTTCGGTCAGTTGCCGGATGCGCGTGCCACCATTGATGATCTCGTCCCAATCGGCTTCCGAGAAGAACTCGAACCGGGCCCCCGTCACCGGATCTTCCGGCAGGTTGATGCGCATGTTCGTCACGACCGAGGTCCACGGATTCACGTCCGAGGGCAGGAAGTCATGCTGGTGCAGGAAGGCGTTGAGGAAGGTCGACTTGCCCGCCTTCACCTGCCCGATCACCGCCACGCGCGCCGCCCAGTCATGCAGCCGCAAGCGCAGATCGCGGATGCGCGGACGGGCGCTGCGTTCGACGGCGGTTTCTATCTGGTCGAGCGTGCCGTCGAGAAAGTCGAGTTCCTTACGCAGTTGCGGGGCGATCTTCATGGCGTGCTCCTCCTCGTCGCGTAGGCCGGCTCGGGTTCGTCTGCGGCTCTGGCATCGAGCCGGTCAAGCAGATGTTCGACATGGGCGAGGACATCTGCGGCATCGGTAAAGGCGTGACCCGCCGTGAGTTCCTCCCACAGCGCGCGGGCCGGGCCCGGCATCGAGGCGGGCTCTGCGGGCGGGTAGTCGGGGAGCGGCGAGTCGAGGATCAGCGGCTCGGCATCGGTCACCTCTGGCAGCTCCGCGCCCTCCGCCTTTATCAGGCGCGCCGAGCGCAGACGGCGCGGCTTGACCGGCATGCGCGGCTTCGGGAAAGCGATCACGTCGCGCTCGCGCACGAATTTGGCGACCGTCTCGTTGGTCTCTCCCGATGGTTGGCCGATCTGGCCGATCAGCCGCTCGATCTCGCGCCCGATCTGCGCGACGTCCTGCGCGTCGGTCAGTGCCGCCAGACGGATCGTCGGGAAAACCTCTCCCGCCTCGCGCTGAACCCGGCGCATCAGGCGCGCGCGGGTGCGTTCGTCGGGCAGACGGTCGCCATGGGTCACGACGAGCATCGGCTGCTCGAGAAGCGCCTGGGGCATCGCGTCCCAGACCGCCTTCTCGCTTTGCCGCCACGCCTGCGTCGCGTTGGTGCACCAGATCACGAGATCGGCATAGCGCAGCATCCGCTGCCAGCTTTCCATCGGCATGTTCGGGTCCGACGAACCGGGCGTGTCGATGATGTCGATCCGCTCGAGGATCGGCGCACCATGGGCGATCACGCAGTAGCGCGCCTTTTCCAGATTGAGCTGCGCCAGATCGCAAAGCGGGCGCGCGACCTCCTCCTTGTCGATCCAGATCTGCCCCCGGTCCCTGCCGTGCACCAGCCAGATCGGCGGCAGGGCGGTCGCGGTGACATGCGAGGGCAGCACCTTCTCGCCCAGCAACCCGTTGATGAGACTGGTTTTACCAGCCGAGAATTCGCCCGCCACCAGCACCCGCAGCTTGCGCGGTTTCGCGGCGGCTTGCGGGCTCTGGGCACTCGTGAGGTCCGGCAAGGCAGGGCGTTCGCGTTTGCGCATCGAGTTCATGCCGAGAGCCTTTCCTTGTCGTGTCCCGCCGCGCCCGAGAGGCAGCGCTCGCGCACCGCCTTGCAGAACTGACCCTGATCGAAGACGAAGCGCTCCACGATCTCGCGGCTGCGCGCGATGGCGGGGTCGAAATACTCGGTCATCAGGTCTTCGATCAGCGGCGTGGTTTCCGCGATTATCACATCGCGGTAGCGCGCCTGTGCCGCGCCCTTGCGATTGAACCGCCAATAGCGACGCCACCACGCGCCCTGCATATCCAGCGTGATCATTCGCGCGAGCACCGTCGGCGCGCGATGTTGCGGCTGTTCGGGGAAGCGGCTCACATCGGCCTCGCGGATCACGCCGAACTCGGCAGCGAGGAAGCTGTCGATCCCGTCGCTGACCATGTCGAGCGCCGCCTCGCCCTTGCGCCGCAGCCGCGCGCAATTGGACGCGAAGGCGGTCTTCATCGCCATGCGCAGCGAAGTCGGATCATGGGTCCACGCGCCGATCTCGCCATAGGTGTCGATATGCGACTGCAGCGCCTCGAGCGCCGAGGCCACGAATTGCTCCTGCGCCCGGTCGAGCCGCTCGCGCAGCTCCGCACGCAGGTCCGCGGCATCGCGGTTGAAGGCGGAGACGGCCTCTTCCTCGATCTCGGCAAGGCGCATCATCAGTTTGGACTCGCTGAGGATGGTGGAGGGATCAGCCACGCGGGCGACGCTATCCACGGTCTCGGCGCGCTCGATGATGCGCTCCAGCTCGTCCTGCACATCGCCAAGCACCGCCTGCCCCGGCCCGTCGACGATCCGCTTGACCACCGCCTGCATCAACGCACCGATCCCGGACGCTTCCATCGCGCGCTGGCGCAACTCGGTCTCGCTGGTGGGCGTGGGGCCGGTCATCTTCTCCAGCGCCGCGCGGCTGGCGGGCGCCATCTCGTTCACATCGCCCATCGCGCAATTGGCCCAGTAGCCCGAGCCGAACAGGATCTCGATCTCCTCGCCCAGCCCCATGCGCCCCAGCGTCTTGCGGATCGAGCCGCGGATCGCGGCCTGCGCCCCGCGCGGGTCTTCCAACTCGTCGATGCGGTTGACGAAGATCACCACCTCGCGCGCATCGATCGCGCAGATGATGCGCAGCAGCGCGAGATCCATCGTGGTCAGAGCCTGATGGGCGGAGAGCACGACGATACAGGCGCGGCTGTCGCCGATGGCATTGAGCGTTATCTGCTCGCGCATCATGAAGGTGTCGTTCACACCCGGCGTGTCGCGCAGACACAAGCCGCGCGGCAGATGCGGCAGATCGAGATAGAGATCGGCGGATTTCGTCAGATCGGCATAGGTGCCTTCGCTCGCGCCCTCGGCCAGATCGTCAGGATCGCCGTAGCAGATATATTGATCCAGCACCGCCTTATCGAGCGTCGGGAAGGCGCGGCTGGTGCCGAGAAGTTCCTCGAACTGCTCGCCAAGCCTCGCCTCGGTCGCGTTGCGCATCGCGGTGACCTGCTTGCGCACGCTCTCGGCCTCGGTCTCGAAGCCCGCGCGGTTGGCCATCTCGCCCAGACGCCCGCCGGTCGCCACAAGCCGATCCCATTCGTGACGGTCGAAGAAACGAAACAGCGCGCGCGTGTCCATCGGGCGGTGGCGCGCGTTCAGATGCAGCGCCGTGATCACCGAGGTCCAAGGGTTCACATCCGAGGGCAGCATCCCCGGCTTGCCGATCAATGCGTTAAGAAGTGTGCTCTTTCCCGCTTTGACCTGGCCGATGACGCTGACGGTCGGCTCGAACGCGTCGATCATCTCGAGCACGCTGTCGAGCTGGTCCTCGACGAAGCCGAGATCGGCGTCCGAGACATCCTTTACCGCCTGTTCGAGCTGGTCGAGCGTCTCCCAGTAAGAATTGAGCGCCTCGAAACCGCGGCGATGCCAATCAAAGATGGAATTCGCTTCATACACGAGGGGCACTCCTTTCCGCAGGGGCGATGCGGTCTTGGGCGGAAACGGTTCGGCACACCCCATGCCGCCCGAGACCGCCAACGTTACAGGGACGGCGCGCGCCCCCTTCTTGGCGACGCACCGGCTGGGTCGGTTCGTGCTTAAGTTCTGTTGTGCACTCTTGTCCGAAATGCGGCAGAGATTATGGCAGAGCGACCATAATTGCCGTTCGGGGCAGCGCGCAGCGCATTTCCCCGATCACGATTTTTCGCCTGTTTTCTTTGCTTTGCTGGGTCGATGCGAAATGTGTGACGCAGGGGAAGTCTCGTTTCGGCCCTATTTCCCTGCGTATTCACGAATTTGTGAGCGTTTCCGGTTATCGCGAGTTACCGCAGGTTTTCCGTGGATTGTTTACACGTAATCCGTCTATCGCGCACCGTCATCAAAGCTTCACTTGATCCGACTCTCTTATTTCGTAAAACCTCGAAATATGGATGAGATGACACCCCAACGGCTCACCGTGCTGGGCCACGCGCAACGCCTAGCGATCTTCCGGCTGCTGATGCGCCGGTATCCCGACCGGCTGCCCGCAGGCGAAATCGGCGCGGCGCTGGGGCTGAAACCCTCCACGCTCTCGGCCTATCTCGCAGCCCTCGCCGAAGTCGGGCTGATCGGTCAGACGCGGGCCGGCACTTCGTTGCGCTACGGAATCGAGATGGAGACCGTGCGCAACCTCTTCGACGCGCTTCTGATCGACTGCTGTCAGGGACGCCCCGATATCTGCTCTCCCCTCACGCAACCCGATCCCAGCGGAGACAGCCGCATGACGCAATCTGCAACGGGCCGAAAATTCAACGTGCTTTTCATCTGCACCGGCAATTCGGCGCGCTCCATCCTTGCCGAGACGATCCTGCGAGACCGGGCGGGCGACCGGTTCAAAGCCTATTCGGCGGGCACGAAACCCTATTCAGAGCTGAACCCTTTCGCGGTGCAGGTGCTGCGCGACAAGGGCCATGACGTGGAGCCGCTGCGCGCGAAGAACATCTCCGAGTTTCACGGAGAGGACGCGCCGGTACTCGATTTCGTCTTCACTGTCTGCGATCTCGCCGCCAACGAGGAATGCCCGCCCTGGCCCGGCCAGCCGATCAGCGGCCATTGGGGGATGCCCGACCCGGTAAAGGCGACCGGCACCGAGGCCGAAAAGGCGCTGGCGTTCCAGCAGGCCTATGGCGCGCTTCACCGCCGGATCGAGGCCTTCGCCGCCCTGCCGCTTACCACGCTCGACCGCATCGCGCTGCAATCCGCCGTCGATGACATTGGCCGTAACTGAAGGACTGACCATGACCACCTACGCCCTCAATGGCCTCGGCCGCATCGGAAAACTCGCCTTGAAGCCGCTTCTGGAGTGCGGTGCGAAGATCGCATGGATCAACGACGCGGTGGGCGATGCGGCGATGCAAGCGCATCTGCTGGAATTCGACTCCGTTCATGGCCGCTGGGACGCGGAGTTTTCGAGCGACGCGAACAGCGTTACCATCGACGGCACCCGCCTGCCCTTCATCGGCACGCGCAACATCGAAGACCTGCCGCTGGACGGGGTCGACGTGGTGATCGACTGCACCGGCGTCTTCAAATCCGAGGCCGCGCTCGCCCCCTATTTCGCCGCCGGCGTGAAGAAGGTCGTCGTCTCGGCCCCGGTGAAGGACGGCCCGACGGCGAATATCGTCTATGGCGTGAACAATGACGCCTACGATCCGGCTGCGCATAGCATCGTGACGGCGGCCAGCTGCACCACCAATTGCCTCGCCCCAGTGGTGAAGGTGATCCACGAGAACCTGAGGATCAAGCACGGGTCGATCACCACGATCCATGACGTGACCAACACCCAGACCATCGTTGATCGCCCCGCGAAGGACCTGCGTCGCGCGCGTTCGGCGCTCAATTCGCTGATCCCGACCACGACCGGCTCGGCCACCGCGATCACGCTGATCTACCCCGAGCTGAAGGGCCGCCTGAACGGCCATGCGGTGCGCGTGCCGCTTCTGAACGCCTCGCTCACCGATTGCGTCTTCGAGGTCGAGCGCGAAACGACTGCCGAAGAGGTCAACGCGCTGTTCAAAGCCGCCGCTGAGGGCGATCTGCACGGCATCCTCGGCTACGAGACGCGCCCGCTGGTGTCGTCTGATTACACCAACGACATCCGCTCCTCGATCATCGACGCGCCCTCGACGATGGTCGTGAACGGCACGCAGGTGAAGGTCTATGCGTGGTATGACAACGAGATGGGCTATGCCTACCGGCTCGCCGATGTCGCACTGATGGTGGGAGCCTCGCTGTGACCGACCACCCCGCCAGCCGCCCCGAAGGCTTCTCCGCCTATATCGCGGTGACGGCGGCCTATTGGGCCTTCATGCTCACCGATGGCGCGCTCCGGATGCTGGTGCTGCTGCATTTTCACACGCTCGGCTTCTCGCCGGTGCAACTGGCTTACCTGTTCATCCTGTATGAAGTCGCGGGGATGGTCACGAACGTCTCGGCGGGCTGGATCGCGGCGCGGTTCGGGCTGGTTTCGACGCTCTATGCGGGGCTGTCGCTGCAGGTCGTGGCGCTGATCGCACTGGCGCAACTGAACCCGGGTTGGGCGATTGGCGCCTCCGTCACGTATGTGATGATCGTGCAGGGCCTCAGCGGGGTCGCGAAGGACCTTGCCAAGATGTCCTCGAAATCGGCGGTGAAGCTGCTGGCGCCCACCGACAATGGCGGGCTCTTCAAATGGGTCGCGGTGCTGACCGGGTCGAAGAACGCGGTGAAGGGCGTGGGCTTCCTGCTGGGCGCGGCGCTGCTGGCGGCGCTCGGCTTCGATTACGCGGTGGTCGCGATGGCGGTGGTGCTGGCGCTGATCCTCGCCGCAATCGTCGTGGCGATGCCGCCGGGCCTGCCGCGCGGGCGCAAGGGCGCGAAATTCTCCGAGGTTTTCTCGAAATCGGCCAATGTGAACTGGCTCTCCGCGGCGCGGGTTTTCCTGTTCGGCGCGCGCGACGTCTGGTTCGTCGTCGGCATCCCGATCTATTTCTATGCGGTCCTGTCGGACGGAACGCATGCGGGCGACCGCGCGGCCTTCTTCCTCGTCGGCACCTTCATGGCGCTCTGGATCATCCTCTACGGCGCGGTGCAGGCCGCCGCCCCGCGCATCCTGAAGGCCAAGTCCCGCCCCGAAAGCGCACTGATCGGGGCCGCGCGGCACTGGGCGCTGGCGCTGCTTGCCGTGCCTGCGCTCCTCAGCGCCGCCGTGCTGATCGACCCGACCCCGTCGCTGTGGCTCAGCACCGTGCTGGTCGTGGGTCTGCTCGTCTTCGGCGCGATCTTCGCGGTGAATTCCTCGCTCCACTCGTATCTCATCCTCGCCTTCACACAGGCCGAGCGGGTGACGATGGATGTGGGCTTCTACTACATGGCCAATGCGGGCGGGCGGCTGATCGGCACGCTGCTGTCGGGGCTGAGCTACCAGATGGGCGGGCTGGGTGCCGTGATGATCACCGCGACGGGGATGGTGGCCTTCAGCGCGCTGGCGGCGGGGCGGCTCTCAGCGCAAAGCCCCGCATAAGCCCGTGAGCGGAGATGGACATTCCCGGCTCTCCGCGCTTTTCTGAGCGGCGGAGGAAAGCGGCCCCCGCGCCGCTTGCAAAATGGGAGGAGAGCCGGTGCTGTCACGCGGCAAGGATTACGCGGCCACGCGGGCTGCGTTTCGATGGGACATACCCGAACGCTACAATATCGGCGTCGACACGTGCGACAAATGGGCCGCGCGCGAGCCTGACCGCGTCGCGCTGATCGAGGTCGAGGAAGACGGCTACGGCGCAGTCCGCGAGACCACCTTTGGCGCGTTGCGCGAGGCGTCGAACCGCTTCGCCAATGTGCTGGCGGCGATGGGCGTAGGCGGCGACGGGCGCGAGACCGGCGACCGGGTGGCGATCCTGCTGCCGCAACGCCGCGAGACCGCCATCGCCCATATCGCGGCCTTCAAGGCGGGCTGCGTCTCGCTGCCGCTGTTCACCTTGTTCGGCCCCGAGGCGCTGCTGCACCGGCTGCGCGACAGCGGCGCGCGGGTGCTGGTGACCGACCCGGCGAGTTACGAGGTGATCGCCGCAATCCGCTCCGAGCTGCCCGATCTGGAGACGGTTTTCGTCACCGATGGCGGCGGGACGCAACCGGAAGGCGCCGCGGATTTCGACGCCGCTCTCACCGAGGCTTCGCCCAAGTTCACCCCCGTCGATACCAGCGCCGAAACCCCCGGCGTGCTGATCTACACCTCGGGCACGACGGGCAATCCGAAAGGCGCGCTCCATGCCCATCGGGTGCTGCTGGGCCACCTGCCCGGCGTCGAGATGAGCCACGATTTCCTGCCGCAGGCGGGCGACCGCATCTGGACGCCCGCCGATTGGGCGTGGATCGGCGGGCTCTTGGACGTGCTGCTCCCGGCGCTGCATCACGGTGTGCCGGTCGTGGCTTGCCGCTTCCGCAAGTTCTCGGCGCAGGCGGCGGCCGATCTGATCCGGCGTCTGGGCGTGCGCAACGCTTTCCTGCCGCCCACCGCGCTGAAGATGATGAAAGCCGACCCGGAGAGCCTGTCTTGGAGCCTCAATATGCGCTCAGTCGCCTCGGGGGGCGAGCCGCTGGGCGCGCAGCTCCTCGACTGGGGGCGCAAGGCGCTTGGCGTCACGATCAACGAATTCTACGGCCAGACGGAGTGCAACATGGTGGTCTCGTCCGCCGCGAGCCTTGATGCGCCCGAACCGGGTGCTATGGGCTGGCCGGTGCCGGGCCACGAGGTCGCGATCGTCGACAGCCAGACGGGTCAGATCCTGCCCGATGGCGAGGAAGGCGCGATCGCGGTGCGCGCGCCCGACCCGGTGATGTTTCTCGGCTATTTCAATCAGCCCGAGGCGACAGAGGCGAAATTCGTGACCGGCCTCGACGGGCGCTGGCTGCTGACCGGCGACCGGGGCGTCAGCGGCGCAGACGGCAGGCTGCGCTTCATCGGGCGCGACGACGACATCATCTCGACCGGCGGCTACCGTGTCGGCCCCGCCGAAATCGAGGATTGCCTGATCTCCCATCCGGCGGTGCAGATGGCGGGCGTCGTAGGGCAGCCCGATCCGCTGCGCGGCGAGATCGTCGCGGCCTTCGTCACGCTCTGCCCCGGCCATGCCGATACCGAGGCGCTGCGCGACGACCTTGCCGCCCATGTCCGCGCACGGCTCGCGAAATACGAATACCCCCGCGCGATCTACGTGATCGACGACATGCCCGTGACCACCACCGGCAAGATCATCCGCAACGCGCTACGCGCCCGCCTACCCAAGGAGCCCGCCCAATGAGCCCCGTCCTATTCGAGACCCGCGGCAACATCGCGATCATCACCCTCAACCGCCCCGAACGGCGCAACGCGATCAATGCCGAAGCTGGCCACGCTTTGGCCGAGGCGGTAGCCCGTCTGGAAGCGGATGACGCGCTGCAGATCGGTATCCTTCGCGGCGAAGGCGCGGTGTTCTGCGCGGGCATGGACCTCGCCGCATTCACCGAAGGTAAGGTCGAGGAGTTACTATTTGCTGAAGGCGGTTTCGGCGGCCTGACCCAATCCCACCGCAGCAAGCCGATCATCGCCACCTGTCACGGCGCGGCGCTCGCAGGCGGGTTCGAACTCGCCTTGGGCTGCGATATGATCGTGGCGGAAGAGGGCTGCCGCTTCGGCCTGCCAGAAGTGCTGCGCGGTCTGGTTGCGGGCGCGGGCGGCGCGTTGCGGCTGGCGAGCCTCATCCCCCCGGCCCGGGCGCGCGAATTACTGCTGACGGGGCGGCTTTTCGACACGGCGGAGGCGTGGGAGCTGGGCCTGATCGCCCGCCGCGCCGAGGCCGGGCAGGCATTTGACGCGGCGCTGGCGCTGGCCGAGGAGGTCGCGAAGAACGCGCCTTTGGCCCTGCGCGAAACCCTGCGGCTGTCGCGCGAGATCGAGCGCCGCGCGGTCGACCCCCTCTGGGAGGAGAACGCGCGGACCTTGAAGGCCGTGATGGAGAGCGAGGACGCCGCCGAAGGCGCGCGAGCCTTCCTCGAGAAACGCGCGCCGGAGTGGTCCGGGAGATAAGGGCCGCACCCGAGCCTTGGGGTGAGCCGCGTCTCGGAAGGGTTCCAGTGGAAGGCTTCAGCGGCGAACGCGCCGCGCGGCGCGGCGCACGGGGCGCCCTCCCGGGGGGAGGATCGGGCACGGCCCGGGGCTGGTCGCCCCGCGCCAAAATCAGACCTGAGAGCGTTTCGCAAAATGAAAAGGCCCGAGGCGCATCGCCCCGGGCCCCTTTTCTTAACTCCGAACGGCCCCTGAGGCGCCCGGCCCTTATGTCTCCGCCGCGGCCAAGAACGCCTTTCGGCGTTCGACCCGCTCGCGGATCTTTTCGACATCGGCGATCGGCGTCGCGGCCAGCAGCGTCTTGGTATATTCGTGCTGCGGATTGGCGAAGATCTGATCGCGCGAGGCGTATTCCACCACCTCGCCCGCATTCATCACCATCACCTCATCCGCGAAATAGCGCACGACAGAGAGATCGTGGCTCACGAAAATATAGGACAGATCGAACTCGTCCTGCAGGTCTTTGAGCAGGTTCAGCACCTGCGCCTGCACCGACAGATCGAGCGCCGAGACCGGTTCGTCCAGCACGAGGATCTGCGGGTTCAGCATCAGCGCGCGCGCAATCGCGATCCGCTGGCGCTGGCCGCCCGAGAACATATGCGGGTAGCGGTTGTAGTGCTGCCGCTCGAGCCCGACCTTCTCCAGCATCTCCTCGGCGCGTTTGCGGCGCTCCTTGGCGGGGATGTCGGTATTGATGATCAGCGGCTCGGTCAGCACCTCGCCCACCTTCTGGCGCGGGTTGAGCGACGAATAGGGGTTCTGGAAGACGATCTGAACCTTGGCGCGCAGTTCGGACGTCACCTTGGTTTCCTTGATGTCGATCTTCTCGCCCTGGATATACAGATCGCCCGAATTGGCCGGGTCGATCAGCGTCAGGATACGCGCCAGCGTGGACTTGCCGCAGCCGGATTCGCCGACGATGGCCAGCGTCTTGCCCTGCTCGAGCGAGAACGAGATGCCGTGCAGCGCCCGGATCGTCTTCGCCCCGCGCAGGAACCCGCCCGAGACGATGTAGTCGCGCGTGATGTCGCGCCCTTCGAGGATCACACTCATTGCACGCCCTCCCAGCCATCGGCGACGGTCAGCAGACGGTCCCCGGTCGCGTTTTCCGGCAGCGCGGCCAGAAGCGCGCGCGTATAGGGATGCTGGGGGTTCTCGAAGAGTGAGAGCACGTCGGCCTCCTCCAGTTTGCGGCCCTTGAACTGGACCGAGACGCGGTCGGCGGTCTCGGCCACGACGCCCATGTCATGGGTGATCATGATCAGCCCCATGCCGTATTCTTCCTGCAGGCTCATCAGCAGATCGAGGATCTGCTTCTGGATCGTCACGTCGAGCGCGGTCGTCGGCTCGTCGGCGATCAGCAGGCGCGGCTTGCAGGCGATGGCCATCGCGATCATCACACGCTGGCACTGACCGCCCGAGAGCTGGTGCGGATAGCTGTTCAGCCGCCGCTCGGGATCGGGGATGCCGACCTGTTCGAACAGCTCCAGCGCGCGTTTGCGGGCATCCTTGCCCTTCAGGCCAAGGTGACGCGTCAGCACTTCCTCGACCTGGAAACCGCAGGTGAAGGAGGGGTTGAGCGAGGAGATCGGCTCCTGGAAGATCATCGAGATTTCCTTCCCGATGATCTGGCGACGTTCGCGGCCAGACATTTTCAGCATGTCGCGCCCGTCATAGGTGATCTCGTCGGCGGTGATCGTCGCGGTGGGCGGCAGAAGGCCCATCACGGCGAGCATAGAGACCGATTTGCCTGAGCCGGATTCGCCCACGATGGCGAGCACTTCGCGGCCGGAGACCTCGACATCGATCCCGTCCACGGCGCGAAACGCGCCCTGAGCGGTGTCGAATTCGACGGTGAGATTGCGGATTTTCAGCAAGGACATTGGCTCAGCTCCGCTTCAGTTTCGGATCGAGCGCGTCACGAAGGCCGTCGCCCATCAGGTTGATCGCCAGCACCGTCACGAGGATCGCGATACCCGGGAAGGTCACGACCCACCATGCGCGCAGGATGAACTCGCGCGCTTCCGACAGCATCGTGCCCCATTCCGGCGTCGGCGGCTGCGCCCCCATGCCGAGGAAGCCGAGCGCCGCCACGTCGAGGATCGCGTTCGAGAAGCTCAGCGTGCCCTGCACGATCAGCGGCGCGAGACAATTCGGCAGCACCGTGCGGAACATCAGGCGCATATGGCCTGCGCCCGCGACCTGTGCGGCCATGACATAATCACGGTTCTTCTCGGACAGCACCGCGGCCCGCGTCAGGCGTGCGAAATGCGGCTGGTAGACGATGGCGATGGCGATCATCGCATTGATCAGGCCCGGGCCGAGCACCGCCACGAAGACGAGCGCGAGCAGCAGCGACGGGAAGGCGAGGATGATATCCATCACCCGCATGATCACGGTATCGACCCAGCCGCCGAACCAGCCGGCGAGCAGGCCGAGGAGCACGCCCACGGAGAGCGCGAGCAGCACGACCATCACGCCGATGAACAGCGAGAAGCGCGCGCCGAACAGCAGGCGCGAAAGGATGTCGCGTCCGACCGCGTCGGTGCCCATCAGGAACGTCCCGTTCGCGTCATGGGTCAGCGGACCCGCCAGAAGCGCGTCACGGAACTGCGTATCGGGATCGAAGGGCGCGACCAGCGGCGCCGCGATCGCGGCCAGCGCGATCAGCACGAACACCACCAGACCCAGAACGGCCCCACGGTTTTCCTTGAAATAGAACCAGAACTCGGCGAATTGCGCGCGGCGCGTGCCGGCCGGGATATCGGTTTCGATCACTTCGGACATGTCACTCACCTATGCCGGATACGCGGATTGATCAGACCGTAGAGCAGATCCACGATCAGGTTCACGAACATCACGATCAGCGCGATCATCAACAGCCCGCCCTGCACGGAGGGGTAGTCGCGCCGCGAAATCGAGTCGACCATCCATTTGCCGATGCCCGGCCAGGAGAAGATCGTCTCGGTCAGGATCGCGCCCGCCATCAGCATGCCGACCTGAAGGCCGATCGTGGTGATGACCGGGATCATCGCATTGCGCAGCGCGTGGACGCCCACGACGCGGCGCGGCGGCATCCCCTTGGCGCGTGCGGTGCGCACGTAATCCTCGCCCAGCACTTCAAGCATGGCCGAGCGGGTCTGGCGCGCGATCACCGCGAGCGGGATCGTCGCCAGCACGATCGCGGGCAGGATCAGGTGGCTCAGCGCCGAGGTGAGCGCGCCGGACTGCCCCGACATCAGCGCATCCCAGATCATGAAGCCGGTGCCGTTGGGGAAGTAATACATCAGCGAGATGCGCCCCGAGACCGGCGTCCATTGCAGAATGCCGGAGAAGAGGATGATGAGCAGCAGGCCCCACCAGAAGATCGGCATCGAATAGCCCACCAGCGCCGTGCCCATCGTCGCCTGATCGAACCACGAGCCGCGCTTGATCGCGGCCATCACGCCGATCGGCACGCCGATCACCACGGCGAGGAACATCGCGCAGACGCCCAGCTCCAGCGTGGCCGGGAAGAGTGCGAAGAACTCACCGAGCACGGGTTTGTGGGTCACGAGGCTGTCGCCGAGATTGCCATGGGCGAGTTGCCAGATGAACTCGAGATATTGCTGCCAGAGCGGGCGATCGAAGCCCAGCTGATGCGCCAGCTCGGCATGGCGTTCGGGGCTCAGCCCGCGCTCGCCTGCCATCAGCAGCACGGGATCCCCGGGCAGCACCCGAACGAAGCCGAAAGCCACGATCGTGATGCCGATCAGCGTAGGGATCAGCCAGAGGATCTTGCCGATTATGAAACGTAACATGTCACCGGTCCTGTTTGCGGTTCTCTGCGGAACCTTCGTGGAGCCCCTGCCCGCCGCACCCTGTCGCGCCCGCGGTCATCGGTCTCCGATGTTTGGCCCCTGAAAGTATTGCGAGGCGCCCGGTCTCCCGGACGCCTCAATCAGACGGGTATTCTCAGGATCACTCCGAGATGTCCACCCCATAGAAGTCGTGACCGCCCAGCGGGCTCATCACGTAGCCGGTGACCTTCTTGGACATCGGCATGAACACGGTCGAGTGGGCGATGGTGTCCCACGGCGCCTGTTCCTTGAAGACTTCCTGAGCCTCTTTGTAGAGCTTGGTGCGCTCGGCCTGATCGTTGCTCTGACGTGCCTTGGTGATCAGATCGTCGAATTTCTGATTGCACCAGAAGGCACGGTTCGCACCGCTTTCGGCCGCCGAGCAGCCCAGCAGAACCGCGAGGAAGTTGTCCGGGTCGCCGTTGTCGCCGGTCCAGCCGAGAATCACCGCGCCGTCACGGCTCGGGTCTTTCGACTTCTTCAGGTACTCGCCCCACTCGTAGGAGACGATGTTCGCCTTCACGCCGACCTTGGCGAGATCCGACTGCATCAGCTCCGCGGTGCGGCGCGCGTTCGGCATGTAGGGCCGCTGCACGGGCATCGCCCAGATGTTCATCTCGAGGTCCTTCACGCCGGCATCCTCGAGCATTTTCTTAGCCTGCTCAGGATCGTAGGCGTCGTCCTTGATGTCCTTGTTATAGGACCACATGGTCGGCGGGATCGGGTTCTTGGCAACCTGGCCCGCACCCTGGAAGACCGCGTCGATGATCGCATCCTTGTTGATCGCCATGTTCAGCGCCTTGCGGACTTCGACCTTGTCGAACGGAGCCTGCGTGGTGTTGTAGGCGAGGTAGGCCACGTTCAGACCGGGCTGCTCGTCGACCTTGATGTTCGAGTCGTCCTTGAGCGCCTGAATGTCGGCCGGCGCCGGGTACGGCATGATCTGGCACTCGCCCGCCTGCAGCTTCTGCATGCGCACCGCCGGATCGGGGGTGATCGCGAAGATCAGGTCGTCGACCGGGGTCTTGCCCTTGAAGTAGTCCGGATTCGCCTTGTAGCGGATCACGGCGTCCTTCTGGTAAGCCACGAAGGAGAACGGGCCGGTGCCGACGGGCACGTTGTTGATGTCGGCCTTGCGGTCTTCGCCGGCGAGCTTGTCGGCATATTCCTTCGACAGGATCGACGCGAAGTCCATCGCGAGGTCGGCGAGGAACGGCGCGTTCGGCTCGGACAGGGTGAACTTCACCGTGTAATCGTCGACTTTCTCGATCGATTTGATGATCGTCGGCATATCCATGCCGGCATAGTATTCATAGGACACGCCCGGCGCGTAAGCGTAATAGGGGTTGTCCTTGTTGCCCTGACGGTCGAACGAGAAAATCACGTCATCGGCGTTGAAATCGCGGCTCGGGGTGAAGCCCTCGACCGAGTGGAATTTCACGCCCTTGCGCAGGTTGAACGTGTAGGTGAGGCCGTCATCCGAGACGTCCCAGCTTTCCGCGAGGCCCGGTTCGATCTCGGTCGTGCCCGGCTTGAATTCGACGAGCTGGTCGTAGACCGGGTGCGAAGAGGCGTCGAAGGTGGTGCCCGCGGTGTAAGGCGCGGGATCGAAGCCTTCCGGCGACGCTTCCGAGCAGTAAACGAGCGTCTTGGCGCCGGCCCCGCCTGCGGTCATCATCACCGCGGCAGCCCCCGCCAAAAGCATCGAGCGAATGGTCATGGTCTGTCCTTCCTGTTGGTTGGTCTTCTCGTGTGTGCCGCTGCCCCCTCAACGGTCGCGCGGACGCGACATCGTGGGACGGTTCAAACACAAACTGGTGAGGAGTAAATCGTGCTTTGATCACGTGGTCAATGAATGCCGTGACGTCGCGGGTCACGAGCGGGTGAAGCTTTCGTGCGTCCGAGGCACGGGGTCACGCCGCAGCGCGCCGTTCACCGCCTCAATCGAGCGGGATCACGTCCACCGCCTGCGCGCTTTGCTGACCGCCCGCCCCGCGCATCGCCCCGCGCAAAGGCGGCACGTCGTCATAGTCGCGGCCATAGCCGACGGTGATGTAATCCTCGCCCGCATATTGATCGTTCGTGGGGTCGAATTCGATCCAACCGGTCTCCGCCCCCGCCCATGCGCGCACCCAGGCATGCATCGCATCCGCGCCTTCCAGACGCGGTTGGCCGGGCGGCGGATAGGTTCGCAGGAAGCCCGAGACGTAGCCCGCAGGGATGCCCACACCGCGCAGGCAGGAGATCATGATATGGCTGAAATCCTGGCAGACGCCGTGGCGGTTCGCGAATGCCTCCGCCGCGGGCGTGTTGACATCGGTCGCGCCCGCATCGAAGCGCATCTCCCGGTGCAGCGCACGCCCCAATGCCTCGATCGCGCCGCGCGCGGTCTGGCCCGGCTGCAACTGCGCCCGGGCGAACTCGGTCATCGCCTTGGTCGGCGAGGCGCGGCGCGAGGGCGCGAGGAAGTGATGCGGCGCGTCGGGCGCGAGGCTGCGAAATTGCGCGATCTCCTGCGCCAGTTCCTCGCGCGGCGACGACAGGTCCAGCCCCGGCTCCGCCAGCCCGCGCTCAATCCTGGCGTTCAGCGTCACTCCGATCTCGGCGACCGGCGCGTGCCACACCGCCGAGGTCATGCCATTGCCGAAGAAATCGCGCGACTCGTGACGCTCGTCGGGCGGAGGATCGAAGCTGAGCACCCGCGATGTGACGGTTTGCAGCCCCGCGATGTCCGAGGGCAGCACCCGCAGCAGGGTCCGCGCATGATCCGATGGCGCGTTATACCTGTAGGTCAACTTCAGCTTCACCTCGTAACGCATCGGATTACCTCAGATATTTCTGCGACACGAGATCGGAGAGCCGGAACAGGTCCGACCGGATCTGCTGTAACATCTGCAGCGTGACCTCCTCGGGCTCGATCACCGAGAGCTGGGTGCGCAGCGGCATGAGCGCGCGCAGCAGATCGCCCGGACGCCCGGCGACCTCCGCACCGGGGAGTTCATCAAGAAGCGCTTTCAAACCGTTGATATGGAAAAGAATTGCGCGCGGATTGGCGGCGTCGAGCACCAGCAGGTCCAGCACCGTCTCCAAGTTGGTGCGCACCCGGTAGCGGCGCTGGTGGGTGATGACGCTGTCGGCGACCTCCACCGCCAGATCGAGCGCTCCTTCCGGTGCGTCCTCGGCGGTGAAACGGATCAGCAGCGCGGCCAGCCCGTCGGCGCGCTCCAGCGCCCGCCCGATCGACAGGAAGCGCCAGCCCTCGAAACGATACATGTTCTCGTGCACGAGCCCGGAGAACCCCGTGATCTTGCGCAAAAGCACCCCCATCGCGCGGGCCGCATCGTCGCCGGGGCGTGCGGTATTCACCATCTCCCGGGCGGTCTTCGACAGATCCTTCAGCGCGAGCCAGCCATCGGTCGAGAACCGGTCGCGCACTTTCGACGCGCAGGCCTGCGCCGCATCGAGCCGCTGCAACAGCGCGTCGGGCACCGGTTGCGAGATGTCGAAGCCATGCGCTCCGAGAAATTGCGCAAGCCGTGCAAGCCGCGGGTCTTCCGGGCTGCCTGTCGCGGCGAGGCGCAGGTGATAGGCGCGGATCACCCGGATCGAGTCTTCGCAGCGCTCGATATAGCGGCCGAGCCAGTACAGGTTGTCGGCGGCGCGCGCAGGCAGCGTGCCGGGGATCTTGCGCCGGAAGGTGCCAGTCTGGCGCGGCGCGATACTTGCCGAGGGCACCGGCTTGTCCGAGACGATCCAGACATCGGCCACCGCGCCGCCTTGCTGCATCGAGAGCGCGGTCGCATCGCCTTCTGGCCCGATCCGGGCATAGCCGCCCTTCATGAACTGCCAGCCCTGCGGCGTGCGCGCCGCAAATACGCGGACCGTCATCGGACAGGGCCGGATCGCGCCGCCGCCCTCCCCGTCGTCATGCCATGCGGGCGTCGTCGACAGCGTCACCGCCTCCTGCCCCACGAGCTTGCCGCCCTCGGCCTCCAGCCAATCCGCGATCGGCGCCTCCGCCCCCGAACGGAACTGCCCGCCCAGCGCGGTCGCGGCATCCAGATCGAACGGGAGATCCACCGCCATCGCGGGGCCGATCATCATGTTGGCCGCATTGGCGCGGACATGGGCACGCTCGGACGCGCCGCCGCACCACCATGTCGCGATATTGGGCATGGCGAGCGGCTGCCCGGTCAGCACCCGCGAGATCTTCGGCAGGAAAGCCATCAGCGCGCGGGTTTCCAGCACCCCTGCGCCCAGCGCATTGACCATCGCCAGATTGCCTTCGCGCACCGCCTCCATCAGGCCGGGCGTGCCGATCTGCGTGGCGGGATCGAACTCCAGCGGATCGACGAAGCCCGCATCCATCCGCCGCCAGAGGGCACCCAGCGGCTGTGGCCCCTCGATCGTGCGGACCATCGCCTCGCCGTTCTGGACCAAGAGATCCTCGCCTTCGAGAAGCGAGAGGCCGAGGTAGCGCGCGATATAGGTGTGCTCGTAGTAGCTGTCATTGGCCGGGCCCGGCGTCAGGATCGCGGCGCGGCGCATATCGCCATCGGCCCGCCCCGCCAGCGTCTCCAGCGCGGCGCGGAAATCACCGAAGAAGGTGGCGAGCTTGTGGATATGATCGCGCGGGAAGCTCTCGGGGAAGATGCGCCCCGTGGCCATCCGGTTCTCCAGCGCGAAGCCTGCCCCCGAGGGCGCCTGCGTCCGATCCCCCAGCACGAACCACGACCCGTCCGGCGAGCGCCCGATCTCGAAGGCGAGGAAATGCAGGTAGTTCCCCCCCTTGGGCTGCACCCCCACCATCGGGCGCATCCAGTGCTTATTGCCCGCGATGAGTTCCGGCGGCAGGTGTCCGTTGGAGACCAGCGTGCCAGGCCCGTAGAGATCGGCCATCACCGCCTCCAGCAGATCGGCGCGCTGTGCCAGCCCCTCGCAGATACTCGACCATTCGCTTTCATGCAGCACGACGGGAATATGGCTAAGCGGCCATTCGCGTTCGGCCAGAACGTCGTTGGAATATTGCCGGTAATAGACGCCCGCGTCGCGCAGGTATTGATTGCCGCGCTCGAACCGCTGGGGGATTTCCCCCGGTTCGAGCTGCAGGAACTTCTCCACGAAGGGCCGCCAGACCCGCCGCATCGCGCCGGAGCGTTCGAACAGCTCGTCGGCCACGCCGGGCACAGGCGCATAGCCCGCCAGAAGTGGGTGCTGTTCGAGCGGGCTCGCAGCGTCGGGCGTATCGGGGCTTTGCATAGGGTCTCCGTTAGGCTCGGATCAACTCAGCCCGACAGGACGTCGCAGGTCAAGCGTCAGGGGAAACTCCGGGTGGGGGGGCTCCGGTTCCGGACGATAGGCCCCCGGCGTGTGACCGTGCCCCTCGAAGCGCGCCAGTCGGCGGGCTTCCGCCTCGTTGCCGTTCACCGGGAAGGTATCGTAGTTGCGCCCCCCCGGATGGGCCACGTGGTAGACGCAGCCCCCGATCGCCCTGCCCGTCCAGTCGTCATAGATGTCGAAGGTCAGCGGCGCATTGACCGGCAGCGTCGGATGCAGCGCCTCTGCAGGTTGCCATGCCTTGAACCGTACTCCCGCGACAGAGACCCCGCTCTCCTGCGTCCGCGCCAGCGGCACGGGGCGACGGTTGCACATCACCCTGTAGCGGTCCTGATGGAGCGAAGTCATCTTCACCTGCAGACGCTCCACCGAGCTGTCGGTATAGCGAACCGTACCGCCAATGGCGCCGGTCTCCCCCAACACATGCCACGGCTCCAGCGCCTGACGGATCTCCAAGTGAACGCCTTCCGCCTCGATCTGACCGCAGAAGGGGAAACGGAACTCCGATTGCGCCTCGAACCATTGCGGATCGAGATCGAAACCGTGGCGGCGCAGATCGGCGAGAAGATCGGTGAAATCCTCCCACAGGTAATGCGGCAGCATGAAGCGGTCATGCAGCACCGTCCCCCAGCGCACCGGACGCCCCTCTACCGGCGCATTCCAGCACCGCGCGATGATGGCCCGCAACAGAAGCTGCTGGGCGAGCGACATGCGCGGGTCCGGCGGCATCTCGAAGCCGCGAAATTCGACGAGGCCAAGTCGCCCCGTGGGCCCGTCGGGCGAGAACATCTTGTCGATGCAGATCTCGGCGCGGTGCGTGTTCCCGGTGACGTCGGTCAGCATGTTGCGCAGCAGCCGGTCCACCAGCCACGGCGGCGGGACGTTGCCTGCCTCGGGCGGATGGATCTGGCTCAGCGCAATTTCCAGCTCGTAGAGCGTATCGTGCCGCGCCTCGTCAATCCGGGGCGCCTGCGAGGTTGGGCCGATGAAGAGGCCCGAGAACAGGTAGGACAGCGAGGGATGCCGCTGCCAGATCAGGATCAGCGATTTCAGCAGATCGGGGCGACGCAGGAAGGGGCTGTCGAGCAGCGTCTCTCCGCCGACAACCACATGGTTGCCGCCCCCCGTGCCGGTATGGCGCCCGTCGATCATGAACTTGTCGGCCCCCAGCCGGGACTGGCGGGCCTCCTCATAGATCGCCTCGGTGGTGGCGACGCAGTCCTCCCAGCTATGAGCGGGATGGATATTCACCTCGATCACCCCGGGATCGGGCGCGACCCGGATCACGTTGAGGCGCGGGTCATGCGGCGGGGCGTAGCCTTCGATATGGATCGGCAGCCCCATCGCCTTGGCGCTTTCCTCGGCGGCGGCGATCAGTTCGAGATAGTCCTCCAGATCCTCGGTCGGCGGCATGAAGACGCACAGCCGCCCGTCGCGCGGCTCGACCGAGATCGCGGTGCGCACGACGCCGTCGATCGTATCCAGATCCTGCTCCACGATGGTCTGGCCCGGCTCGGCCGATTGCGCCTCGGAGACGGGCTGGCTGTGTTCCTCGGTGGGCTTGTCGACCAACCCCTTCGCGACGGCCTTCTCCATCTCGGCATGGAAATCGGGCAAATCGCCTTTGGGCAGCGAGGTATCGGTGACGTAGTGATAGGGATATTGCGCGGGCGGGACATAGGGCAGCGCGCCCAGCGGCAGACGGAACCCGGCAGGGCTGTCCCCGGGGATCAGGAACAGCTTGCCGCGCCGGGTCTTCCACTTCTCCGAGCGCCAGCGATGGCCGGGCTGCGCCTTGGCCTGCCAGCGCTGCACCGGCAGGATGTAGCCCGTGGGCGTCTCCAGCCCGCGATTGAAGACCCGGGCGAAACGGGCGCGATCCTCGGGGTTCTTCAGCTTGCTGTCTTCGGGCGTGACGTTCTCTGGCAGGTTGCCTTCCTTGAGCATCCATTCAGCCGGGTCTTCATAGGCGGGCTGCGCGTGATCGGGCTCGATCCCCAAATGCTCCGCGATGCCGCGCATCAGCGTGCCGGCCTCCTCCGGGCCCGCGCCGGTCTTGTCGCCCTCCTTGGCGATCAGATCTTCGTCGCGCCAGATCGGCTTGCCGTCGCGCCGCCAGTAGAGCGAGAAGGTCCAGCGCGGCAAGCTTTCGCCCGGATACCATTTGCCCTGCCCGTAATGCAGAAAGCCCCCCGGCGCGAAGCGGTCGCGCAGCCGCCGGATCAGCTCATCGGCCAGCGCGCGTTTTTGCGGGCCCACGGCGGCGGTGTTCCACTCGTCGCTCTCGAAATCGTCGATGGAGACGAAGGTCGGCTCTCCCCCCATCGTCAGGCGCACATCGCCCGCCTTCAGGCTTTCATCCACCTTGCGTCCCAGCGCATTGAGCCGGCCCCATGCCTCGTCGGAGAACGGCTTGGTGATGCGAGGATGTTCGGCCACCCGGTCCACCGTCATGTCGAAGGCGAAACTCACCTCCGGGCTGCCGACCGAGGAAAAGCCCCCCGAGATCGGCGCGGCATTGCGGAAATGCGGAGTGGCGGCCAGCGGGATATGGCTCTCGCCGGTCAGCAATCCGGACGTCGGGTCCAGACCGATCCAGCCCGCGCCGGGGATGAACACTTCGCACCACGCGTGCAGGTCGGTGAAGTCGTGGTCGGTGCCAGACGGCCCGTCGAGCGCCTCCAGATCGGGCTTCAGCTGGATCAGGTAGCCCGAGACGAACCGCGCCGCGAAGCCGAGATGGCGCAGGACCTGAACCAGTAGCCACGAGCTGTCCCGGCAAGAGCCCGAGCATTTCTCCAAGGTCTCCTCTGGCGTCTGCACGCCGGGATCCATGCGGATCGTGTAATCGACGACCTTCGAGATATGCGCATTGAGCGCGACGAGGAAATTGACCGTCCCTTTGATCGTGTAGTCGATCTCGCCGATGAACTGCGCCAGACGCGGGCCTTCCGGCTCGGGCGTGCGGTAGATCGACAGATCGTCGCGCAGCTCCTCGGGATAGTCGAAGGGCCATTCCTCGGCATATTCCTCGGTGAAGAAGTCGAACGGGTTGTAGACGGTCATATCCGCCGTGAGGTCCACTTCGATCTTCAGCTCGGTCACCGGCTCGGGAAAGACGAAGCGCGCAAGCCAGTTGCCATAGGGGTCCTGCTGGTGATTCACGAAATGCCCGCCGGGCGAGACCTTGAGCGAATGCGAGATCACCCGGGTCCGCGAATGCGGCGCGGGACGCAGGCGGATGATCTGCGGGCCGAGCGTCACCGGGCGGTCATATTGGTAATGGGTCAAGTGATAGATGCTGGCATGGATCGCCATAAGTCTCGCTCCCGCAATAGGATGTCGCGTTTCTTCACGATGACGGAGCGAGGGCATCGGTGAAAGGAACAATTTCGAAAAATACGCCCTGCCCCTGCTTATTGCGAAATCGAACGCCCAATAATGAGGCAGGAAGCGCGCCGGCAAATTATTTCCGATTATTTCACTCAGGCATTGACGCGTTCGTGAACCGCCGTTACCTCTTCGCTCACGAAAACGCGAATGGAGACTTCAATGACCCGGACCCTCGCCCTCGCCCTGATGGGCACGGCCCTCGCCACGCCGACGCTTGCGGATGTGAACATCTACTCCCACCGCCAGCCTGAATTGATCCAGCCCGTGCTCGACGCTTTCACCGAAGAGACCGGGATCGCGGTGAACATCGCCTATGTCGAGAAAGGCATGGTCGAGCGCCTCAAAGCCGAGGGCGACCGCTCCCCCGCCGATCTGGTGCTGACCGTCGACATCGCGCGGCTGAGCGAAGTGGTGAATGCGGATGTGACGCAGGCGGTCGAGGACCCGGCGCTGCAAGACGCGATCCCGGCCGAATTCCGCGATCCGGAAAACCACTGGTTCGGCCTGACCTCGCGGGCGCGCATCGTCTATGCCTCGAAAGAGCGCGTGGCCGATGGCGAGGTGACGACCTATGAAGACCTCGCCTCCGAGAAATGGAAGGGCCGCATCTGCACCCGCTCCTTCACCTCGGATTACAACGTCGCGCTGACCTCCGCCTATCTCGCCCATCACGGCGAAGAGGCGACCAAGGAATGGCTCGAAGGGCTGAAAGCGAACCTCGCCAAGACGCCCGAGGGCAATGACCGCAGCCAGGTGAAATCGATCTGGGCGGGCGAATGCGACATTTCGCTGGGCAATACCTATTACATGGGCCAGATGCTCGCCGATCCCGAGCAGGCGCAATGGGCCAATTCCGTGCGCATCGCCTTCCCGGTCTTCGAGGAAGGCGGCACCCATATGAACGTCTCGGGCATGGCGATGACCAAATCCGCGCCGAACCGCGACGACGCGCTCAAGCTGATGGAATTCCTCGTCTCGGATGAGGCGCAGGAAATCTACGCCCAGACCAACCACGAATTCCCGATCAAGCCGGGCGTTGCGCGGTCCGAGCTGGTGCAAAGCTGGGGCGAGTTCACGCCCGACACGCTGGACCTCGCGAAGCTGGCAGAACTGCGCCCGACCGCGCTGAAGCTGATCGACGAGGTCGATCTCGACGGCTGATCGCAAGCGTGCCTCCGAAAAGAGAAAGCGGCGTCCAGAAGGCGCCGCTTTTTTCATTCTCGCAAAGGAGCGAACCGAACCGTTTACTGGGCGGCGATCTGCAACGCTTCGTCGGGGCCGATGCGCACGCCGTCGATGGCAGCCATCTGCTCCAGATCCTGCTCGTAGCGGCGCTGCAGCGAGACCCGGTCGAGCGCGTCGAACTCCGCAATCGGCGTGCCCTGCGGCTGATGCTCGTGGAACCGCGCCAGACGGCGTTTCTGCTTCGGCCCGATCACGACGCCCGAATGATGCAGACGCTGCATCATCGCAATCACCGTATCGGAATGGTTGGGTTCGGCATCGGGCGCGGGCTCGAGCGACGCGCCCGGCACCAGCGCCGCCAGCGCCTCGCCGATCTGCGAGCCATGCGGCAAGACGATGATCTCGCGGGGTTCGAGCCCCGCCTTCAGATCACGCACCACGTCGACCCAGCGACGCGGGCGCGCCATCAGGCGCGGCGTCAGCTCGGCGAAGGGCTTGAGCGGGCGGCGGGCGGCGAGGTCACGCCAGAGCGCCGGGTAATAGTCTTCGTAGCTCGGCGCGTAGAGCACCACGCGACCGACCGTCCCGGCCAGCGCTGCGCGAAACCGCTCGGCCCGTTCCTGGGCTCGGGCGAAGAGGTGATAGAGCCCCGCCGCCGCATCGCCGATCAATTGCGAATCAAGATGGACACGGCCACTGGCTGCTGCACCGATCACGGCCTGCCCATAGCCTGCGCGGGCCAGAGCGTCCTGTCCGCAGCCAAGCGTGCGGGCCATCCTGCCACTCATCCCCCCCGAAGCGGGCGCTGCAATGAAAACGTGATGCTGGTTCATGTCTGGGTGTCCTTCCCTGCAGCAATTTGTCTAAAGACCGAATGTGGCCAAATGTGGCCGGTGGCTGGAAAGCTTCGGGGCGAACACACGCATAGGTATTGTTGATTTGGTGCGCCTCACCGTCATCCGCCCCCATATCTGGACATCGCCGCGCCGCCGCGCCAAGGTCGCGCGGAACCCACGAAGGAGGCGAACATGGCGCGCAAGATCATCATCGACACCGATCCCGGACAGGATGACGCGGTGGCGATCCTGCTGGCTCTGGCCAGCCCCGAGCTGGAAGTCCTGGGCATCACCTGCGTCGCCGGAAACGTGCCGCTGCCGCTGACCTCGAAGAACGCGCGCGTGGTGTGCGAACTTGCCGGACGCACGGATGTGCCGGTCTATGCGGGCTGCGACCGGCCGCTCGCGCGCGAACTGGTCACGGCGGAATATGTCCACGGCAAGACCGGGCTCGACGGGATCGAACTGCCCGAGCCTCAGATGCCGCTGCAGGAGCAGCACGCGGTCGACTTCCTGATCGAGACGCTGCGCGACCATCCCGCAGGCAGCGTGACGCTCTGCCCGCTGGGCCCGCTCACCAATATCGCGACCGCCTTGCGCCGCGCCCCCGATATCGCCGAGAAGATCGCCGAGATCGTGCTGATGGGCGGCGCCTATTTCGAGGTGGGCAACACCACCCCCGCCGCCGAATTCAACATTCATGTCGACCCGCAGGCCGCCGAGATCGTTTTCACATCCGGCGTGCCTCTGGTGGTGATGCCGCTCGACGTGACGCATAAGGCGCTCACCACCCGCGCCCGCGTCGAGGCGTTCCGCAATCTCGGCACCCGCGTCGGCCATGCGGTCGCCAGCTGGACCGATTTCTTCGAGCGCTTCGACATGGCGAAATACGGCTCCGAGGGCGCGCCGCTGCACGATCCCTGCGTGATCGCCTATCTGCTCAAGCCCGACCTGTTCACGGGGCGGCATATCAATGTCGAGATCGAGACGACGTCGGAGCTGACCATGGGCATGACCGTCGCCGATTGGTGGCGCGTGACCGACCGGGCGCCGAATGCGATGTTCATGGGCGATCTGGACGCGGAAGGGTTCTACACGCTCCTGACCGAGCGCATCGCGCGGCTGTGACAGCTGGGGGGGTGCTGCCCCCGCGCTGACGGCCCTTCGCTTGCGCTTCGGGCGTTCGCCGGGGCGTCCTTCCACTGGAAGGCCGCTGATCCCGCCTCACCCCCCGGGATATTTGGGCCAAGCCGAAAGTGACTGCCTGCGCATGAGAAAGGGGGCCGAAGCCCCCTTGCCCGTCTTACTTGTCTTCCACCGTCGCCTTGACGATGTAATCGGGATCCTCGACCACGCCGTTGCGCGCCGCGTCGCCCTTCTTGATCTTGTCGACCACGTCCATGCCGCTCACGACATGGCCCACGACGGTATATTGCCCGTCGAGATGGGGCGCAGGGGCGAACATGATGAAGAACTGCGAATTCGCCGAGTTCGGATCGGCGGAGCGGGCCATGCCCACGATGCCCCGCTGGAAGGAGATGTTCGAGAATTCCGCCGGAAGGTCGGGCAGATCGGAGCCGCCCATCCCGGCCATCGAGGTATCTCCGCCCTTCTTGCCGAATTGCACATCGCCCGTCTGGGCCATGAAGCCGTCGATCACGCGGTGGAAGACGACATCGTCGTATTTGCCTTCCTTGGCGAGCTTCATCAGGCGTTCGGCGGCTTTCGGGGCCTTGTCGGTGAGCAGGTCGATCACGACCTTGCCTTCGGTCTGACCGCCGATCTGCAGCACGAGCTTCGGCCCGCCGGTATCCGGCACGCCAGAGCTGTCTTGCGCGAAGGCGGCGGGCGCCGAGACGACGAGGCTCGCGGCGGCGGCGAGGACGGTGCGGCGCAGGATATTACGCATCGGCGGCCACCTTCACCGAGATCATCCGGTCGGGGTTCGCCGGCGGCTCGCCGCGCGCGATCTTGTCGACATGCTCCATCCCCGAAATCACGCGGCCATAGACCGTGTATTGACCGTTCAGGAAGTGGTTGTCCTTGAAGTTGATGAAGAACTGCGAATTGGCCGAGTTCGGGTTCTGCGAGCGCGCAGCGCCCAGCGTCCCGCGATCATGCGGCAGCTTCGAGAATTCCGCCGGAAGGTCGGGATATTGCGACCCGCCCGTGCCCGCACGGCCCGGATTGTAGTCCTTTTCCATATTGGCGTTCGCGACATCGCCGGTCTGGGCCATGAAGCCCTCGATCACGCGGTGGAAGGCCACGTTGTCATAGGCGCCGTCACGGGCGAGTTGCTTCATGCGCTCGGCATGTTTCGGGGCGACGTCGCTGAGCAGCTCGATCACGACCGGCCCGTCCTTGAGCTCGATGATGATCGTGTTCTCGGGATCCTTGATATCGGCCATTGGGTCCTCCGTTGAAATTTGGGCCGACCATAGGAGCGAGGCCCTTGCGCGGCAAGGACAAAGCGCCGCAGTTCGGTCCGCCGTGTTGACGCGACCCATCGCCGCAGGCAAGAAGAACGCAAGCCGCGGGAGCGGGCCACATTCGCGATGGCCCCCTGCGCAGATTGGGAGAGTGATATCATGGCTTGGAAAACCCTCGACGAGGTCGATCTGGACGGCAAGGTCGTGCTGGTGCGCGTGGATATCAACGTGCCCGTGGAGAACGGAAAAGTGACCGACGCGACGCGGATCGAGAAGATCGTGCCGACCGTGCAGGACATCATGTCGAAGGGCGGCAAGCCGGTGCTGCTGGCGCATTTCGGGCGCCCCAAGGGGCAGGTCGTGCCGGAGATGAGCCTCGAGCCGCTGGTGCCCGCGCTGGAGAAGGCGTTCGGCTTTCCGGTGAAATTCGCAAAGGACTGCATCGGCGGCCCTGCGAAGGAAGCCGTGGGCGCGCTGCAGAAGGGCGAGGTTCTGCTGCTGGAGAACACCCGTTTCCACGCCGGCGAAGAGAAGAACGACCCCATGCTGGCCGCCGAGATGGGCGCGCTTGGCGAGGTCTATGTCAACGACGCCTTCTCGGCCGCGCACCGGGCGCACGCATCGACCGAAGGCATCGCGAAGATCCTGCCCGCCGCGGCCGGTCGCCTGATGGAGGCCGAGCTGAAAGCCCTCGAGGCGGCGCTTGGCGATCCCGAGCGTCCGGTGACGGCAGTCGTGGGCGGGGCGAAGGTCTCGACCAAGCTCGACCTGCTCGGCAATCTGGTGGCGAAGGTCGATCACCTGATCATCGGCGGCGGCATGGCGAACACCTTCCTCGTGGCGCAAGGCATCGACGTCGGCAAATCGCTGGCCGAGCGCGACATGGCCGACACGGCGAAGGAGATCATGGAGAAGGCCAAGGCTGCGGGCTGCAAGATCCACCTGCCCGTCGACGTGGTCGTGGCGCGCGAGTTCAAGGCGGGGGCCGAGAACGAGACCGTGGCCAATGACGCCTGTCCCGCGGATGCGATGATCCTCGATGCCGGACCGAAATCGGTCGAGGAAATCAGTAAGGTCTTCGAGAACTCGCGCACGCTGATCTGGAACGGCCCGCTCGGCGCCTTCGAGATCGCACCCTTCGATGCGGCGACCAATGCGGCGGCGGCGAAAGCGGCCGAGCTGACGCGCGAGGAGAAGCTGATCTCGGTCGCGGGCGGCGGCGACACGGTGGCCGCGCTCAACAAGGCCGGTGCGGCGAAGGATTTCTCCTATATCTCTACCGCTGGCGGTGCCTTCCTCGAATGGATGGAAGGCAAGGTCCTGCCCGGCGTGGCGGCGCTCGACCAGCAAAGCTGAGCCGCGCGCCCTGAAAACGGGCGGGAGACAGGAAAGAGCAAACGGATCGGGCCGGGGCTGTGAAAGCGCCCCGGCCTTGTCTTTTCGCGCAGCGTTTCAAGGCGCGCGAGGGCGGGGCCGGCGAGGACACGCCAAAATGCGCGCCGTTTCGATATGTTAGCGTCACCAGCGTTGCATCGCACCGGCGCGGAAACTATCCCTTCAGACGACCCTATATCCCGCAGGAGGAATTCCCATGTCCAACGCCAAGCAGACCGAGCAGATGCGCGAGGGCAACGGCTTCATCGCGGCCCTCGACCAGTCGGGCGGCTCCACCCCCAAGGCGCTGCGGCTCTACGGCATCGAGGAAGATGCCTATAACAGCGAAGACGAGATGTTCGACCTGATCCACCAGATGCGCTCGCGGATCATCAAATCCCCCGCCTTCACCGGCGAGAAAGTGGTGGGCGCGATCCTGTTCGAGCAGACGATGGATCGTGACATCGACGGCACCCCCACCGCCACCTATCTTTGGGAAAAGCGCGGCGTGGTGCCCTTCCTGAAGATCGACAAGGGCCTCGAGGCCGAGGAGCACGGCGTGCAGCTGATGAAGCCGATCCCGAACCTCGACGCTCTGCTGGAGCGTGCCGTGAAGGCGGGCATCTTCGGCACCAAGGAGCGCTCGGTGATCTCGGCGGCCAATGTCGGCGGCATAAAGGCGATCGTCGATCAGCAGTTCGAGCTGGGCATGCAGGTTCTCAGCCACGACCTCGTGCCGATCCTCGAACCGGAAGTGACGATCTCGATCTCCGACAAGGACGAGGCCGAGCAGATGCTGCTGGCCGAGATCCTGAGCCATCTCGACGCAGTGCCCGAGGGCAAGCAGGTGATGCTGAAGCTCTCGCTGCCGACCGAGCCGAACCGCTACAAGCCGCTGGTCGACCACCCGAAGGTGCTGAAGGTCGTGGCGCTCTCGGGCGGCTATTCGCGCGACGAGGCGAACGAGAAGCTGGCCAAGAACACCGGCATGATCGCGTCCTTCTCGCGCGCGCTGACCGAGGGCCTCTCGGCCCAGCAGTCGGACGAGGAATTCAACGCGATGCTGGAAGATGCGATCACCTCGATCCATGCGGCGTCTGTGGCCGGGTAAGATCGGTTACCGATCAGGGGGCGCTGCCCGATTCATAGCTGCCGGTTGGACACCTCCGACGCCGTGTCGGAATGGAGGCAACGGCATGCGCATACCCGCTGCCGCGCCGATGGGATCGGTGGGCAGACGATGAACGCTGAGAGGGCGCGGAACCTACCGCGCCCTCTTTTTATTTTTACCAGATCTAAGGCGCGGCAGCCCCTTTTCATGCTCGGCGAGCCTCCACGCGAAGCCCCCGCAAAGCGGGTCTGTCGGGTCTCTTGCGGCGCGTTCGCCTTGGGGTTCGCAGCGGTCAAACAGCGCAGGGCGCTGGCGTGGTCGCCGCCGCCACGCATATCCACTCCCCTTGCACCGCGATTCCCAGCGGTTTCGTTTCTCCGATCGAGACGGCGGCAAATTCAGCGGCGTTTTTAGGGAAGCCTTAAGGCGGCGTTGCTATGCCTCGTGTGACCGCTTTGTTCCCGGCCCAAGAAACACGAGGTCTCGTTCATGCAACCGACTCCCGATGCCTCCGGCTCGACGTTACGGGGCTGGCGCCTCCGCAACTTCCCCGATTGCGCGGCGATCTCGGTCGCGAGGCTCCGGTCATCTCTTTCCGCGCGCGCTTTCCGAGACGCCTTCGAATTCCGACTGAGGTTTCAATAGATGACACGCAGTATTCTGGTGGTCGACGACTCCCTGTCGGTCCGACAAATGATCGCCACGACCTTGAAGAGCGCTGGCTACGACGTGGCCACTGCGGTGGACGGGCAGGACGCGCTGGACATCAGCCGGACCCGTAGCTTCGATGCGATCATCACGGACCAGAACATGCCACGGCTCGACGGGCTGGGGTTCTGCCAGGCATTCCGGGCACGCCCCGCCAACCTCGGCGTGCCAATCGTCTTCCTGTCGACCGAAACCGCAGCCGCGATCAAGGACAAGGCCCGCGCGGCGGGAGCCATCGGCTGGATGGTGAAGCCGTTCGACCAGCAGAAACTCCTTTCGGTAATCGGCAAGGTGGTGGGGACATGATGGACGAAGACTCTCTCGACACCTTCCGCGCGGAGGCCGAGAGCCTCGTGGAAAGCCTGGAGCAGCAGTTGCTGGCCTTGCAGGACGCCCCGGGGGACCGTGGGCTGATCGACGGGGTTTTCCGCGATCTGCATACCCTCAAGGGATCCGGCGCGATGTTCGGGCGCACCGACATCGCCGGTTTCCTGCATGACTTCGAGACGGCATTCGTTGCTGTACGTGAGGGGACGGTGCCGGTGGACGAAGACCTGATCACGATCAGTCTCGCGGCACGCGATCACGTTGCCGGCCTGCTATCCGGGGCTGCGCGCGATGACGGCAACGCCATCCTCAAGCGGCTCGCCGACCATCTCACCTCCGACGCTCCGCCGGCCGCGCCCGGCAGGCACCTGCGTTTTTTCCTGCCACCGGACACGCCAACGCTGGGCGGCCGACCAGAACTGGTACTGGAGGAATTGCAACACCTTGGCGCGGCGCAGATCCTTGCCTTGACCGACGAGATTCCGCCCCTCGATGCGCTGGACCCGCTGCAGCTCTACCTCGGATGGGAGGCGTGGATCGACTCAACCGCGACCGAGGACGATATCCGCGGCGTCTTCCTGTTCCACGAGAACGGCCTCCGCCTCGAACTCGAGTCGTCGGAGCTGGCGGACCCCCTGCCCCCGCAACGCGCGAGCCAGGAATCTGCGGCTCCGGAACAGGAACCCGCAACCGATCCGGCGCCGGCCCGGCCCGCGGAGGGGGCAAGCCGCGGCTCCGGTGCGCTCATGCGGGTGCCGGCCGAGCGCCTCAACGACATGATGGACCGTGTCGGGGAACTGGTGATCGCAGAGGCCCGGCTGATCGAACTGGCCTCACAGTCCGGCGACCCCGGGCTGATCGCGGTGGCCGAAGACATTCAGCGCCTGACCACGGCGATGCGCGACACGACGATGTCGATCCGCATGACCCCGATCGGCGCGATCACGGGACGCTTCCGCCGGCTGGTCCATGATCTGACCGGCAGTCTGGGAAAGTCGCTCACTTTCACGGTCGAGGGCGAGGAGACCGAGCTGGACAAGACCGTTGTCGAGCGGTTGACGGACCCGCTCATGCATATCATCCGAAACGCCGCCGACCACGGCCTGGAGGATGCGGCGACCCGGCGCGCGATGGGTAAGCCCGAGACCGGAGAAATCCGGCTGAAGGCCCGCTACTCCGGGGCCGAGGTGCTGATCTCGCTTGGCGACGACGGACGCGGTCTCGACCGTGCCGCGATCCGCGACCGGGCCGTGGAGCGCGGGCTGATCGCCGAAACCACCGAGCTGAGCGACGACGCGCTCTTCCAACTCATCTTCGTTCCGGGCTTCTCGACAGCGGCCACGGTGACTGAGCTGTCGGGGCGCGGAGTCGGCATGGACGTGGTGCGGCGCACGATCGAGGCGCTGCGCGGGACGCTCGAGGTCACGAGCGAACCCGGCCACGGCACGACGGTTACCCTGCGCCTGCCGCTGACCCTCGCCATCGTCGACGGTCTGCTGATCGAGGTGGCGAACGAACGTTTCGTGATCCCGCTGGCCGCAGTCGATGAGATCGTCGAGCTTCCCGCCGAGATGGCGATGCCCGACAGCGGCAACGCATTTCTCGACATTCGCGACAGCCTGGTGCCCTTCCTGCGCCTGCGCCATCTGCTGGACAGTCCCGGCGCCCCCGGCCCGCATCAGAAGGTGATCGTCGTGACCAGCAGCGATGGCCGCGTCGGATTGGTGGTGGACCGCATCATCGGCACCAATCAGACCGTCATCAAGCAGCTCTCGCCGCTGCATGCCGGGCTCAAGGCATTCTCCGGCGCGACGATCCTGGGCGACGGCGCGGTGGCGCTGATCCTCGACGTCCCGCAACTAGTCGCGCGCGGCCATAGCGAGGCCGAAACCGGTCAGGAGGCGGCATGACCCTGAACAGCGACCCCCGCGCGCTCGACGGTGATCTCGTCACCTTTCACCTCGCCGGTGAAACACTGGCGGTCCCGACAGCGCAGCTACGCGAGGTACTCGAACCGGGCGCCATGACCCGCGTGCCCGGTGCGCCCGATTTCGTCGCCGGGTTGATCAACGTTCGCGGCGCCGTGGTGCCGCTCGCCGACCTGCGGGTTCCGCTGAGAATGCCGCGCGCCACCGGGGGGATCGCGGCCCGTGTTCTGGTCCTCGATCTCGATCTCGAAGACCAGCGCAGCATTGTCGGCATTCTCGCCGACAGCGTGCATGAGGTCACGCGCATCCCGCCCGAATCCATCGAACGCATACCTCCGGTCGGCAGCCGCTGGCCGCCCCGCTACGTCGCCGCCGTCGGACGCTGGTCCGGCCGCTTCGTCACGATACCCGACCTCTCGACGATCTTCGGCGATTTTCTCATCGGGCGAACCGCCCAACCAGAAAGGCCCGGCGCAACGTCCGCGGGGTCAACACCGCAACCGGAGCATGCCTGATGCGATTTACCTTGAAACTCAAACTGGCCGCCACATTCGTTCTTCTGATTGCCCTCGCTGGCACTGGCCTCGCATTCGCGATCCGCGATCTCGGACGCCTCAACGATCGTTTGGGCGAATTGGTCAACAACTCCGCGCGCAGGATCGAATTGTCCCAGCAACTGAATGCCGAGCAGTTGCGCATCCAGCGCAACGTGCGGGAATATCTGCTGAGCGAACGCGCTTCCATGCGGACCGAATTGCGCAGCGAACTGGCGGCCGGGCGAAAGGCCCATGACGCGTTGGTCACCGACCTGCTTGCCCTGGCAACACCCGAGGGAAAGGCGGAAATCGCCACCTATACCGACATCAACGCCAAGCTGCGCGACATCAACAATCGCGCGATGGTCATGGCCGACAACGACGGGGCTTTGTCGGGCTACCGGCTCGTGTCGAGCGATGGACAAGCCCAGTGGACCGAAATGCAGACAAGCCTCGACGCAATTCTGGCTTCCAACCATGCCATCATGGCCGAGGCGATCCGGAACACCGATGCGCTCTACGCCAAAGCGCGACAGACCGTGATCGGGTTGATGATCGCCGCCGTGGTGCTCGGCGCCCTGACAGCCACGTGGATCGTGATGACGATCTCGCGCGGGCTGAATCGCTCGATCGAACTGGCGCGCCGCGTCTCGGACGGCGATCTGACGCAAACGGCCACGTTGCGCGGCAACGACGAGGTGACCGATCTGCTGCGCGCGCAGAACATCATGGTCGAGAAGCTGCGCGACATCGTCGGCGAAGTTACCGGCGGTGCCAGCAACGTCGCCTCGGGCGCCGGCGAGATGGCGAGCACGTCAGAACAACTCAGCCAGGGCGCGACCGAACAGGCCTCTTCGACCGAGGAAGCGTCGAGCTCGATGGAGCAGATGACCGCCAGCATCAAGCAGACGGCCGAGAACGCGTCCGAAACCGAGGGCATGGCCAAGAAATCGGCCGAGGACGCCCGGGCTTCGGGCTTGGCGGTGTCGCGCGCCGTAACTGCGATGCAGACCATTGCCGAGCGCATCATGGTGGTGCAGGAAATTGCGCGCCAGACCGACCTCCTGGCTCTCAACGCGGCGGTCGAAGCCGCGCGCGCAGGTGAACATGGCCGAGGCTTCGCCGTGGTCGCTTCCGAGGTGCGTAAGCTGGCGGAGCGCAGCCAAACCGCGGCCGGGGAGATCAGCGGACTGTCTTCGGACACGGTCAAGGCCGCCGAGGATGCCGGCCGGATGCTCGACGGTCTGGTCCCCGACATTGAACGCACCGCCGAACTGGTCAGCCAGATCAGCGGCGCCAGTCAGGAACTGGCCACCGGCGCCACACAGGTGAATCTGGCGATCCAGCAGCTGGACAAGGTCACGCAGGAAAATACTTCGGCGTCCGAGCAGTTGTCGTCGACCGCCGAAGAGCTGTCGGCTCAGGCCGAGACGCTGCGCGCGACGATGTCGCTGTTCCGGCTGGCTGACGGGATGGCCGCTCCCGCCGGGCACGCGGCGTCGTCCACGTCCACCGGCCGCAAACCGCAACGACGGGCAGCGGCCACGCAGCCCAAATCGCCACCCAAGTCCGGTGGTTTCGATTTCGACATGACCGTCAGCGAGGACGAGCTGGATGCTCAGTTCACCCGGGCCGGCCGCAACGCTGCATGATCAGACACAAGTCCCACAGCAAGGATGCGAAGACATGACACAGAACCACCGTACCGTCGTCACCTTCGGACTGGCGGACACGCTTTTCGCTCTGCCCGTTGCGCCCGTGGTCGAAATTCTGGACGTGCGGCCAATCACTCCACTGCCCCGAACGCCCGCACATCTGCTGGGGCTGATCGACCGTCGCGGCGCTTCGGTACCGGTGATCGATCTGCGCCGTCTTCTGGGACGCCCCGACTGCGATGACGCGCCAGATACGCGGATCATTGTCTTGGGGCTGCGCGGCGATGGTGAGGCCGATCACAGTGTCGGGCTCCGGGTCGACCAGGTAATCGAGGTGACAGAGCTCGACGAGGCTGTCACCCGGCCGCTGGCCGAGGCGGATTTGCTGAAATGGCACGAATCTATGGTGGCCGGCATCGGTCGGCGTGACGGCGCCTTCGTGACAGTGCTGGATGTCGAAGGGCTCTTCGCGGACGATGTCGCTGTTCTCGCGTCGGCCGCACTCGCCGCCTGACAATGGTAGACGCGGCAACCAGCACCAGCCACGCCAGGCTCGATCGGTTCCGCGACCTCGTTCACGAGGTCAGCGGCATCCGGTTGCGGGAGTCTAAAAACGTGATGATCGAGTCGCGCCTGCGCAAGCGTATGGTCGCGCTCGGCCTCCCCACGCTGGACGCATATCTCGGTCACCTGTTCGACGATGGAGCAATGCGCGAAGAATTGCCCCGGATCATCGATCTGATAACCACCAACAAGACCGACTTCTTCCGGGAGCCGGCACATTACCGCTTTCTGGAGGAGCGTATCATTCCCGAATGCCTCGCGCCCGCGCCCGCTGGACGGACGGTCCGGTTCCGGCTCTGGAGCGCGGCAGCCTCGACCGGGGCCGAAGCCTGGTCGGCGGCAATGCTGCTGGCCCGCGCGGCACAGGCTGATCGCCGGCTGGATTGGGCCATACTCGGCACCGACATCTCTCACCGGGTGCTGCAGATCGCGCAAAACGCCGTCTTTCCGCTATCGGATCTGGAGCCGGTCCCCCCGGCACTGCGCGACGCCTATCTCATGCAGGGCAGGAAAGGCCCGGTTCGGCAGTCACGAATTGTGCCGGAACTCCGTGCGCGGGTCCGGTTCGCACCGATGAACCTGATGGAGATACCCTATCCGATCGAAACCGGTCTGGACGTTGTCATGCTGCGCAACGTCCTGATCTATTTCGATCCGCCGACGCAGCACCGGGTGCTCGCCGCGCTGGCCCGACACCTGCGTCGCGGCGGCTACCTGATCGTCGGCCATTCCGAGTCCATGATCGTGCAGGTGCCTTCGCTCGTTCAGATGGCCCCCGGCGTGTTCCGCAACGAAGGAGCAACATGATGGCGCAGATCAAGGTTCTCATCGTCGATGACAGCGCCTCCGCGCGAAAGGCGCTGTGCGAACTTCTGGGCGCGGATCCGGCCATTCGGGTGACCGCGACCGCCCGCGATGCTTTCGACGCGGCCGAGAAAATGCGCGATGCGCTGCCCGATGTGATGCTGCTGGATCTGGAATTGCCGCGTATGAATGGGCTGACTTTTCTGGCCAAGATAATGGCACAGCACCCGCTGCCCGTCGTCGTCTGTTCGAGCCATACCGATGCCGGCTCGCATGCCGCGATGCGCGCGCTGGAAATTGGGGCCCGCGAGGTCGTGGGCAAGCCGCGCCTGACCTCACCCGAGGCCCGGCAGGAAGCACAGATCCGGCTCTCCGATGCCGTACGCGCCGCTGCGAAGGCAGGCGGACTTCGCGGCTTCGGCGATCGCGCGTCCGCCCGCCTGAAGGCAGAGCCGACCCAGCTCTCGCCTGGGCCGAAACTTACGGCCGACGTCATCCTGCCTCCGCCACGTCCCGGCGCGCCGATCCCCTCCGGCGTCGGGCCGCTCGTGGTGATCGGCGCTTCGACCGGGGGGACGGAGGCGCTGGCGACGCTGCTTCCGCGGCTTGCCCCGACGACGCCACCGGTCGTGATCGTCCAGCACATGCCGGAGAAATTCACAGCGGCCTTCGCCCGGCGGCTCGATGGTCTCTGTTCGGTCAGTGTCAGCGAGGCGGTCGATGGCGACCGCCCCGTCCCGGGCAGCGTGCTGATCGCACCGGGCGATCGCCACCTCATTCTGCGGCGGCAAGGCGCGGGCTATCGCGTGGGGATTCTCGATGGGCCCTATGTCGCACGGCATCGACCTTCAGTGGATGTTCTGTTCCGCTCGGCGGCGATCGCCGCCGGGCCGGCGGCGCTTGGGATCCTGATGACGGGCATGGGCGATGACGGCGCGCGCGGGCTGGCCGAGATGCGGGCGGTCGGCGCCCAGACCATCGCTCAGGACAAGCCGACCTCGGTCGTGTGGGGGATGCCCGGTGAGGCGATGCGCATCGGCGCCGCTGAACGGGCGGTTCCGCTGCCGGGGCTGGCGACGGAGATCGCGCGGTACGAGATGCGGGTCGGTGCGGCATGACCGATGATATCACGCTGTCGCTTGCCGCTCTCCGAACAGTTTCGGCGCAGCTGGCGGGCGAGTTGGAAGCCGTCTTCCTGAATGCATCGACCGCGCTATTCGCACGGCTCGACGATCTCGGTACGATGCAGACCATGCTGGGACGCGTCTCCGAGGCGTCCGGCCAGGAGGGATTGAAACGGCTCGACGAGGCGGCGCGCGACGTCGGGGCGCTCCTCGAACAGGTCGAAGCCCAGTTCGGCATGCTCGACGAGGCGGCCGAAATGCTGCTCGGCAATGCCGCAGAGATCCGTGCTCTGATCCCCGCTCAGGTCCGCAGAATTCGGCTTGCGCGAATGATCGCGACCAATGCCCTCGTCGTCAGCCGCGCCATGAACGAGGGGTCGTTGGCGCGCTTCGCCACGGAGGCCCGGACAATACTCGACAGGATCGATCGCGCGGTGGCAGAGTTGGGGGAGGAACTGGCGCAGGGCGACCGGCAACTGGCCCACCTCGCCCCGGAGATCCGCGGCATGAAACGGACCGCGCAAGACATCGGGGATGTTCGAAGGGAAATCTCTGCTCTGCTCCGTGCGCTGCGTGGCAATTCCTTGCCGCTCCGGGCCGTGGAACAGGTCGGAGAAGCGCGGCAACGTCTCGGATCCGCCCTCCAAAGCGCGGTGACCCATCTTCAATGCGGTGACGCGGCACGGCAGAGACTGGAACATGTCGAGGCGATAGCGGCGCGCGGCGAGGCCGGTCCGGCGGGCGTAAGACCTGCCGCCCGGGCGCTCGCGCAGCGACAGCTGCACGCGGCGATCGACGACTTGGGGATGGGCATCGAGGCCGCCCTGCCGGAGTTCGATCGGATGGGAGTGCAGGTCGAAAACGCGCGCGTCGAACTCGCCGGCATCGCCGAGGCTCCCTTGGCAAGATCACTGGCCGGCGTGGCCGAACGCGCCCGCCGGCTGGCGACCGGGGCAGAGCAACTTGCAGCGCAGCGTGATCGGATCGCGCCGGACATGGCCGCTCTCTCGGCCCTTTACGCCCGCAGTGCCGCGTCCGCCGCGGAAATATCCCGTCTCGACGAACGCATCCAGCTGCTCGGGATAAACGCGACCCTGGTCTCCGGCCGTCTGGGGCCGGACGGCGGAGCGACGCTCGAAGTGTCGGAGCAGCTGCGCGACTGCACACTCGAGATCGCGGCCGGGATCGCCGGGATCGTCCGCCTGGCCCTGTTGCAGGAGTCGAGCGCCGCGGTCTTCCTTTCCCCGGACGAGCAGAGCGGCGCGGATATCTCTGCGGTCAGGGCCATGGAGAGCCTCGCGGCAGAACTCGGCGCCGCGTTGGACGGCATGACAGATATGGTCCGCGCCGACCGCGATGGTCCCCTGCGGGATAGCCGGGCCGCGTTGGTGCGCTTGCTGAGCGAAGCACGATCGGCGCTTCCTCCGAACACGAACAATGCCTTCCAGGGCGAGATTTCGAACGAAATCGCCAGCTTTTTGGACGCGGTCGAGGCGAGTTACACCATGCCCGCAGAGCGCGAGGTGCATGCCGGGGTCTTCCCGTCATCCTCGGCGGATTTCGTATCCGTGGCACAGGAGGCCGAGGACATCTTCTTCTGAGGTATCCGCATATTCAGTCACCGGTTCCAGCGCCCGGGCGCTGAAGCGTATCGTGTGCCGATCTTCGCCAGCGTATCGTCGGTGCAGCCAGTGTCGTAGAGACAGACGTGGCGCGCGCCGGTCACCGTGTGCGTTTCCAGCCATTCGAGGATGTAATCACCGATAGTCTTCACGATAGCGACGAGGGCCGGACCGTCGCGCGTCGGCGGCGGGGGGGCGCGGTGATGCCGAAGAGCCGAATCTTCTTCGATCCGATCGCCTCGATGAATCCGGAGATGCTCACATGCGCGCGTTTCCATTAGCGCCTGCGTAGCCAGATGCGCGGGTGGGAACAAGTTTGTGCGCAACCAAGGGCGGTGCATGCGAGACAATTCGCCGACGCGCAACTCTGCGCGGAATCTTTGCAGAATTGATCGCAGGGGGGATTCCAATGACGAATCACATGTGACATGATTCGAGATAAAGGGCCCGGCAGAGGTCAGGACGCGGCTCCGGGGGACGGAGCGCGGCCGATACGGAAGAGAGGCAGGACAATGGTTATGAGACGCCCCACGATCGGGCCTCTGATTTTCGTGACCGTGGCGGTGGTGCTCGGCGCCTATTTCGCCTTCGCCGCCGTACAGGGACGCTACGGCATTCTCAGCCGCGTGCAGATCGAAGCGGAGATCGACGCCAAGCGCGCCGAGCGCGATGCGCTGCGCGCCAAGGTCGACCGGATGGCCAACCTGACCCATCGCCTCTCCGACGATTACCTCGATCTGGATCTTCTCGACAGCCAGGCGCGCGAAGTGCTGGGCGCGATGCGCTCCGACGAGATCGTGATCCGCTGAGAGGCTACTCGGCCTGCCCGTTTTTGCGGCACAAACATCGCTCGAAAACTGCCTCACCGGCCCTAGTTGAAACGTGAGCGCCATTCCCGCCCTCCGATGCCGCGGGGTCATTGCCTTCGGCCCGGCATTGCTGTAAGGAATGGTTTAACGCTAAACTATTCCGGCCAAGGGAGGTCTGACCAATGGCAGCACGGAAAGGCTCGGCGAGCGGCGCCAAAGCGGGCGCGAATGTCTCGGCCGAGGAACTCAAGCAATATTACCACGACATGCTGCTGATCCGGCGCTTCGAAGAGAAGGCCGGTCAGCTCTACGGCATGGGTCTGATCGGCGGCTTCTGCCACCTCTATATCGGGCAGGAAGCGGTGGTCGTCGGCCTCGAGGCTGCGGCGAAGGAAGGCGACAAGCGCGTCACCTCCTATCGCGACCACGGGCACATGCTCGCCTGCGGGATGGACCCGAAAGGCGTCATGGCCGAGCTCACGGGCCGCGACGGCGGTTACTCGAAGGGCAAGGGCGGCTCGATGCACATGTTCTCGAAAGAGAAGCATTTCTATGGCGGCCACGGCATCGTCGCGGCGCAGGTGCCGATCGGTGCGGGCCTCGCCTTCGCGGATAAGTACAAGGGCAACGACAACGTCACCTTCACCTATTTCGGCGACGGTGCGGCGAACCAGGGTCAGGTCGCAGAGACCTACAATATGGCGCAGCTCTGGGATCTTCCGGTCGTTTTCGTGATCGAGAACAACCAGTACGCGATGGGCACCAGCGTGAAGCGCGCGACCAAGTCGCCCGACTTCTACGAGCGCGGCATTGCCTACGGCATCTCCGGCGAGGAAGTCGACGGGATGGACGTGCTGGCGGTGAAGCAGGCCGGCGAGAAGGCGGTCGCGCACTGCCGCGCGGGCAAGGGCCCCTACATCCTCGAGATCAAGACCTATCGCTATCGCGGCCACTCGATGTCGGACCCGGCGAAATACCGGACCCGCGAAGAAGTGCAGAAGATGCGCGAAGAGCGTGACGCGATCGAGCAGGTCCGTCAGCTCCTGCTGACCGGCAAGCACGCGACCGAGGACGAGCTCAAGCAGGTCGACAAGGATATCAAGGCGATCGTCAACGGCGCCGCCGATTTCGCCAAGGAGAGCCCGGAGCCCTCCGTGGATGAACTTTACACCGACATCTACACCGATGTCGCGCCGCAGAACGCCTGAGGGGGGAAAGACAGATGGCAACCAAGATTCTGATGCCCGCGCTCTCGCCCACGATGGAAGAGGGCACGCTGGCGAAATGGCTCAAGAAAGAGGGCGACGAGATTTCGGCCGGTGACATCATCGCCGAGATCGAGACCGACAAGGCCACGATGGAATTCGAAGCGGTCGACGAAGGCACGCTGGGCAAGATCCTCGTCGCCGAAGGCACCTCCGGCGTGAAGGTCAACGACCCGATCGCGGTGCTGCTGGAAGAAGGCGAAGACGCCTCCGCCGCGGAAGAGGCCGAAGCGCCCGACACCGGGTCGGACGCCGCCGAGAGCGACGACAGCGACGAACCCGCGAAAACTCCGGCCAAGGCGAAGTCCTCGGACGACGGCGACGACATGCCCAAGCCCGACACCACGCCGGATTGGCCCGAAGGCACGCCGATGAAGACGCAGACCGTTCGCGAGGCGCTGCGCGACGCGATGGCCGAAGAAATGCGCGCCGACGACACCGTCTTCGTGATGGGTGAGGAAGTCGCCGAATACCAGGGCGCCTACAAGGTCACGCAGGGCCTGCTCGACGAGTTCGGCGACCGCCGCGTGATCGATACGCCCATCACCGAGCATGGTTTCGCCGGTCTCGGCGTCGGTGCGGCCTTCGGTGGCCTGCGCCCGATCGTCGAATTCATGACCTTCAACTTCGCCATGCAGGCGATGGACCAGATCATCAACTCGGCAGCGAAGACGCTCTACATGTCGGGCGGCCAGATGGGCGCACCGATGGTGTTCCGCGGTCCGAACGGTGCTGCGGCCCGCGTGGCGGCACAGCACAGCCAGGATTACGGCGCATGGTATGCCCATGTTCCGGGCCTGAAAGTCGTGCAGCCCTACTCGGCGGCCGATGCGAAGGGCCTGCTGAAAACTGCGATCCGCGATCCGAACCCGGTGATCTTCCTCGAAAACGAGATCCTCTACGGGCGGAGCTTCGAGGTACCGGATCTGGAGGACTTCACGATCCCCTTCGGCAAGGCGAAGATCTGGCGCGAAGGCGCGGATGTCACCATCGTCAGCTGGGGCATCGGTATGAGCCACGCGCTCGAAGCCGCCGACAAGCTCGAGAAAGAGGGCATCGACGCCGAAGTGATCGACCTGCGCACCCTGCGCCCGGTGGATTACGACACGGTGCTCGCCTCGGTGCGCAAGACCAACCGCTGCGTGACCGTCGAGGAAGGCTTCCCCGTCGCGAGCTTCGGCAACCACCTGTCGGCCGTGATCATGGAGCGCGCCTTCGACTGGCTCGACGCCCCGGTGATCAACTGCACCGGCAAGGACGTGCCCATGCCCTACGCGGCGAACCTCGAGAAACTGGCGCTCGTGACCTCGGACGAGGTCGTCGATGCGGTCAAAAAAGTCACCTACCGGTAAGGGGATAGCGCAATGGCAACCCAGATTTTGATGCCCGCCCTGTCGCCCACGATGGAGGAAGGCACGCTCGCGAAATGGCTCGTGAAAGAGGGTGACGAAGTCTCCTCGGGCGACATCATCGCGGAGATCGAGACCGACAAGGCCACGATGGAATTCGAGGCTGTGGATGAAGGCACGATCGGCAAGATCCTCGTCGCCGAAGGCACCTCCGGCGTGAAGGTCAACGACCCGATCGCGGTTCTGCTGGAAGAAGGCGAAGACGCTTCCGCCGTGGACGAGGCCGAAAGCCCTGCCCCGGCCGCGGCTCAGGCCGAAGCGGCCGAGGACGCGGAAGAGACCAAGGAAGCCGACAACGCCCCCGCCGAGAAAAGCGGCGCGAAAGCCGGCGGCTCGAAAGGTGCAGGCGCCGCGCCGAAGACCGAGAAAGCGCCTGCCGCGCCGCAGGATGCGGATGGCAAGCGCGTCTTCGCCTCGCCGCTCGCGCGCCGCATCGCCGCCGACAAGGGCGTCGATCTGGCCTCGCTCAAGGGCTCGGGCCCGAAGGGTCGCATCGTGAAGGCCGATGTCGAAGCCGCCGAAGGTGGCAAGGCAGCCCCGGCCAAGTCGGACGCGCCGAAATCCGCGGATGCGAGCCCCGTTTCGGCGCCCGCGCCGACGGTATCCTCCTCTGCCATCGCCAAGATGTACGAGGGTCGCGAGTACGAGGAGATCGAGCTCAACGGGATGCGCAAGACCATTGCCGCGCGCCTCACCGAGGCCAAGCAGACGATCCCGCATTTCTACCTGCGTCGTTCGGTCAAGCTCGACGCGCTGATGAAATTCCGCTCGCAGCTCAACAAGCAGCTCGAGGGTCGTGGCGTGAAGCTGTCGGTCAACGACTTCATCATCAAGGCCTGCGCGCTGGCGCTGCAATCGGTGCCGGATGCGAATGCGGTCTGGGCCGGCGACAAGGTGTTCAAGCTGAAGCCCTCGGACGTGGCCGTCGCGGTCGCGATCGAAGGCGGGCTGTTCACGCCGGTGCTGAAAGATGCCGAGGCGAAATCGCTCTCGACGCTTTCGGCGGAGATGAAGGACCTCGCGACCCGGGCCCGCGACCGCAAGCTTGCCCCGCATGAGTATCAGGGCGGCAGCTTCGCGATCTCCAATCTCGGCATGTTCGGGATCGAGAATTTCGACGCGGTCATCAACCCGCCGCATGGCGCGATCCTCGCCGTCGGTGCAGGCATCAAGCAGCCGGTGGTGAATGACGAGGGGGAGATCGAGGTGGCGACCGTCATGTCGATGACGCTTTCGGTCGATCACCGCGTGATCGACGGCGCGCTCGGCGCGGAGCTTCTCAAGGCGATCTGCGAGAACCTCGAGAACCCGATGCTGATGCTGGCCTGACCTGCCCGTACGTTTCGAGACGTTGAAGAGGGGCGCGCTGCCCCCCTCTTCGCATTCGCGAACTCGCCCTAGGGAGATTTTCACCAAGGGGACGATGCGCAGTCATTCGAGAAGGCCTGGAGGCTTTTCGCGAGGCAACAAAAAAGCGGGGCCGAAGCCCCGCCTCTCTATTCCATCTGAGCTTTGCTCAACTGCCGTGCAGCAGCTGGTCCATCTCGCTTGCCGGACGCTCGCAGCCCGCCTCGCCGACGATCTTCGCGGGAACGCCGGCCACGGTCTTGCAGCAAGGCACGTCCGAGAGGACGACCGACCCCGCCGCGATCCGGCTGTTGTCGCCGACATGGATATTGCCAAGCACCTTCGCACCGGCGCCGATCAGCACGCCATTGCCGATCTTCGGGTGACGGTCCTCGTCTTCCTTGCCGGTGCCGCCCAGCGTCACCGAATGCAGCATCGAGACATTGTCACCCACCACGGCCGTTTCGCCGATCACGATCGAATGGGCGTGGTCCATCATGATGCCGCGGCCGATCTTCGCGCCGGGATGGATGTCGACGCCGAAAAGCTCCGAAGCGCGCATCTGCACGAAATAGGCCATGTCGCGACGCCCGTTCGTGAACAGCCAATGCGCAATCCGGTAGCTTTGCAGCGCCTGGAACCCCTTGAAGAACAACAACGGCTGGATCAGGCGGTGGCAGGCCGGGTCGCGCTCATGCACGGCGACGAGATCGGCGCGGGCCGCCTGCCCCAGATCGGGATCGGCCGCGAAAGCTTCCTCGGCGATCTCGCGCAGAATCTGCTCGCTCATCTCCGCCGAGGCCAGCTTCATCGAGAAACGGTAGGCCAGCGCGCGTTCCAGCGTCGGGTGATGCAACAGCCCCGCATGGATCAGCGCGCCCAGAAGTGGCTCGTCACGCACCGCTGCCCGCGCCTCGTCGCAAATCTGCGTCCAGACCGGATCGACGGTTGCAACCTTTGCCATCTGCTTGTTCATCGGATTACTCCCTCTTCGCGCGCAAGAACCTAACACATAGGTTTTTCGGCGGATAGAGGAAGGGGCGTTCGATCATTTCGGTTTACGGGCTGCCGCATGGATTGCCACGTGGCGAGCCCCGCGCAGACGCAGCCTAGCGCGGACAGATAGCGCGGATCGCCCGGCCCTGCCCGCGCCCGCGGCATCCTCAGCGCCATGCTCAGGATCGCGCCATTGCCCCAGCAGGGGTGCACACGACGCAACCTCTTGCAGTACCGATCGGCCGCATGGACTTGATCGAAAAGCCGGTGGAGTCGCTCCACGCGGCGCTCCTCCGGCCATAGCATCACCGCCCGTGCAAGCGTTATCAGATCGCCGTCGAGTACCGCGCGCATCTTATCCCGTCCAGATCAGCCGCGCCGGCAGTCCCGGCCCGAACACATCCGAGATCTGCGCCACCTCGAAGGTCGGCGCCGCGATCATCCCGTCCTCCGCGCGCTCCGCAGCGCCATAGGTCCATTCCGGCGTGCTCACGATCACTTCGCGCCGGATCGTCTGCCCTTCTAGAACCCGCACGCGGTAGCGCTCGGACGCCTCCCCCAAAGGCACGTCCAGCGCCTCCCAGTCGTCGCCCCCGATCCGGGTCCGACGCACCCAACTCAGCCGCAGATCGCCGCCCAGCGCCCCTGCGTGCAAATGACAAGGCGACAGTGGCCGCAACCCGATCCCCGCGAAGGCCTGAACCGTGTGAATATAGGAAGGGTCGTCATAGCCCCGCCCCGCCGGCCCCACGCGGTAGTGGCGCGCCAGATTACGTGCCGAGGGCGCGACCTCGATCTGGCGCCGTGCCCCGTCGAGCATCACGACGACCGAACCCTCCGGCCAGACATCGGGCATCACCGCGTCGCTGCCCGCCTGCCCGCGCAGCCGGGTCGAGATATCCCATACCCCCGGCTCTACCGGCTCGGCGGTGACGAACTGGAAGATCTCCCACCGATCCGACGAGCCATCGCCGATCGCCATCGCGTTGAGCCCGGCGAGCACACTGGCCTCGCTGGCGCTGTGCAATTCCCCTGAGAGCATCTTCACCCGCAAGCCGGGACCACGGTCCCACAGACCGCTCTGCGCGCACGGCAGGATCGCCTGCGTCACCCCGACCGCCGCCTGCGTCTCAACCTTCGTGTTGAGCGCATAGCCCGCATCCTCCAGCGCCGAATAGAGCGCGGCCGCCCCCGGCCAAGGGCTTGCAGTGACCGCAAGATGCGGCGCGTAAGGATCTTCCGCCCCGGTCAAAAGCGGCAGATCGAGAAACACCGGCGTCACCGGCACCGGGGGCGTGAAGCTCTCGATCCGCGCCACCTCGTCGGTCTCTTCCGAGGGGTCGTAAATTCCCGACTCCACTCGCACGGCCTCCACACGGATCGCTTCAGCGCGTTCCATCCGGTCGATCCGGTAGCGCAGCGCGCCCTCCTCGGTCTGCAGCACCACGACATCCCCCGGCCCGAGCCATCCCATCGAAGGCGGGAGCGTGAACTGCACCGTATCGCGCGCCACGCGCGCCTCGGCGAGCCAGCGATGGACGACACGCATTCCCTCGGCCCGGGTCAATGCCAGGGGCGCCTCGCTCGCGGAGGCTGGGCCATCCACCTCATCAGGAAAGATCGCCTCCACCGCGCGGGTCTCGAAACTGCCATCGGCCTCGACATAGGCGAGCCGGACCCGTCCCGCGATCTCTGCCTCCGGGACGCGCCGCGTCTCGAGGCTCTGATCCTCACCATCCAACGCCAGCAGCGGAGGCAAAAGCTCCGCATCCACCGACGCATCGCGCATCCGGAACACCAGCACCCCGTCGCGCTCCAACGCATCGAAGCCGTAGATCAAGCTCAACGACTGCAATGCCCCGCGCGGCGTGATCCCACCGGGCATCGCATATCCGCGCACCACCCCGTGCAGCGCGCTCACGTCGAATACGGAAACGCCCGCAAGCGCACATATCTCGCCCACCACATGCGCCAGAGGCTGGGCCGTCGCCCGCCCCGAAATCCAATGTCCGCGCGCGTAATTCGCAGCATCTTCCCACAGGTCCGGCAACCCGGGAAATTGCGGATAAGGTCGCACGTCCCAAGCCCAGACATGGGCGTGCGACATATCCACCATCGGGCCGCCATAGAACTCCGAGACCGGGTTGCGCGCGTCATCCCCCCAATAAGATGTCATCGCCCGCAGATATTGCATCTGCATGTAGTCGTCCCGCCGCCCGTCCGAGTAATGCGGCAGCGCACTTTCCGAGCTTTTCGGATCGAGGAACTTGTTGGGCTCGTTGGTGCCCTTGTCGATCGCGGCGCAGCCCATCTCCGTAAACCAGATCGGCTTCGCGCGCGGCACCCAGGCCGTCGGCTCCTCAATTCGCACGCCGCCGATCCGCTCGTGATGGTCATGCTCCCACCAGCCGCGAATGTCCTTGTAGCGCCAGACCCAGGGCTCTCCGTGATCGCCATCGGTGATCTGCGTGCGGATCTGCGCGTCGCGATGCTCGGGCGAGGCGTAGTACCAGTCGAACCCCTCCCCGCCTTCGACATTCGACTGCAGGTAATCGAGATCGTAGATAGTGCCCCAATGCGCGTCCGCGTGGTGCTCGCCCTCCCGCCAATCCGACAGAGGCATGTAATTGTCGATCCCGATGAAGTCGATATCGTCATCGGCCCAGAGCGGATCGAGATTGAAGAACCGGTCGCCATTTCCCGGCTGGTAGCCGAAATACTCGGTCCAATCCGCCGCGTAGCCGATTTTGCACTCTGCCCCGAGCACCGCACGCACGTCCCGGGCCAGCTGCACCAGTTGCGCCACCGCCGGGAAACTGTTGCCCGCCCCTCGGATCTGCGTAAGCGACCGCATTTCGGACCCGATGCAGAACGCCTCCACCCCGCCAGCGAGTTTGCAAAGATGCGCATAGTGGAGAATGAAGCGCCGGAACGACCATTCCTCCGGCCCGCTATAAGTAACAGTCTCGCCCGACGCCGCAAAATCGGTCACCTGCGCCGCCCCAAAGAACGTCACCACCTCATCGACGGCAGCCGCCGCCCCATCCGGCGACCCGGCACGCCCCGGCGCCTCGGATGTCGTGATCCGCCCCCGCCACGGCAGCTTCGGTTGGCTCCGCGCATCGCTCCACGGATCGGGTAGCGCGTTACCCTCCAGCTGATCCATCAAGATGAACGGATAAAACGTCACCGCCTTGCCCGCCGCATGCAGTGCCGCAATCGCCTCGATCACCGCCGCATCCGCAGGCGTGCCTCCATAGATCGAGCGCCCGTCGAGCTTCGGCACCTCGTCGACATCGCGTCGTTCAGCCCCGGAAACGCACCAACGCATCTCCCTGCCCTCGCGCCCGCGATCACCGACCTTCGGCCGCACCTGACACCGGTCGCAACGCAGATCGTCCCCAAACCAAGACACGACCAGCGACACGGCACCGCATCCGGGCAGTTCCTCGTCGAGCATCTCGACGCTCGCGGCAAAATCCGTCCCGCCGTGCGGCGCATGCTGGTTTACCGGCTCCACCGCAGTGTCGATGCCCCATCCGCTGAAGAACGATAGCGAGGAGCCGGTCGGATACATCAGGTCCGACCCGGTGCCGTCCCCTCGCAACTCCGCTTCGCTCACCCGCCGCGTCGCGAGCGAATACTCCCCCGTCCCCGGGATCAGCGCCACCGCCTCGATCGCCTGCGTCAGATCGGGCGCGCCGCGCACGCCTTTTCCCTGCGCCGGCCGCACCACCTCGAAGGTGAATTGCGGCACCCGGTTGCCAAACGGCTTGAGCTGCAGGTTTTCGAAGACCACATAGGCGATCCCGCGATAGCTCGGCACCGCGCCTGCACCCTCGACCGCCTCGATTTTCGGATCGGGCTGCTGATCCTCGGACCCTGTGTAGACCCGCATATTCAGATCGGACGGATCGAGCTCGGTCCCATCCGCCCAGATCCGACCGACGCGCAGGATCTCCCCCTCGCCCAGAGCCATCGCGAGGCTCACCGAATAGCTATATTCGACAAAGGTCGGCTCACCCTTGCCGCCGCCGCTCTTGTGCTTTGTTTCGATGAAACGCGTGGCCCAGATCACCTGACCTGCCACCCGCATGCGTCCCCAGTGCAGCCCGAGCCCATCGCCCTCGGACGCGCTCGTCAGGCGCAGCCGATCTACCCGGCCGGTCTCGACCGAGCCTGAACCGCCTCCCAGCAATTGCTGATCGATGGCCCGGCCCAAGGTCGCACCAACCGCGCGTCCGATCACCGCGCCGGAGAGTCCCAGTATCGTGCCTCCGAACCCGGCCCCGATCGCGGCCCCTGCCGCTGACAGCAAAATCGTCGCCATTCTCCGGCTCCTTCATCGAAATTGAAAACGCGCCACGATGCGGCGCTGCCACGGCAGGCTGAGCGCACTCTCGCAGACCCCGTGCCCGGCATAGGCGTGAATGAAAGTTGGCTCCGCGCCGACCGCGCCCGCGATCCCGAGATGTTTCGCGACCGCTCCCGCACGCATCCGGAACAGCAGCACATCGCCCGACCGCTCCACGCCGTTCCATGCGGCCATCTGCGCGCTCAGACCGCGGAAGAACGCCTCATCGCGCCCCGCCTCCCCCCAGTCCGGCGTATAGGCCGGGACGCCATCCGGCTCGCAGCCGTAAAGCTCCCGCCAGACCGCCCGCAGCAAGCCCAGGCAGTCGCAGCCGACACCGCGATGCGAGCCTTGATGCAGGTATGGCGTGCCGACCCAAACCCGCGCGATCGCCACCGCCCGCGCCGCCCGCTCCTCTGCGGTCAATTGAACAGGCTCCCACCCGTATTTCCGCCACCCTGCACCGGGTAGGCGGTCAGCCAATCCTCGCCGGGAATATGCGGAAAGCCACGGAAATTCAGAAAGTTGGCGAACTTGCCCTTACAGGTCTCGGCCCGCTTGTCGCAGCCGGCCTCAAGTCGCACCACATCGCCCACCGCCACATCCGCGCCGATCCGCGCCCACAGTTCGATCTCGCGCCCCGCATCGCGTACCCGGTCCACCTTGATTACGCCGACCAGCCCTGCCGCGGCCCCCGAGATCACCCGAAACCGACCCTTCTCGAACCATCGCTCGGCAAAGCCACCCAAGCTGTCGAAGCCGAACACGACCGAGCCCTCGACAAAATCCACCGGCCCCTCGTGAAAGTAGCCCAGCTGCCCGGTATCGAAACGACACGCGCCATCGCCCAGCACCGCCGAACAGCGCGGATGATAGATCCGGCCCTTCTCGGCGCCCAACGCCTCGCTCATACCCCGCAGTTCCGCCGTGAACGCCCCGGCCCCGCGCGCGATCTCGCCGAGATGCCCGCGAAACAACAGCGCCCGCTGGCTCACATCCGCCCAGTTCACGATCCATGCGCGCACCTCGGCCCCATCATATCGCCCGGCCAGAATATCCGCTTCAGAGATCGCCTCCGAACTCAGCGCGCCATAGACCTCCGAGTTATCCACGGCCAAGCCAGTACCCTGTGCGACCGCCTTCGCCGTCATCCCGCTCTCCGGCTCGAACGCGATCCCGTCGAAAACCAGCCCGCCGTCGTGATCGGTGAAGCCAAGCACCACGCCATCGCGCCGCGCCACCGCCCAGGCCCGCGCGATCGTCGTTGCCCCGCTCTCGAGATGCGCCCGCAGCGCCTCCGGATAACCGCTCATATCCGCACCTCCACGACCGGCACCTGCGGCATGTCACCCGCCTGAAAGCTCTGGACCGAAACCTGCACCGCATCGGTGTCGAACCGCACCGGAACGTCGAACTCGAACCCGGCGGTGATCGGCGCGCCGTCGGCGGGCGGATCGACGAAGGTCACCTGGCCCGTCTCCAGATCGACGGCCCAATCCACCGCTTCCGCCTGATAGCCGCCCTGAACACCCAGCTTCACCGTGCCCGCGACCGGCTTGGTGATCGGGCGGCGATACTCCGACCCGCCCGAGGCATAGAGCTTCGAGAGCGTGAACACCCGGCTCACCCCGTCGCCATGCCCGATCAGCTGGTCCTCGTAACCGACCGCCTGCGAGGGCGAACAGCTTTTGAAATCCGCCCAATCCTTCCAGCGAAACCCGTGCAGCTGCCCCCCGCGCGCCTCGAAGAAGGCCAGCAGTCGCTCCACGTCATCCAGCGACCGAAGCCCCACCCCCGCATCATAGCGCCTGCGCGAATGAGCCCAGGGGCTGTTGCGCTCCTCGAACCCGTTGGTCAGCGTCACGATCTCCGTGCGCCGTTCCGGCCCGCCAACCGAACCGAAACTCAGATTCGCGGGAAATCTCACCTCGTGAAATGCCATATTCGCCCCCTCAGCGATTGCGCTCGCCACGCGCCAGCGCCCGGCTGACCTGCGCCGCGATCTGGCTCGACGAGCTTTGGAACCCGGCCACATCCGGCGTCGTGACATTCATCACCACATTGACCGCGCGGCCCCCGCCCTGCGCAGCCACACCCAGCCGCCCATCGGCCCCGCGGGTCAGCGGCATGATCGCCTCAGGCCCGGCCTCCCCCATCAGCCCGGTCGCACCGCGCATCGCGAAACGGGTCGGGCTCGACACAACACCGCCCTTGGCGAACGCCCGCACGCGCCCCTGGCTAAACGCCCCGCCATCGGCAAAGGGAAACAGCCCGCTCACCAACCCGTTCACCCCGTTCGCCACCGCCCCGCCGACAGCCTGCTCCACCGGCCGCATCGCGACGTTATACGCGCTGTCGGCCATGCTCCGCGCGACCTGCTGCAGCGCCTCCGACAGCCGCAACCCGTCGAACACGACCCCGTCGAAGGCGCTCCGCAGCCCCCGCCCGAACGCATGGCTCAACGTGCTCACCTCGCGCCCGGTGAAAGTCAGGCTCTCCCGCATCGCGGACAGTTCCTGATTGAACACCTCCGCCATCGCACTCGCGCCGCCAAGCGAGCGCTCCAGCTCCGCCGCCTGTCCACCAAGGGCATCCAATCCATCCGTCTCCATCATCGCTCCATCCTCTCCCTGTCGCCCGCGCCATCGGGAAACCGCGCCAGCAATTCATCGAGCCTCGCCCGTCTCATCGGACGGGCCCCCGCGCAGCCCGCGCCGAGCATCAGCGCCAACTCCGCCGGGCTCAGCGCCCAGAACTCCACGGGCTTAAGCCGCAACTCCTGCATCCCCACCCGCATCAACCCCGGCCAGTCGAGCCCGCTCACGCCGCCCCCTCGCCCGGCACCGAGAACGCCCGCGCCAGCAGTTCAGCCGCCTTGCGCGCGGCCTCCACCGGACCGCCGGCAATCTCAACGCTCCGCAGATCGCCCGCACAGCCCTGCCAGCCGCCGCCGCGCAGCCCTGCCACGATCACCGCCAGCACGTCGCGGCTCGAAAACCGTCCCGCCTCGAACCTCTCGACCAGTGCGATCATCCCGCCCGTCTCGCCGATCTCGGCCTCCAGTTCCGCCAAGGCGCCCAGCGTCAGTTTCGCCACATGCCGCTGGCCATTCAGCGCCAACTCGACCTCTCCTGCCCACGGGTTCGCCATCAGATCGCCGTGAAGCTCAGAGCACCGGCAGACGCCATTGCGAGCTCGTAAGTCGCTTCGCCGTCATGGCTCCCCGCATAGTCGATCGAAGTGATCATGAACGGCCCCTGCACGATGCCGAAATCCGGGATGATCACCTGGAACTGCGGCACCTCGCCGTCGAAGAAGATCTGCCGCGCGCGCTCGTCGGTGCCCGCATCCTTGAACACGCCAGAGCCCGAGATCGCGGCCGAGCGCACCCCCGCGCCCCCCAGCAACTCGCGCCAGCGCCCCTCGCTTTCCAGCGAGGTCACATCGACCGTTTCCGCGTTGAAGGTGATACGCGTGGCGCGCAGCCCCGCGATGGTCTCGAATGTCTGGTCCCCGTTCAGGTCCAGTTTGATCAGAAGGTCCTTACCGTTCTGCGCAACCATGGATTTTCTCCGCTTTTCGATATTTTGTTTCCGCCAGAGCGACAATCGACCGGCCGAAAAGTTGCAAATGTGAAAGTGTACTCAGCCCTCGACCCGCGCGCGGAAGGTCAGATCGAGCCGCCGCGACGCCCCCTTGTCGACCCGCCGGGCGCGCGCCTTGAGGAACCACAGCCCCACGACGCGCCCTCGCGTCAGGCTCAACGGCCCCTCAAGAAGCGCATCCGAGATCGCCGCGCCAATCTCCTTGGCTGCATGAAACCCGGCCTCGTCGCTGACAACCGAGACGGTGAAATCATGCACCGCCCCGTCGCCCGTCATGTCCGAGGCATCGCGCGCGTTCTCCGGCCCGAGGCTCACATAGGTCCCGCTTGTCGCCCCCGCAGGCGCGGCGTCATAAACCGCCGCCCCGACGAGCGCCGTCACGACCGCATCGCTCTGCAAGCGCGCATAGACCGCCTCCTGCAAGGCGGCTCCGATCGCGTAGCTCATGCCACCACCTCCTCACGCGCGAAACAGGTCAGGTAATGCGCCCCGGCATCCGCCTCCGCCACCGCGAGGATCCGGAACACCCGCGTGCCCTCGCGAAACCGCTGCTCCGGCTTCGGTCTGCGCGGCGAGCCCTCGGGCGCGGCCCGCACCGTGATCTTCCACGGCACCGAGGCGAGCGTCACGAATTCACCCGCGCGCTCCACCCCCGTCCCCGGTTTCATCTGCGTCCAGAGGATGCCCAGCTCGGTCCAGGCTTCGATAAAGCCACCCGCCCCGTCCGGCACCCGCTCTGGCGTCTCCAGCACCAGCGGTCGGTTCAGAAACGGCGCCTTCATCGCCGACCTCCCAACAGGCGCACCGTGCGCCAGCGCTCGATCAGCGCGCCAACGCCATAGGGCATCTCTCGCCCGCCCGCGCCCTCGTCCCGGCGCTCATAATATTGCGACGCCAGCAGAAAGACCGCCTGCGCCAGATCGGTCGGGAGATCGGCCCAACTCGCCCCAAACCCAGCCGTGAACCGAACTTCTGCCACACCGCCCGCCGGGATCGACGGCAGTTCGCCGCCACAGGCCGCCAGTCGCGGGCGCTGCAGATCCGCGACCAACCGATACCCCTCCGGCGCGACCACCGTGACCACCTCAGCCGCATCGACCAAGCGGACCTCAGTCACCGCACTCACCGGAGCCACCGGCAATGGCTGCGCCACTGCATCGCGCCACGCCTCAAGGCTCAGCGCGAAATCCCGCACCAGCAGCACCTTAGCGGTGCGTCCTTCGATCGCCGCCATCGCCGCGCGCAGGTAGCGCTCCAGCGCCGCATCCTCTTCCCCCATATCCGAAAACCCGGTGCCGAGCCGCAGATGCGCTCGAAACTCCGCGACGGGCAGCGCGCTTGCCGCCACCACCGTCTCTTCAGTCAACATCATGACATTCCTCCGCAATTCGCGTGGTTGCACCCCCGGCCGGGGGTGCCGCCAATCATGTCGGGCGCGAGCCCCGCCGCCGCTCGAACGGAGGGAGCAGCTAGGCGACGGCCGTCAGCCCCGCGCCCGTCCCGAGACCGGCATCCCGGCCCCGGGAACCGGAAGGCGGAGCCCCCCGATCCCACTCACGCATCTCAGGCGAGCGCGAATTTCAGCAGCTTGATCGCGGCGAAATCACTGACATCGCCGCCCACGCGCTTGGAGGCGTAGAACAGGACATGCGGCTTGGCGGAGAAGGGATCGCGCAGCACCCGCAGATCCGGGCGTTCCGCCACCGTGTAGCCCGCCTCGAAATCGCCGAAAGCGATCGCGAAACTGTCCGACGCGATATCGGGCATGTCCTCCGCGATCAGCACCGGATAGCCCATCAGGCGCGCAGGCTCGCCCGCGGCCAGACCGTCGGTCCACAGGAACCGCCCATCGGCATCCTTCATCTTGCGCACGGCGCCTGCGGTCTTCGAATTCATCACGAAGCTCGCATTGGCGCGGTATTCCGCCTCCAGCGCATAGACCAGATCGACCACCGCATCGGCAGGGTTCGCGCCCGAGAAATCCCCATCCGCGCCCGTCGCGACATAGCCGAGCGAGCCCCAGGTCCACGACCCGTTGCCGACCTGCGGATGGGTCAGAAAGCCCGTCGGCTTGTCCACCCCATCGCCCGAAATGAACGCCGCCGCCTCGGCGCGGGCGAATTTCTCGGCGATGCGCTGCGCCAGCCAGGTCTCGACATCGAAGGCGCTGTCATCGAGCAGCCGTTGCGACGCTTTCGGCATCGCGGCCAGCTCGTGCAGCGGGATCGAGATCCGATCGATCTGCGGCGTCGCAGTCTCGCTCAGCGCCGCACTCTCGGTGGCCCAACCCGAGCCCAACTCGCTGCGATCGACCAGCACGTCGAAAGAGGTCGCCTCGACATTGACCACATTCGCGATCTGGCGGATCGAGGCCGTCGAGGTCAGCACCGAGCGGATCGTGTCGGAGGTCTGCGGGTCAACCAGATAGCCACCTTCAGCCGCGACCGAGCTGTTGAGCGCCTTCCCCTCGAGGCTCAGCCCCCGCAATGCGTCGTCATCCCCCGAACGCAGGTAGGCCGCAAAGGCCTTCTGATGCGGCGCCTCCTCGTTCGCGGCGGCGGAAAGGGCGGGACGCCCGGCAGTCATGGATTTGCTCTGCAGCATGGTCAAACGCTCGTCTTGTTGTTGCATCTTCACTTCAACTTCATCTCGGAAGGCTCTGACTTCCTTTACGAAACCGGCCAGCGCGGATTGCACCTCCGTGGCCGGATCGGGGCCTTCGGACATACCCGTCCCGGCCCGAGACTTGCTCTCGGTCTTCATCGTCACTCCATCTCCAATGGGATCTCTCGCCCGCCCGCCTCAGCGACCGGCCAGTTCCGCCGTGGCACCGCGAAGCGCCGCGGCCAGATCGCGCAGATCACGCGCGAGGCTTTCGCCCTTCGCCGCCACCCGCGCCTCGCGAAGCATCGGGAAGGTCACCAGCGACACTTCCCAAAGCTCCAGTTCCGCAAGCAGCCGCTGGCCTTTTGCGTCCTTCTCGGCGGCGACCGTGCGATAGCCGATCGACAGCCCGTCGATCGCCCTCGCCGCAATCAGCGCCGCCGCCTCCCGCGCCCGCGCCACGCCGGGCAACAGCCTGCCCTTGACGTATAGCCCGCGCGCGTCTTCCCGGATATCGTCCCAGATCCCGATCGGCTGCGCCGGGTCGTGCTGCCAGAGCATCTTCACCGTGCCGCCCCGCGCCAACAGCCGCTCCAACCCTTTCGCGTAAGCGCCTTTGCAGACGACGTCGCCACCTTGATCGGGCAGACCGAACAGGCTCGCATAGCCCTCGATCACCGTCCCATCGGTCAGTTGAACGGGGTGCGCCTCGTTCGCGCAGAACTTCAATTCCAACCCGTAATTATATGTATTCATGTCTATTTTCCTATTTCGGACCGACCTCGACGACGCTGAGCACCGCCTGCGTCAGGATCACTGCCACCACGCCATAGACCGCCATCCAGAGCCGCCGCTCCAGCCGTTCGATCATCGCTTCGATCCGACCGAGCCGCTGTTCGACCTGCGAAAATTGCAGCTCCATGATCTTCTCGGTCGCCTGCATCCGTTCCTCGTGGACGGCAAAGGGCGCCTTGAGGTATCGCGATCCACCATCGGCCATCTCAGCCCTCCACCGCGTCCACGGGCACAGGCGGCAGACCCAGCAGCGCGCGCTTCTCGGACGCGGTCAGGAAGGAGACCTCGCCGATCCGCTTCCATTGCTGATCGCGTTCGCTCGCCAAGGCCGGGATCTGGTCGAGATCGGGCCTCAGGCTCACCCGCTCGCCCGTCCATGTCGACAGCCACCACGCAACATCCGCGGCCACCTTGGTCGCGAGCGGTAGCACCGTCAGCCGATAGAAAGCCCGGTGCGCCTCTGCGTAATTGGCGTAGGTCGCATCGCCGGGGATTCCCAGCAGCATCGGCGGAACCCCGAAGGCCACCGCGATCTCACGCGCCGCGGCCAGCTTGGTCTCGTGAAATTCCATATCGGACGGTGAGAACCCCATCGGTTTCCAGTCCAGCCCACCCTCCAGCAGCATCGGCCGCCCCGCGTTGCGCGCGCCCTGATGATGCGTCTCCATCTCGAAGACGAGCCGGTCATACTGGTCAGGCGACAACGTCCCCTGCCCATCGGCGCCCTTGTAGACGATCGCCCCCGAAGGTCGCGCAGCATTGTCCAACAGCGCCTTCGACCAGCTCGACGCACTGTTATGGACGTCCACGGCCACCGCCGCCGCCTGCATCGGCGACAGTCCGTAATGATCGTCCTGCGGATGAAACGCCCGCAGATGGCAGATCGGATCGGGGCTTCCGGTCATATCGAACCGATGCTTGCGCCCGGCCACCGTGTAGTCATAGGCGACCGGCCAGCCATCCGAGCCCGGCACGATGCTAATCCGATCCGCGCGCAGCACGTGCAGCTCGCGCGGCAGCCCCGGCTCCACCGCCACCGCCTCTAGGTAACCGTTGCCCGACAGCAGCATCTGCCCGTAAAGCGCCTCGAAGAACGCACCCTTGCCCTGCGCCGCGTTGGGCCGCGCGATCAGCTCGAGTACGGGATGGACATCGTAACGCCGCTCCGCATCCTGGCAAACAAGCGGCAAGGCAGCCGCGGCCTCCGCGATCAGCTTCACGCAACGAAATCCGACCGGGTTGCCCGTAAACCCCGACCGCGTCAGCGAACCCACATCGCGAGGCGACCACACCACACGCCCCGACCCGCTCGCCATCGCCACGATCCGTCCCGTCGCCGAGGCCTTCACCTCCGACCGCCCCGCGCTTTCGGATTTGCGAAAGATGTTCCAACCCATTCCCGTCTCCTTCTCGCGGCCCCGTCGCGGACCGGCTGGCAAAGAAAAAGGGCCGGGGAATGCCCCAGCCCTTGCTCTCGAATTCGATTGTTGCGCGCCGGGGGTTTTGCACCCCCGGACCCCCGCAGGATATTTCGCCCAAGCCGAAAGAGGCTCAGAGCCCCCGCAGCTGCGGCCTGCGCCAATGCGCGGCCGGCTCGAGGATCAGTTCGGTGATCGCCCAGACCAGCGCATCCACGCGGTCGGGCGAGCCCTGGCCCTGATAGCCCTGCAGTCCCATCCGACACATCTGGTCTTCGAGCGCGTCGAGATCCGATGATCTCAGATGCGCCACCCGGCCCTGTTCATAGAGTGCCGCCACAGGTTCCGCGCGCGCCGATTTGCCCCGGCTGGCGCGCAACGCCTTGAACGGGATCAGCGGGTCGATCTGGCGCAGCACGCTCTCGATCAGATCGCCACCTTGATTGACCTCGGCCACCAGCCTCTCCGCGCCCCAGCGCTCCATCGCTGCGATCCCGGCGCGGGCCCAGTCCATCGGCTTGCCGCGAATGCTGGCATCCTCCAGCACCACCGCGCGCCAGTCCTGCACCGGGCCTTGGGTGCGCGCCCCCACGACCACGATCCCGCATTCGTCAGAGGCCGCCTTGCCGCTGACCGACGGATCGAGCGCCACCACGACCCGGTCCAGATCACCGGGATGATTGATCCGCGCCCGCTCCAGCATCGCCGTCGTCCAGAGCGCGCCCTCGACATCCTCCAGGAGCACCCCGTCCAGCTCCTGCCGCCCCAACCGCGTCCCGGCATAGCGCGCTCGAACCTCGGCGAGAAAACTCTCCGCCAGATGCGCCCGGTTCGCCTCGGTCGGCGCATGGCTGACCACGGTCGATTGCGTCTCCAAAATCTGTTTGAGCACGCCCACATTGCGCGGCGTCGTCGTGATCACCTGCTGGGGATGATCGCCCAGACGCAGCGCGAATTGCAGCATGTCCCAGACCTCCTCCGCCTTCTTCCATTTCGCCAGTTCGTCGACCCAGGCCGCGTCGAATTGCGGCCCCCGCAGCGCCTCGGGCTCATGCGCGGAAAACGCCTGCGCCGTGGCCCCGTTCGGCCAGACGAGCCGGCGCCGGGTCGCTTCCCAGACCGGTCTGCGGTCGGGCGGAGAGCAGGCGAGTATCCCGCTCTCCCCCATCACCATCACGTCGCGCACCTGATCGAAGGTTTCGCCGACCAGCGCCACACGTCGCGCCCTTCCGGGGTCGAGCGGGCGTGCGCCTTCCACCTGCGCACGCACCCACTCGGCCCCGGCCCGCGTCTTGCCCGCGCCGCGCCCACCCATGATCACCCAGCTTTTCCAATCCCCTTCGGGCGGAAGCTGATGATCGAGCGCCCAGAACTCGAAGATCCAGGGCAGCGCGAGCAATGCATTGTCATCAAGCCCGTCGAGAAACGCCTCGACACTCTCAGGCGTCGCGGAGGCGAGCCAGGCGGCGCCCGATTTCAACTCTGGCGGCATCGAAGTCGAGCGCGCCATCCCGCCCGGCGGCGACGCCTGCCAACTGTCTGCGGAGTTTCTCGACACGCGTTCGTTCCTCCATCACCAAATGAAAAGCGGTGCGGAGGTCCTTGACCGCCTGCACCGCCGCCTTCGCCTCGGATATCTCGCCGCACCGCACCCCCTGCAGCGCCTGCGCCAGTTCCTCGGCCACGTCACGATAGAGCGCTTCGGTCTGATCCAGAAGATCGACCGGCGCCCCCGCCTCGTTCATCATGTTGTCTTGCGTCACGTACGAACCCACCCGTTCCAAGTTGGTCCGTTCGAGAGACATGAAAAAACGCCGTCGGGTTGCCCCGCGGCGTTTGCCCACTTCTCCTAGCGTGCCAAACTCCTACCCGAGAGCGTTCGCAGAGTCAAGCTCTAAATTCCGGGTTGTGCGGCGTGGGCAAAAAAGAACCCCGGCGAAAACCGGGGTTCTTTACGTGATATCAGTTACTTGATGCGTCTTCCTGACGCTGCTTCTCGATCTCGCGCCACTTCGCCACGTTCTTGTTATGCTCTTCGATCGTGCTCGAGAAGGCATGCCCGCCAGACCCATCTGCCACGAAGAACAGGTAGTCGGTCGAATCGGGATGCAACGCCGCCTCGATCGCCGCCTTGCCCGGGTTCGCGATCGGTCCGGGCGGCAGCCCGTCGATGACATAGGTGTTGTAGGGCGTCGCCTTGCGCAGCTCGGACTGCCGCAGCCCGCGGCCCAGCACACCCTTGCCTTCGGTCACGCCGTAGATCACCGTCGGGTCGGTCTGCAGCTTCATGCCCTTTTCGAGACGGTTGATGAAGACGCTTGCCACTTCGGGGCGCTCAGCGGGCACACCGGTTTCCTTCTCGACGATCGAGGCCATGGTCAGCGCCTGCTGCGGGTCGTCATAGGGCAGCCCCTCGGCACGTCCGTCCCAGGCATCGGCGAGGATCTTCGACTGCCGCTCGGACATCAGATCGATCAGCGCCTGCCGGTCGGCCCCGCGCGTCACCTCGTAGCTGTCGGGCGCGAGCGTGCCTTCCCCCGGCACCCCGTCGATCTTGCCCGACAGGAAGCTCGCTTCCTTAAGCCCCTGCACGATCTGCCAGCTGGTCACACCATCGACGACGGTCACGCGGGTGCGCACATCGACGCGGTCGGCCTTTTCCTCGAAGCCTTCGGGCGGCTTTTCGCTCTCGGGATTGTATTCCGCGACCTTCTGGTAATCGCCCGTGGTCGGGTCCAGCTCGCGCAGCAGCACCTCGTTGCCGTTCACGCCGATCCGGAACACCAGCTCCGAGCCGCAGGTCGAAGGCCCGCCAGATGTGATCTGCCCCACGATGGATTGCATCGAGGTGTTCGGCTCGATCAGGTAGGAGCCGAATTTCAGCTTGTCGGCCTTCTCCTCATACTGCGCACCGGTGCGGAAGAGATAGGAAGAGGAGATAGCCCCCTTCTCCTTCAGCTTCGACGACACGCCCTGCAGGCTTTCGCCCGGCGCGACGCGCAGGCACATAGCCTCCGCAAGCGGGCCGGGCTCGACATATTGGTTCTTCGCCCAGGCGACCAAACCGCCAAGCGCGACGAGAATGACGATCAGCAGCGTCAGGAAATTCGAGACGATGTTACGCCACATCAGCTATCCACCTTGCCCATCACGAGGCTCGCATTGGTGCCGCCGAAGCCGAAGCTGTTGGACAGCGCGACGTCGATCTTGCGCTTGACCGCGGTCTTCGGCGCGAGGTCGATCACGGCCTCTTCCGGCGGATTGTCGAGGTTCAGCGTCGGCGGTGCGATCTGATCGCGGATCGCGAGGATCGAGAAAATCGCCTCCACTGCGCCAGCCGCGCCCAGAAGGTGGCCGACCGAGGACTTGGTCGAGCTCATCGTGGCTTTCGACGCCGCATCGCCCAGCAGGCGCTGCACCGCCCCCAGCTCGATCACGTCGGCCATGGTCGAGGTGCCATGCGCGTTGATGTAATCCACCTGATCGGGGTTCAGATCGGCCCGCTCCAGCGCCGCTTTCATCGCGCGGAAGCCGCCATCGCCATCCTCGGACGGCGCGGTGATGTGATAGGCGTCGCCCGACAGGCCATAGCCCAGCACCTCGGCATAGATCTTCGCGCCGCGCGCCTTGGCGTGCTCGTATTCCTCCAGCACGACGCAGCCCGCGCCCTCGCCCATCACGAACCCGTCGCGATCGGCATCCCACGGACGGCTCGCGGCCTCCGGCTCGTTGCCGCGCTTGGTCGAGAGCGCCTTGCAGGCGTTGAAGCCCGCGATACCGATCTCCGAGATCGGGCTTTCCGCACCGCCGGCGACCATCACATCGGCATCGCCCAGCATGATCAGACGCGCGGCATCGCCAATGGCATGCGCGCCGGTCGAGCAGGCGGTGACGACCGCATGGTTCGGCCCCTTGAAGCCAAACCGGATCGAGACCTGCCCCGAGACGAGGTTGATCAGCGCGCCCGGGATGAAGAACGGGCTGACGCGGCGGACACCCTTTTCCTTGATCAGAACGGCTGTATCGGCGATCGAGCTGAGCCCCCCGATCCCCGAACCGATCATCACGCCGGTGCGCAGGCGACCCTCTTCATCCTCGGGCTCCCAGCCGGAATCCTTTACGGCCTGCGTCGCAGCCGCCATCCCGTAGAGGATGAAATCGTCGACCTTGCGGCGCTCTTTCGGCTCCATCCAGTCGTCGGGATTGAACGTGCCGTCGGAGCCGTCGCCCAGCGGAATTTCGCAGGCGTATTTAGTGGTCACGTTGGACGCATCGAAGCGCGAGATCGTCCCCGCGCCCGACTGACCCGCGATGAGCCGCGACCAGGTCTCCTCGACCCCGCAAGCCAGCGGCGTGACCATCCCCAGACCCGTGACAACTACCCGGCGCATGCGTGACCTCTTTCTCAGCAAAATATCTTGCCAGACCTGATACACGCGGGCGCGCAAAGGCGCAATCACAACCCAAAGCGGCAGGCGGGTTACCGTCCGGCGAATGGCTGCAGTTCGGACGGGTTTGCGCCGCGTCGCGCGACCGGTTCAGGCTGGCACGCAGACTTCAGCTTGAGCGCCTCGACCCGCGTGTCCGGCGCGACAAAGGGCGGCGCCGAGGCGCGGAGTTCGAAGGAGGGTTGCGCCAGCAGAACCCGGTTGCGCCCGCGGTTCTTCGCCGCGTAAAGCGCCCCGTCCGCCCGCGCATAAAGGCTCCGCAGTTCCTCGCCGCACTCCCATTCGGCGACCCCGATGGAGACGGTGACCCGCAGACCAGGCGCCTGCTGCCCCTCGAAACCCAGCGCGGCCACGGCGGCGCGAAGCCGCTCCGCCGCCTCGAGGCCCTCGGTCAGCCGCGCGCCGGGCAGGATCACCGCGAATTCATCGCCACCGATCCGCGCCAGCGTGTCCTCCAGCCGCAATTGCGCGCGCATCTTGCGCCCCGCGCGGCGCAGCACCAGATCGCCGAGCGCATGCCCACCGCGATTGTTGACCTGCCTGAAATGGTCGATATCGATCATCAGCGCGGTGAACGGGACCCCCTCGCCCATCCCCTGGCTAAAGGCTTGCTGAAACCGCCGCGACAGCATCTCGCGATTGAAAAGCCCGGTCAGCCCGTCCCGCATCGCGCGGTTGAGAAGTTTCCGCTCCACGGCACGCCGCGCATGATCCGTCCGCTCCAGCGAGACCGCCATCAGGATGATCAGGCCGACATTCACCCCCACGATCGTCGCGAGCAGCAGCAGCATTTCCGCGCGCGTGGCCAATTCGGGATCGGCGAGCAGGTAGAAGGTTCCCAGAAGGATCGGTGCGACCACGCCCAGCAGCATCTGCGCCCGCGCTTGCCGGCCAGACGCGTGTTCGTTGAGCAGCACCCGCATCACCCCGCGGTCGCCGCGGCAGATCACCCCGGCATAGGCCAGACAGAGGATCGCCACCGAGGCGCCGAGCGACATCTCCCCCGACAGATGATCGTGGACGAAAACATGCGAGAACAGATACATCAACGCGCCACCGAAAACCGTCATATGGGCAACGGTGCCGATCAGGTAGGCCCGCGCCTCGACCGCAAAAAACGCCGCCGCCGTCATCGCGAGAAGCGTCGCGGCGCTCGGCTCGATCACGGGTACGCCGTCCCACAGGTACAGCGGCGCGAGCGCGGGCACGCCCCGCCCGAGGCAAAGCAGCAGGCTCGCCGCGGCCAGCCCACGCGCCCCGATCCGTACCTCCCGGCCACAGGAGAGCGCCCCCGCCAGAGCCAGCACCGCGCCCGCCGTCCCGGTTCCCATCCCGATCCACCCGTTCAGCGCGCGCAACGGCTCCGGGCCGACGCCCGACTGAACGGCCAATCGGGAGATCAGACCCAAAGCGGCAAGCGTCGCCGCGAAAGACAAAAGGGGGCGGACCGCAACCTGCGCCCGGCGAAAGACTGACATGTGACTACCAAGATCTGCACGGGCATTGAGCGTTTGTCGTAAAGCGCCCGCGATAGGATCAGGAGACGGCCCAATTCGTTAACAAACGATTAACAGCCACTCTCAAGAGCCGCGTTTTCGTTCACATCTTCCTTAATATATGTCTTATGACATAAAATAACCGGCAAGCATCTCGTGGCGCGGCGGCCCATGCCCAAGAGTCGAGCGGATCAGCGCCACGTGATCGGGGCCGAATCCCGGCAAGCGCACTGCCCCCTCGCGGGCCATGAATCGCCCCAGCCGGGCCAAATCCCCTGCTCCTGCCCGCTTGCCGAACCGTGCCAGCGTCACATGCGGGCGGAACCGTCGCCGCGGCAGGTCGATCCCCGCCGCTCGCGCCGCCGCCATCACCGCACGGTGCCAGCGGAGCAGCTCGGGATCGGCCTGTACACCCAGTACCAGCGCCTCGGGCCGCGCCGGGCTGCCGAAGGTCTCCAGCCCTGCCAACACCACCTCCGGCCCCGGCGCCCAGTCGATTTCGCGCAACCTGTCGTCCAGAGCCTCCAGCTGTCCGATGTCGATCTCGTCGAGAAAGGCCAGCGTCAGGTGGAGGTTCTCCGGTTGCACGATCCGCCCCGCGGCCAGATCGGCCTGCAACCGCTCGATCGCCTCGATATGCTCCTCGGGCACCTCGATCGCGACGAAACTCCGCATGCAATCCCCCCCGACACCCGCGCGTCTGGCGCAAAAGAAAAGCGGCGCTCCGGTTTCCCGAAGCGCCGCCCTTAACTCTCTCTCAGCGTCCGCCGTTAAGGCTTACTGCGCTTCCGAGATGAATTTAACCGCATCGCCGACGGTCTGAATGTTCTCGGCGGCGTCATCGGGGATCTCGATGCCGAACTCTTCTTCGAAGGCCATGACCAGCTCGACCGTATCGAGGCTGTCCGCACCGAGGTCGTCGATGAACGAGGCGCTCTCAGTGACCTTGTCCTCTTCCACGCCGAGATGCTCCACGACGATCTTCTTCACGCGATCAGCGATGTCGCTCATGTCAATTCCTCAAAGTTTATAGGGCCTAGCCCGTTCATGCTTGCTCGTTTACGAGCGTCTCAACCCGCGCGCCCCGGGTCAACCCGAAGACCGCAATTCAGAGCCGTGGCTGTTACGCCCGGCTCGTCTGCAGCGCTCTTAGCGATTGCCGTGGCCCATGGCAAGACGTTTCTCCACCCTAACAAAGGCGGCCATGCCGTTGGGTCACAAAGACGTCAGGCCATCGTCCCGCCGCCGTTGACATGCAGCACCGCGCCGGTGACGTAGCCCGCCTCGGGGCTCGCGAGATAGCGCACGGCGGCAGCGATTTCTTCGGGCGTGCCCATGCGCCCGGCCGGAATGCCCGACAGGATCGCGTCTTTCTGAGCATCGGTGAGCTTGTCCGTCATCGGCGTCTCGATGAAGCCCGGCGCCACGCAGTTCACCGTCACGCCGCGAGTCGCGACTTCCTGCGCGAGCGATTTCGACGCGCCGACGAGACCCGCCTTGGCTGCGGCATAGTTCACCTGGCCGGGATTGCCGGTCTGGCCGACCACCGAGGTGATGTTGATGATCCGGCCCCAGCGCGCCTTCATCATCGGGCGAAGAACCGCGCGCATCAGGCGGAACGCCGCCGTCAGGTTCACGTCGATCACCGATTGCCAATCCTCGTCCGACATCCGCATCACCAGCTGGTCGCGCGTGATTCCGGCATTGTTCACGAGGATGTCCAGACCGCCCATCGCATCGATCGCCGCTTTCGGCAGCGCCTCGACGCTTTCGGGATCGCTCAGGTTGGCCGGGCAGACATAGGCACCCTCGCCCAGCTCGGCGGCCAGCGCTTCGAGCGGCTCGACCCGCGTGCCCGACAGCGCCACGGCCGCGCCGCCCGCATGGAGCGCTCGCGCGATCTCGGCTCCGATCCCGCCGGAAGCTCCGGTCACCAGCGCGCGCTTGCCTTTCAAATCGAACATCATGCTACCTCGTTTCTAAGTCGACGCTCTCATATCAGCGAATGTGTCGTTAGGGAACTCCAAGTGCCACACGCCAAGGTTGCGCCCGCCGGAATAGGCGCTCCACCGCGTGCGACGCCACATGGAAAGGCCGTCCGGTTCGATGGCGACCCCGGACGGCCTCGCCTTCCTCTTGGCGGAAATATCCCAGGGGGTCCGGGGGAGGATCCCCCGGCTCAGCCCTCAGTCCTTCAGCGCGGCGACCTCTTCCGGCGTGCCGATCGCCCGGCAGGTGATGTCCTTGGCGATCCGCCGGACCATCCCTGCGAGCGCCTTGCCCGCGCCGATCTCCCAGATTTCGTCGACGCCCTGAGCGGCCATCCACGCGACGCTCTCGCGCCAGCGCACCGAACCCGTGACCTGCTCGACCAGAAGTTCGCGGATCAGGGCCGGATCACTCACCGCCTCTGCACGGACATTGGCGACCAGCGGCACCACCGGCGCCTTGATCTCGACCTGCGACAGCGCGGCGTCCATCGCATCGGCGGCGGGCTGCATCAGCGCGCAATGGAACGGGGCAGAGACCGGAAGCATCACGGCCCGCTTCGCGCCCGCTTCCTTGGCGAGCACCGTGGCCCGCTCGACCGCCGCCTTGTTGCCCGAGATCACCACCTGGCTCGGATCGTTGTCGTTTGCAGCCTGACAGACCTCGCCCTGCGCCGCCTCGGCAGCGACTTTCGACGCCGCCTCGAAATCGAGCCCGAGGATCGCGGCCATCGCGCCGACGCCCACCGGCACCGCCGATTGCATCGCGTCGCCGCGCACGCGCAGCAGGCGCGCGGTGTCGGGCAGGCTCAGCGACCCCGCCGCACAAAGCGCGGAATATTCGCCCAGCGAGTGACCCGCGACATAGGCCGCATCTGTGACCGCAAAGCCCTCGGCTTCCAGCGCCCGCAGCGCCGCGATAGACGTCGCCATCAGCGCGGGCTGCGCGTTGGCGGTCAGCGTCAACTCGTCCTGCTCGCCTTCCCAGATGAGCGCGCTCAGCTTCTGCCCGAGCGCCTCATCGACCTCTTCGAAGACCGCTTTCGAGGCGGGATAGGCGTCGGCCAATGCCTTGCCCATGCCGATGACCTGTGCGCCCTGACCGGGAAATACGAATGCGCGGCTCATGCCTGATCCTCCTGATTGATCTTTGGTTTCCCTTAGCGAGAAGGGCGCGGCGGGGCAAGTTCGCTGCCCTTGGGCACCCCTGCACCGCCTCTCACGCTTTACCGATGATCCGCGCCGGATTGCCCGCGACCGTGGCACCCGCCGGCACGTCGCGCGTCACGACGGCCCCCGCGCCGATCAGCGCGCCATCGCCCACCGTGATCCCCGGCAGGATGATCGCCCCGCCGCCGATCCAGACATCCGCGCCGATCCGCACGGGCCGCCCGAATTCCAACCCGGTCCGGCGCGTCTCCGGATCGCGGGGATGATCGGCGGTCAGGATCTGCACCTTCGGACCGACCTGCGTCCGGTCGCCGATCGTGACCGCGACCACATCGAGGATGACACATCCGAAATTCAGAAAGACTCCGGCGCCAAGCCGAATATTGCTGCCGTAATCGCAATGGAACGGAGGGCGGATGCGCGTCCCCTGCCCCACTTCCGCGAACAGCTCCGACAGCAGCGCGTGGCAGTCCGCGGCACTATGCGCGACGGTCGCGTTGAACCGGTCCATCCACGCCGCTGCCCGCGCCATATCGGCTTCGATCTCCGGCCCTTCGGCGCGATACAATTCGCCCGCCAGCATCTTGTCCTTTTCCGATCGCATGATCCCTCCCCGCCATCTCGCCGGACGATCCTGCCCCAGCTACGCGCAAAGAAAAAGGGGCGCTCGATGCGCCCCTTCTCCTCAGTCCAGTTCGAGATGCGCGACCCCGTCGGAGCGCCGCCCGATCGAGCGCCCATCCGCGCCGATGGTCGCGCGCACGCGCCGCCGCATCGAGGAAAACGCAGCGCTTTCAACGACATCCACCGGCTCGTCCAGCGCAATTTCGATGTCGTAATGGGTCTCGCCCTTGCGCCGCAGCGCATGGACGCGGCCGCTCACCGGATGGCCCAGATAGCGCCCGCGCACCGCATCGCCCAAGGCATAGCCCTTCGCGTGTGCAGCCGGTTCGGCACGTCGCAGCGCCGCCACCATCGTGTTCCAGTCGGCATGACCCGCCGCCTGCGCGGTCAACTCATACGCCTTCGACAGCGCAACCGGATTGCCCGCCTGCGCCATCGCCTCGGCCAGACGGCGCGCCTGCGCCTTTACGTCTTTCACTGCATTTACAGTCATCGTCTCGTCTCCACGGGGATGATCCACCGCTTCGGGGCCCGCATTGCCGAAGAGCCCCCGAAAGTAAGGAGAGCGATCGTGAACCGGATTTCACCAAGGGAAACGCCCCGCGGGCGGCAGGCATCCGGCAGCCAAGGCCGAGAGATGGGCGGCGCGGACGCATCTGTCAAGGGATGCAGCCTTACCCGGCGTCCGGCGATGCGAAAGCGCCATAGCAGACGCCCCGAATGCGAAAGGGGCGCCCGACCGGACGCCCCTTCCCATCACTGTCCCTCTCCAGTTCAGCAGGAGTAGTAGTACTTGTATTCCACCGGGTGGGGGGTGTGCTCGAACGCGTACACTTCTTCCCACTTCAGTGCGATGTAGCCCTCGATCTGGTCCTTGGTGAACACGTCACCGGCCAGCAGGAACTCGTGATCCTTCTCGAGCGTCTCGAGCGCTTCACGCAGCGAGGCGCAAACGGTCGGGATCGAGGCCAGTTCTTCCGGCGGCAGATCGTAGAGATCCTTGTCCGAGGACGGGCCCGGATCGATCTTGTTCTTGATGCCGTCGAGGCCGGCCATCAGCAGAGCCGAGAAGCACAGATAGGGGTTCGCCGACGGATCGGGGAAACGGGCTTCGACGCGCTTTGCCTTGGGGGATTCCGCCCACGGAATACGGACACAACCCGAGCGGTTGCGGGCCGAGTAGGCGCGCAGAACCGGAGCCTCGAAGCCCGGGATCAGACGCTTGTAGGAGTTGGTCGACGGGTTGGTGAAGGCGTTGAGCGACTTCGCGTGCTTCAGGATACCGCCGATGAACCACAGGGCTTCCTGCGACAGGTCAGCGTATTTGTCGCCTGCAAACAGCGGCTTGCCGTCTTTCCAGATCGACATGTTCACGTGCATGCCGGTGCCGTTGTCGCCGGTGATCGGCTTCGGCATGAAGGTCGCCGATTTGCCATAGGCGTGCGCCACGTTGTGGATGACGTACTTGTACTTCTGGATGTCGTCGGCCTGCTTGGTCAGCGTCCCGAAGATCAGGCCCAGCTCGTGCTGGCACGAGGCCACTTCGTGGTGGTGCTTGTCGACCTTCATGCCCATGCGCTTCATGGTCGAGAGCATTTCCGAACGCAGGTCCTGCGCGTCATCCACCGGGTTGACCGGGAAGTAGCCACCCTTGACGCCCGGACGATGGCCCATGTTGCCCATCTCGTAATCGGTGTCGGTGTTCCACGCCGCGTCGATCGCGTCGACCTCGTAGGAGACCTTGTTCATCGAGACCGAGAACTTCACGTCGTCGAACAGGAAGAATTCCGCTTCCGGACCGAAGAAGGCCGTATCACCGATGCCCGAGGCAACGAGATAGGCTTCGGCCTTCTCAGCGGTGCCGCGCGGGTCGCGGGCATAGGGCTCGCCGGTGTCGGGCTCGACCACGGTGCAGTGCACGCACATGGTCTTCTCGGCGTAGAAGGGGTCGATATAGACCGAGGACGCGTCCGGGATCAGTTTCATGTCGGACTGATCGATCGACTTCCAGCCGGCGATCGAGGAGCCGTCGAACATGAAGCCTTCTTCGAAGAAATCTTCGTCCACTTCGGTATGCATCAGCGTCACGTGCTGCAGCTTGCCGCGCGGATCGGTGAAGCGCACGTCGACGTATTCGACGTCTTCGTCCTTCATCAGTTTGAGAGCGTCCTTGATGCTCATGTCACATTACCCTTTCGTTGAGCTTGGGTTGTCCCTGGACCCGCAACGGGGTCCGCCGGGAATGCCGGAGGTTACAGCGCGTCGTCGCCCGACTCGCCGGTGCGGATACGGATCGCCTGCTCCATCGGAGAGACGAAGATCTTGCCGTCGCCGATCTTCTCGGTGCGCGCGGCGTTCGTGATCGCCTCGATGGCGGCGTCGACGAGATCGTCGGGCAGCACCATCTCGATCTTCACCTTGGGCAGGAAATCCACGACATATTCGGCGCCGCGATAAAGCTCGGTATGGCCCTTCTGGCGTCCGAACCCTTTCACCTCGATCACCGAAAGGCCCTGAATCCCAACTTCCTGAAGCGCTTCCTTCACTTCATCGAGTTTGAAGGGCTTGATGATCGCCTCCACCTTTTTCATGCCGCCGACTCCTCCGTCAGGTCTTCGTTCCGACCCCCTCAGACCACTTTCCCAAAGCCCCCGCAATCGGCTAGGCTGGCGGAGCGCGGTTTTGAGGTCGGATATCCGAAAAGCGCGCCCGCAATTCGTGCAAGTAGCACAAAAATGCAGCAGTTTGAAAACGATTCCTTCGAAGACCCCGGGGACCATGCCTGAAATCCTGACCGCCAGCCAAATGCGCGAACACGAACAGACCGAGATCGCGCGCGGCGCGGTCACGGGGCTCGAGCTGATGGAGCGTGCCGGGGAAAGCGTCGTCACGGCGATTTTCTCGCGTTGGTCCGATCCGGGGCCTGCTCAGGCTGTGGTGCTGTGCGGGCCGGGCAATAATGGCGGCGACGGCTACGTGATCGCGCGCCTGCTGGCCGCGCGCCGCTGGGGGATCGCCTGTTACGCCTATGGCGACCCGGCTCGTCTGCTCCCCGATGCGAAGGCCAATCACGACCGCTGGGCGCAGATCGGGGACGTGCTGCCATGGGACGATGCTGCGATCGAAGGCCGCATCGACGATATGGAGAGCGGGCTGGTGATCGACGCGCTGTTCGGCACCGGCCTGACCCGTCAGATGCCCGAGGACACGGCGAAGACATGGCGCGGGATCTATCCGCGGCGCTTTTCCAATCCCTCGGTACCGCGTCCGCATTTCATCGCCGTCGATATCCCCAGCGGCATCTCCTCGGATAGCGGGCGCAATCTCGGGGGGGCATTCCCTGCCGACCTGACGGTCAGTTTCCACCGCGCGAAATGCGGCCATTACCTCGATCCGTCCGACGGGCCCGACCGCCCCGGCGGTGGCGCCTCGATGCGCGGTGCGCTGGTGGTCGCCGATATCGGCCTGCCGCAGGATGCGATCCCCGCGGCTGCGCGGCTGATCGACCGCCCCTCGAATTTCCTGATGAAGCGGACGGGCCACAAGTTCAGCCACGGCCACGCGCTGGTCCTGTCGGGTGGCGCAGGCAAAGGCGGCGCTGCGCGGATGGCTGCACGCGCCGCTCTGCGGATCGGCGCGGGGCTGGTGACGCTGGCCTGCCCGCCCAAGGCGCTGGCCGAGAACGCCGCCCATCTCGACGCGATCATGCTGAGCGCCCTGCCCGACGCCTATAGCCTGCGCGGGATGCTGGGCGATGAGCGCCTCAACGCGCTCTGCCTCGGGCCCGGTCTGGGCATGTCCCGCGCACAGGAGATGGTGCCGGCGGCGCTTTGGGGCAAACGCGCGACGGTGCTCGATGCCGATGCGCTCAGCGCCTTTTCCGACGACCCGAGCCTGCTCTTCGGCCAGCTCCACGAGGCCTGCGTGCTGACCCCGCATCCGGGCGAGTTCAAACGGCTCTTTCCCGATCTGACCGAAAAGCTGTCAGGCGACGATCCGACCTATTCCAAACTGGACGCCACCCGCGAGGCGGCTGCGCGCGCGGGCTGCACGGTGCTGCTCAAAGGGGCGGACACCGCGATCGCGGCACCGGACGGGCGCGTGGCGCTGCATTCGGCGACGCAGGACCGCGCGGCCCCGTGGCTCGCGACGGCGGGCGCGGGCGATGTGCTGGCGGGGCTGATCGCGGGGCTGCTTGCGCGCGGGTTCCAACCGTTCGACGCCGCGACCACTGCGGCATGGCTTCATGTCGAGGCGGCACGCAGCTTCGGTCCGGGTCTGATCGCCGAAGACCTGCCCGAAGAACTCCCGAAAGTGTTGCGCGACCTGATGGCGCGGGACGCTGACCGCGACTGAGCCGCGCCGTCGGGGGCCACGCGGCGCGAAAGTTTCGGGCGGCGAAAGGCAGAGGCCCCTCGCCGCCCGTTGCAGCTTATTGCGCCATCTGCTCGCGCGATTGGTTCTGGTTGCCGTTGCGCGCGCCCGGTGCCGTGTCCGTCGCATCCGCCGGAGCGGTGGCCGGGGCCGCCATGGCGGCTTCGGCAGTGTCGACTGCGTCGGTCCCAGCGGGCCCCGTCATCATATCGCACCCGGCCAGAGCGGCGGTCGCGCCCAGAATGATAAGCCAGTTCTTCATCCGTCTCTCCTTTTGTTGCAGTTCATCTAAGCTCCAATCCGCGGCGCGATTCCTTGATGTTGATCAACGTGCTAGGCGCATAGCGCGAATTTCCTGCAACTTCGTGTGGAAAGACGCTGAAAAGGCTGGCGCAACACGGTTTTTCGCCCCCGCGGCCCTCGCATCCGAACCTCACCCCGACTAAGCTCTCCCCTGCGACAGGGAGACGAGACGCGATGAACGAACACTCGAAGTCCGGAAAGCGGATCGAGATAGAGGGCGTAGTGGCGCAGGGCAAATTGCAGCGCCTGCTGGACGCGCTGCCGCCGGAGCTGCGCACCGAGATGATACCGCTCTGGCAGAGTATCCGTTTCGCGCCGGGCGACGTGCTGATCGAGGATGGCGAAGTCGCCGACCGGATCGGCTTCGTCGCGGACGGGTTTCTCGCGATGTCGAAAACGCTGCAGGATCGGCATCGCCACATCATCGGGCTGATCACGCCGTCCGACATGTTCGGACGCGCCTTCAACGGCCCGTCGGGCTACCGGATCGAGGCGCTCAGCGATGGCGCGGTCCTGACCTGCGACCGGCAGAAATTCGAAGCGATCCTCGCGCGTTCGCACGCGGCGGAGCGGCTGTTCCTGCTGAGCATCCTCGACGAGCTCGACGCGGCGCGCGAATGGGTGATGGTGCTCGGCAGTTCGAAAGTCGTCGAGCGGCTCGCCTCGCTCCTGATCATCCTGAGCCGCCACAAATACCGCACTCTCGAAAGCTGCGCGCGGGACAACATCCGGCTCGGCCTGCATATCCATATCAAGCGGGTCGATATCGCCCATTTGCTGGGCACCTCGCCGGAATCGCTGAGCCGGGCGTTTCATCAGCTCGAACGCGAGGGCGCGATCCGGATCGTTACACCCTACGATATCGAGATCTCGAATCTCGGAACGCTCGTCGATATTTCCGGCAATTCACTGGAGATGCGCGACGCCTGAGCGCACTCAACTCGCCAGAAGCTCCTCCAGCCCCGTGGCCAGCGCGTCGAGATCGTTGAGCCGGAACTGGCGGGTGTTCAGTATGTCGATCAGCCCGTCCTTCTGGAACTGGTGCAGAGACCGGCTGACGGTCTCCTGCGTCGTGGCGAGCAGATCGGCGATGTCCTGACGCGGCAGCAGCATGGTCAAGACGCCGCCGCCATCGGGCAAGGCCTGCCAAGGCATGATATGGCGCGACAGCAGAAGCAGCGCGCGCAGCCGCGCCGCCGGCGCGAAGGCGCCGAGAAGCCAGCTCAACCGCCGCGCCTTCTCGACCCAGCTTTCCGCCTGACGGCACAGCGCCCGGCGCAGTTCGGGCTCCTGATCGATGAGCTGCGCGAAAGTCGCGGCTTCGAAGAGACACAGATCCGTATCGATCACCGCTTCGATCGCGGTGTCCCGATGGCCGTTGAGAAGCTGGCCGATGCTATCGCCCGGGCTGACGAGACCGGTGATCTTGCGCCGCCCGGCGAGCGAATGACTCTGCATCCGCAGCATGCCGCGTTGCACGAGCGCGATGTGCTCGCAGCTGACGTCTTCTTCGCAGAGCCGCTCATTGGCCGCGCAGGAAATCTTGCGCGCCCGTTCGGCGACCCTAGCCAGAGCGCGATCCGATAGGGATCCGCAGACGCCTTGGTTGCGAGCGGTGCAACCCGCGCAATGCAAGATCGCCTCTGCATTTCGCAAAGGTGCCGTCATCGCAATCTCCAAAAGGGTTTACCCACACTCTTCGCAGCCACGCTGCGCACTCGTCCTCTGGTGCAAGATCGAGCTAAGCAAATGACATACGCCCCTGTCAACACACGCGCTTGATCGTGAGCGGTAGCATCGAAATGCTACCACGAATGTGACGGCGAAGCGCATCACCCCCCTTGATACCGGCGGATATCGGTCGAAATCGCGTGCGGATCAGGCCTCGACGCCTGCGACCGCGGCGGCCATTTCCACGCCATCGACATAGATCACCTCGGGCGTCTCGAATTCCAGCACGAAGAGCCGCGCGCGACCTTGCCCCAGCGTGACATAATGCCCGTCGACGACCGATTGCGCAGGCAGAAGCGCCTCGCGCTTGCCGTAGATCACCTGCACCCGCCAGTCGCGCATCATCAACTGCGCGCCCTGTGCGATAATGAGCGGTGCGCCGGGGCGATCATGGCCAAGCGCGCCGGGCGAGATGCGGATCAGCGCGCCCACGTAATCGCCGGCCCGCAGCGCCTTGAGCCTGCAGGTCCCGCTACGGGTCACGATCCGGTCGCCGGGCTCGAGAAACTCCACGGGAATCGCTCCGTCCAGCGTGTAGACCCGTGCCCCGGCGGCGATCCCGGCGCTGAGATCCGGCTTCGGTTTGCGCATCTCCAAAGGCGAGGTGCGCGCTGCCACCTCCGGACCGGCCGGGCCCGGAAGAGCGTGACGTGGATTGGATTCGATGATCTGGCGGAGCATGGCCATGCCATTCCCCCGCCGTGGTGCCTGTCCCATGGCGATACCTGCTCTTGCCACTCGTAACCTCGGCCTCTGGCGTGCCGTTGCGTAAAGGCTAACTCTCACCAACACGTTAAGACGAGCAAAATCGCATCTTCCTCTTTCCGTACCCGCAAGCTGTTGCTATTACGCCCCTGATGCGGGTGTGGCGGAACTGGTAGACGCACCAGATTTAGGTTCTGGCGCCTTTGGCGTGGGGGTTCGAGTCCCTTCACCCGCACCACTCCCAACCTCCGGAATTTCCTACCATACCCTCGCCTTCTCCCACGTGCACGCTAGTTTAAGATGGCTGCGCGGGCCGAATTGCCCCCGCTTGGATGACCGATTGCGTGGGAGAGGTGATGGTCGAAAGCCCGCAAACACCGCCTCGGCGGCCAGTCGAAGACACGTCGCCGGGCTTGGGTTCGCAGACATCCCTTCCCATCCGCGGGCTCACCCGCGACACGATCGCCACCGATCCGAATTTCTTCGCCGCGCAGCAGGCGGTGGCGGCAATGCTGCTCGACGTGCAGGCGCAGACACCGCGGATCGCACGCCACATGGCTTCGCATCGGCGCTGGCTCGTGAGCCAGACCAGCTTCGCGCTGGCGATGAGGGCGAAGATGGAGCCCGGCGCGCCGGAACTGACGCCGGGACGGCTTCTCGCGGCGCTGACGCCTCATGTCGAGATCAACCGCAAGACGCTGAGCCAGTATCTGGGCGAGATGGAGGCGCATGGGCTGCTCGCCCCGCCGGACGAGTACAAAGGCGACGGGCGGCTGCGCCCGGTGACCACCACGCCCCTGGCAGAGCAAGGGATGCGGCGCTGGTGCGAGGGCCATCTGCACTGTCTCGATATCCTTGATGGCGGCGCGCGGCTGGACGCGGCCCGGCGCGACCCCGACCTCGCCTTCGCGATGCAGCGGCAGATGGTCGAGATCATCCGGGTCGATCCCGAATGGCACGCCCCGCCCGCGGCGATGGCGCATTTCCTCGGCTCCGACACGGGCGGGATGATGCTGCATGCGCTCACGCGGATGCTGCGCGATCTGCGCGAAACGGACGGGCGCATCTATCTCGAACGGGTCAGCATCGCCGATTTCGCCGAGCAGTTCCTGATCTCGGTCTCGAAGATCAAGCGCATGGTCCAGAAAGCCGAAGAGGCGGGCAACCTGGGATGGGAAGAGCCGCGCCGACGCGGCAGGCTCTGGCTCTCGCCCGATTTCATCCGCGCCCACTCCCGCCGGCAGGCAGTGAAGTTCGAAGCGGTCGAGCGCGCCTATCGCGCTGTCGCGTGAAAGTCACAGGCGGGTTGCGCGGGCGGGTGACGGGCGATCTGTCCGAAAATGACCGCTGAATTTCAAACACTTCTCGGTTAGGCTTACCTCTCGGGAAGATCGTGTCATTCTCGCTTCGGATCCGCGAACAAGGGGGCGGACCCTCCGAAGCTGCGGAAGATCACGACGGTGCGCCGGTTTGGCGCAATCCCGGTTTCGCGGCCGGAGCGACTTCGTGGGGTGGTGCGCCCCGGCCGCAGCTTTCCGAGCCCGCGCGCACCAGACGTTCGTCGCATCGCCCGCCGCGCCAACCGCTGCACCTTCCTCCGTCGCGTCAGCGCCCCCCTGCCCGCTCCCTATCCCGGGTTCCCGCCCTCGCCCACGCGTACACCCTGCCCGGGCGTCATTTCACCGCTCGCAGGCCGCTCTGCGGCCCCTTTTCGCCTTGCCACCATGGCTGAGGCTCAATAGAAGGACGCCTGAAATTCGAGAACCGGCCGCGATCCGCGCGGCGCCCAGAGACAAAGGACAAACCATGCAGGTCACCGAGACCCAGAACGACGGCCTCAAGCGCGGCTACGAGATCACCATCACCGCCAAGGAACTCGACGAGAAGGTCACCGCGAAGCTTTCCGAAGCGCAGCCCGAGATCGAGATGAAGGGCTTCCGCAAGGGTAAGGTGCCGATGGCGATGCTGCGCAAGCAATTCGGCCCGCGCATCCTCGGCGAAGCGATGCAGGAATCGGTCGACGGCGCGATGAGCGAGCATTTCGACAAGACCGGCGACCGCCCCGCAATGCAGCCGAAGATCGAGATGAAAGACGGCGAGAACTGGAAAGAGGGTGACGACGTGGTCGTGACCGTCGAGTACGAAGCGCTGCCCGACATCCCGGACGTCGATCTTTCGGGCGTCAAGCTCGAGCGTCTGGTCGTGAAGGCCAACGAAGGTGAAGTGAACGAAGCGCTGGAAAGCCTCGCGGCAACCGCGAAGAACTTCGAAGCCAAGGATGGCAAGGCCGAGAACGGCGATCAGGTCGTGATCGACTTCGAAGGCTTCGTCGACGGTGAAGCGTTCGAAGGCGGCAAGGGCGAAGGCTACCCGCTGGAGCTCGGCTCGGGCTCGTTCATCCCCGGCTTCGAGGAGCAACTCGTTGGCGCGAAAGCCGGTGACGACGTCGAAGTGACCGTGAAATTCCCCGAGGAATACGGTGCGGAGCATCTCGCGGGCAAGGAAGCGCTGTTCAAGTGCAAGGTCCACGAAGTGAAGGCGCCGAAGGCTGCCGAGATCGACGACGAGATGGCCAAGCAGTTCGGTGCCGAAGACCTCGCCGCGCTGAAAGCCCAGGTCGCCGAGCGTCTCGAAGCCGAGTACCAGGGCGCCGCACGTCAGGTGATGAAGCGCGGCCTGCTCGACCAGCTCGACGATCAGGTGAAGTTCGACCTGCCCCCCTCGCTCGTGGAAGCCGAGGCCAAGCAGATCGCGCACCAGCTCTATCACGAAGAGAACCCGGACGATCACGGCCATGACCACGGCGAGATCGAGACCACCGAGGAGCACACCACCCTCGCCGAGCGCCGCGTGCGTCTTGGCCTGCTGCTCGCCGAAATCGGCCGCAAGCAGGAGATCGAGGTCTCCGACGCCGAGATGACGCAGGCGATCATGAACCAGGCACGTCAGTACCCGGGTCAGGAGCGCGCCTTCTTCGAATTCGTGCAGCAGAACCCGCAGATGCAGCAGCAGCTGCGCGCGCCGATCTTCGAAGACAAGGTCGTCGATTACATTGCCGGTGAAGCCAAGGTGGACGACAAGGAAGTCACCAAGGAAGAGCTGCAGAAAGAGATCGAGAAGCTCGACGAGCTGTGATCTCCGGGCGCTAAGCCCAAAATTAGCGAAGGCCGCCTTTCGGGGCGGCCTTTTGCGTTTCCGGGCGTGGTCCGGCGCGGAGCGCGGTCGCGCCGCATCACTCTGCGCCCGGCACCTTCAGGAATTTCGCGCTTGGAATCAGCGAGGGCAGCCCGGTCGCGGTCGCCACGTCGCGCAGGGTCTGCGCGGCCCGGTCGACCTGCAGCGACGCCGTGCGTTCCGCCGCCGGGTTGCCGGGTTCGATCCGGTCATGGATCGCGCTGCGCAGTACCTCGCCCACCGAGGCAAGCCGGTCGCGCGCGCCCTCGGGATCGTGCAGGTACAAAAGCCCGCCGGTCACGAGGATCGCGTGGGTCAGCGCGAAGTGCAGGATCGAAAACAGCCGCATCTCGGGGCCTCTTCAGGTTGCTTGCCCTCCGAGGATTCCCTGCAAAAGCGGCGAATTTTGGGCCTGCTTCAGGCCAGCCGCGCTCAGCGTTTGCGCGAGGGCGCGGGCGCCACGGCATCGGCCACTGCCGCATTGCGCGCGCCCAAGGGAAGCGGCGCGCCAATGGTGCTGTCCTTCGCCGTCTGATGCTCTGCCTCGGAGTTGATCTCCGCGCCCACCAACACCGCCGTCGTCGAGAGCCAGATCCACATCATCAGCACCACCACCGCGCCGATCGAGCCATAGGTGCTCGAGTAATTCGCGAAGTTCGAGGTGTAGAAGGAGAACGCCGCCGAGACGATCAGCAGGAGCAGCGAGGCAACGATCGCCCCCGGGACGACCCAGATCCAGCGCGGCGCGTTGCGCGCGGGTGCGTAGCGATAGAGAAGCATCAGCATCCCCATCAGCACCAGTGCCATCACCGGCCAGCGTCCCCAGCGCAGCACCGCGTCGAAGGCGCCGCCCAGCGGGATGAAATCCAGCGCGACCGGCAGCACCGCCGCCACGAGGATCAGCGCACAGACCATCACGACCCCGGTAATCGTCATGCCCAGCCCGAAGAGATTGAGCTGCACGAAGCTCCGCCGCTCCCTCTCGCCATAGGCCACGTTGAGCGCCCCGATGATCGCCTTCACACCGCCATTGGCCGACCAGAGTGCCAGCAGAATGCCGAAGATCGAGGCGAGACCGAGCGCGTTGGAACTCGACCCGATCAACTGCTCGAGTTGGGTGCGGATCAGGCTCAGCGCCTCGGGCGGGACGACGTTCTTCAGCGCGTCAAGATCCTGCAGCATGGTCTGGCGGTCCGCGAAAATGCCGTAGATCGAGACGGTTGCGGTCAAGGCCGGGAACAGCGCGAGCAGCGCGTAGAAGGTCACGCCCGCCGCCACGGCCAGCACGCGATCCTCGTCGATCTGGCCATAGGCGCGCGCGGCGATAGCCTTCCAGCCTGCGCGGGGGATTGCGAAGGGGCTTTCTGCCTGACGTCCTAGCGCGCGATCGGCGGGCCGGTCGTAGCGGTCGGTGCGGGTGGCGGGAATATGCCGCGCACTGCGGCCTTCGGTCGGGCCGTGGATCGCGGCCTGCCGATCCTCCTGATAACGCCGCCACATGAGGTAGGCGCCGAAGCCCAGAAGCCCCGCCTGAACGAGCCTGTCGCGTGTGCTGGATGTCGCGTCGCGTGGGCTTCGCCCGGGTCGTTTCGTCATGCGCGTCCCCTGTTTTCAAAGCTCTGGAGGCTATTTAGGGGCCAACGCCGGATTGCGGTACGCGGTTCCGGGGTCTGCGCCGCGCGCCTCGGCCCGAATATGTCTTTAGACATAATTCGCGGAACACCTCACGCAGGCAAGCATGAAAAAACCGCGCCCCGGAAGGCGCGGTTCTCTGTCTTTCGACTGAAGGGTCTGAGCGACCGATCAGGCGTTGTTGTCGTCTTCGGCCGACTCCGGGGTGGCAACGGGGCCGCCCTCGTCGTCGTCGGAGGTCGCGCCGCCGATATCGTCGAACAGTTCGGCGATCTCGAATTCGGCCGCAGCCTCTTCCTCGGCCGCCACGTCCTGGATCGACTTGCCCGACGCCTGCAGCTCGGCCTCTTCGGGCGAACGTGCGACGTTGAGCTTGATCTCGGCGACGACTTCGGGGTGCAGGTGCACTTCGACGTCATGCAGGCCGAGAACCTTGATCGGCTGGCGGATGATGACCTGCTTGCGGTCGACCGAGAAGCCCTGCTCGGAGGCGATGTTCGCCGCGTCACGGGTGGTGACCGAACCGTAGAGGTTGCCGCCGTCCGAGGCCGAACGGATCACGACGAAGGTCTCGCCGTCGAGCTTCGACGCCAGAGCTTCGGCTTCTTTCTTGGTTTCGAGGTTGCGTGCCTCGAGCTGGGCCTTGCGCTCTTCGAAAGCTTTGATGTTGCCTTCGTTGGCGCGCAGCGCCTTGCCCTGCGGCAGCAGGTAGTTGCGGCCGAAGCCGTCCTTGACGGTGACGACGTCACCCATCTGGCCGAGCTTGGCCACGCGTTCGAGAAGGATCACTTCCATCGGTCGGTCTCCTTATTTCACGGCGTAGGGGAGCAGGGCGAGGAAACGGGCGCGCTTGATTGCGCGGGCCAGTTCACGCTGCTTCTTCGCCGAGACGGCGGTGATGCGGGCGGGGACGATCTTGCCGCGCTCAGAGATGTAGCGCTGCAGAAGACGGGTGTCCTTGTAGTCGATCTTCGGCGCGTTCTCACCCGAGAACGGGCAGACCTTGCGACGGCGGAAAAACGGTTTTGCCATGGTGTCTACTCCTGTCTACCGATCAACGGCGCTCGCGACGGTTGTCGCGCTCGTCGCGTTTCTGCATCTGGACCGAGGGGCCCTCTTCGTGCTCGTCGACCTTGATGGTCATGACGCGCATCACGTCGTCGTGCAGACGGGCCAGACGCTCCATTTCCTGCACGGCGGCCGACGGGGCGTCGGTGCGCAGGTAGGCGTAGTGACCCTTGCGGTTCTTGTTGATCTTGTAGGCCATGGTCTTCACGCCCCAGTACTCGGAATCGACGACTTTGCCGCCGTTGTCCGACAGGACCGTGGAGAAATGTTCGACAAGGCCTTCGGCCTGCGCGTTGGACAGATCCTGACGCGCGATGAGGACATGCTCGTAAAGCGGCATGCGAACTCCTGTATTTCGAGGCGGCTTCAACGTTGGGCGATGATACTTCCGCATCCCAACACGAGAGGCTCCGCCGGTTCATAGCAAACGCGGAAGATGCGGCCTTATACGGGATGGGCGCAGGGATGCAAGGAAAAATCCGGGGGCCTGCGGGGCGCATTTGCGCCCTGCCCTGCCCGGCTCAGTCCAGCTCACCCGCGGCGAGGATGGGACCGGGCAGCGGGCCATGTTCGCTCGCCAGGGATTCCTGAACGATCACCACGGCGGGCGCGTCCCCGTCGACATCGACCGAGAGCGTAACCGGCTTGCGCCCGTCCCATTCGGCGATTCCGGTCAGGCTGGTGACGATGTTCTTGTAGGTCACCGTGCGCCCGGCATTCTCGCCGCGCAGGATGTCGACCGTGGCCGAGGGCTTGTAGCGCACGAGCTGCACCATCGCGGGCGTCTCCAGCGCGTCGACCGGGGTCAGCTCGATCTCGTAATGATCGCCCTCACCGGTGATCTTCAGATCGACCTCGGGATGGACATCGGTCTCGCGCAGGATCGCATTGTTGAGCGCCGCTTTCTGCGGTCCGACCAGCGTCTCGCGGCCGGCGATGATCATCTGCGGCGTGTAGACCGTGCGCTCACCGGCGGCAATCGCATAGGATTTCTGGCGCGCGGAGAATTCCGGCTTTCCGAAGGGATCCTTCCAGCCGAGGTAGTCCCAGTAGTCGACATGCAACGCCAGCGCGATCACGTCGTCGCGGTCGGCAAGCTCCTTGAGAAGCGCGTCCGCCGGCGGGCAGGACGAACAACCCTGCGAGGTATAAAGCTCGACCACGACGGGGTTTTTCTCCTCGTCGTCATTCGGGTCGGGATTCGCGGGCGCAGCCTTGGCGGAGGGCTCGGATTTGGCAGGCGCCATCTGATCGAGCAGCGCCCCGGACGCATCGAGACGCATCCCAGGCGGCGCATCTGCCGCCCCTTGCGCACAAGCGATTACCGCGGAGCTGACCAGCCCCACGGCACATGCAGCTCCGATCGCGGTCAAACGTCCTGCGCGCACTCGAAAAATTCTCCTCAATTCGCCGTCTTTATACTTAGCGTTTCTGCTCTGGCCATGCCTAATCAATGTTTTGAGAGTTTTCTTTCTGTCCGAACGCGCAAAACGATATAAATCAAACGTATCCGGCTCGGGATTGGATCAAAGTGACGCGAGGTCGCCTGAGAGGCCGCTTTTGTGTGCAACGGTATACAAAAAATGGTCCGACCCTCTTGAACGGATCGCGCGCTTGGGGCAAACACACGCCAGCGACACCCTTAGGACCCTTGAAGGGAGGCCATTCTCATGCCCATCGTTACCGGTAAGGATACCGCGAAGACCCGCCGCGAACTCAGCGTCGGCTCGAAGACCTATGCTTATTACTCGATCCCCGCCGCCACCGAGGCTGGCCTGGGTGATTTCTCGAAGCTGCCCGCCTCGCTGAAGGTGGTTCTGGAGAACCTTCTGCGGTTCGAGGATAACGGCTTCACGATCTCGACCGACGACATCAAGGCCTTCGGCGAATGGGCCGAGAAGGGCGGCAAAAACCCGCGCGAGATCGCCTACCGCCCCGCCCGCGTGCTGATGCAGGACTTCACCGGCGTTCCCGCCGTGGTCGACCTCGCCGCGATGCGTGATGGCATCAAGGGTCTGGGTGGCGACGCGCAGAAGATCAACCCGCTCGTGCCCGTCGACCTCGTGATCGACCACTCGGTCATGATCGACGAGTTCGGCAACCCGCGCGCGTTCCAGATGAACGTTGACCGCGAATACGAGCGCAACATCGAGCGCTACAAGTTCCTCAAGTGGGGCCAGACCGCGTTCGAGAACTTCCGCGTGGTTCCGCCGGGCACCGGCATCTGCCACCAGGTGAACCTCGAATACCTCGCCCAGACCGTCTGGACCGACAAGGATCAGGACGGCACCGAAGTCGCCTATCCCGACACGCTCGTGGGCACCGACAGCCACACCACCATGGTCAACGGCGCGGCCGTTCTCGGCTGGGGCGTGGGCGGTATCGAAGCTGAAGCCGGCATGCTCGGCCAGCCGATCTCGATGCTGATCCCGGAAGTCGTGGGCTTCAAGCTGACCGGCGCGATGGTCGAAGGCACCACCGGCACCGACCTCGTGCTGAAAGTCGTCGAGATGCTTCGCGCCCATGGCGTGGTCGGCAAGTTCGTCGAATTCTACGGCGACGGCCTCGACCACCTGCCGCTGGCGCAGCGCGCGACCATCGCCAACATGGCCCCCGAATACGGCGCGACCTGCGGCTTCTTCCCGGTCGATGACGAAACCCTGCGCTATCTCGAGCAGACGGGCCGCGACAAGGACCGCATCGCGCTGGTCGAAGCCTATGCCAAGGAAAACGGCATGTGGCGCGACGCGGATTACGCGCCGATCTACTCCTCGACGCTCGAGCTGGACATGAACACCATCGTTCCGGCGATCTCGGGCCCGAAGCGTCCGCAGGACTATGTCGCGCTGACCAAGGCGGCCGACGCCTTCGAGAACGTCGTGGCCGACTATCGCGGCATCGACATCTCGGAAGACGCCAAGGACATGGCCGACGAAGGCCCGGCCGCGACCAAGTCGGTCTCGATCGGCAAGACCGCCAAGGTCGAAGGCGAGGATTACGAGCTGCGCGACGGCTCGGTGGTGATCGCCTCGATCACGTCCTGCACCAACACCTCGAACCCCTACGTGCTGATCGGCGCGGGCCTCGTGGCGCGGAAAGCGCGTGAACTGGGCCTCAACCGCAAGCCCTGGGTGAAGACCTCGCTGGCACCTGGCTCGCAGGTCGTGTCGGAATACCTCGAAGCCGCCGGCCTTCAGGAAGACCTCGACGCGGTTGGCTTCAACCTCGTGGGCTACGGCTGCACCACCTGTATCGGTAACTCGGGTCCGCTCCAGCCGGAAATCTCGAAGGCGATCAACGACAACGACCTGATCGCGACCTCGGTGCTCTCGGGCAACCGGAACTTCGAAGGCCGGATTTCGCCTGACGTGCGCGCCAACTACCTCGCCTCCCCGCCCCTCGTGGTGGCCTACGCGCTGGCTGGCGACATGAACATCGACCTGTCGAGCGAGCCGATCGCCCAGACGCCGGATGGCAAGGACGTCTACCTGAAAGACATCTGGCCGACCGACAAGGAGATCGCCGATCTCGTCGAGAAGGTCGTCACCCGCGAGAAGTTCCAGTCGAAATACGCCGACGTCTTCAAGGGCGACGAGAAGTGGCAGGCTGTGGAAGTCGAAGGCGGCGAAACCTATGACTGGCCCGCCAGCTCGACCTACATCCAGAACCCGCCCTACTTCAAAGGCATGTCGCCGGAAGCAGGCACGATCTCGAACATCAAGGGCGCGGGCATCCTCGCCGTGCTGGGCGATTTCGTGACCACCGACCACATCTCGCCGGCGGGTTCGTTCAAGCCCGACACCCCGGCCGGGAAATACCTGGTCGAGCGTCAGGTCGCGCCGAAGGACTTCAACAGCTACGGTTCGCGCCGTGGCAACCACGAAGTCATGATGCGCGGCACCTTCGCCAACATCCGCATCAAGAACGAGATGCTGGACGGCGTCGAGGGCGGCTTCACCAAGGGCCCCGACGGCGAGCAGACCACGATCTTCGACGCGGCGATGGCCTATGAGAAAGCCGGCAAGCCGCTGGTGATCTTCGGTGGCGAGCAATATGGCGCAGGCTCCTCGCGCGACTGGGCGGCGAAGGGCACCAACCTGCTCGGCGTCAAGGCCGTGATCGCGGAGAGCTTCGAGCGTATCCACCGCTCGAACCTCGTCGGCTTCGGCGTGATCCCCTTCGAGTTCACCGAAGGCCAGACCCGCAAGGATCTGAACCTGACCGGCGAAGAAGAGGTCTCGATCGAAGGTCTGGAAGGCGAAATCAAGCCGCAGTCGATCGTGCCTTGCACCATCACCTACAAGGACGGCACCACCAAGGAGATCAAGCTCAAGAGCCGGATCGATACCGCGGTGGAGATCGAATACCTCAAGAACGGCGGCGTGCTGCACTACGTGCTGCGCAACCTCGCCAAAGCCTGAGGCTGACGGTCACGAGATTGGAGAAGGCCCCGCGAGCGCGGGGCCTTTTTCGTTTGGGAGGAGCGATCCGACTTTCGCCCGGGCGGCCAGCCCGGGCCGCGCCCGACCTCCCCCCCCGGGAGGGCGCGACTGCACTGCACCACTGAGACTAGGCCGTCGGGGTGATGGAGAAATAAAGTTCCCTCGCCCACATCTCACGAGCGCCCACCCGAGGTCGGGCGCGGCCCTCAGCGCGCGATTCCCGCCATTCGCCCGGTCTGTGCTATACTCGGCCTCTCACGAAGGGAGGACGACGCGATGAACAGACGCGAGATGTTGGCCCTGACAGTCGGAGCGATGACGGCGGGAGGCGCGTTGGGAGGCGCGCGGCCCGCGAGGGCGGAGGCGGTGATGGGCGATGGCGGGCTCTACCGGCAGCCCTTCTTCCACGAAGGGTTCCTCGATCTGGGAGAGGATCTTCAGGAGGCTGCGGATCAGGGCAAGGGGCTGATGGTGCTCTTCGAGCAGCGCGGCTGCCCCTATTGCCGCGAGATGCATCTGGTGAATTTCGCCAAGCCAGAGATTACCGGGCTGATCGAGAAGAGCTATCTGGTGGTGCAGCTCGATCTCTGGGGCGCGCGCGAGGTCACCGATTTCGACGGCGAGGCCTTGGAGGAGCGCGCGCTGGCGCAGAAATGGGCGGTGAACTTCACGCCGACGCAGGTGCTGATCCCCGCCGCGAATGCGGGCGCGCAGAGCCTGCGCGAGGCCGAGGCATTCAGAATGCCGGGCTATTTCAAGCCCTTCCATCATCTGGCGGGACTCGAATACGTGGCCAGCGGCGCCTATGCCGATCAGCCGTTCCAGCGCTTCTTGCAGGACAAGTTCTCTGAACTCAGCGCTAAGGGCATCGACCCGGATGTTTGGTAAGAGCCAAATGAAAACGGCCCGCGCGATTGCACGGGCCGTCTCAAACCGTCACACGGGCTCAGCTTACGCGAGCGCGAGGTTACCTGCCGACTGGCGGCCGTCACGGCCGGTTTCCAGATCGTAGGTCACTTTCTGACCGTCATCGAGACGCTGGATGCCAGCGCGCTCAACGGCGGAGATGTGAAGGAAGATGTCCTTGCCGCCATCGTTCGGTGCGATGAAGCCATAACCCTTGGTGCTATTGAACCATTTCACGGTGCCTTCGGCCATCGTGAGTCTCCTATTAAATTATGCTGCCTGCGAAATGCGTCAGCTCGGCGTAGTCAGTTCTTGAAAGCAAACTGAAGCCGTAAGGAGACAGTGCATCTGGGAATCAAACGTAGCGAGAGAAGACATAAGGCGAACGGGCGAAAATTGCAATCGTCAAAGCGGGCGCGCCTCCTTGCGCACCCAATATCTTCGACGGCGACGCGCGGCTTCTCGCCGACGCCGGTCCGGGCGAGAAATCGAAGAGATTTTGGACCTTTGCCAAGGCGCCCGCGTTACTCCCTAGCGAACACAGAGATCTTCAGTCGCTGAAGACCCAGGAGGACCCCCATGACAGCAGCTCCGCTTGGCCCCGGCCAACTCAACGCAATCGACCATGGCGGCTCGGGTCGGCCCGTGGTCCTGATCCACGGCTGGCCGCTCTCGGGCAAGGCGTGGGAACGGCAGGTCCCGGCCCTGCTCGACGCCGGCCACCGCGTCATCACCTATGACCGCCGAGGCTTCGGTCTGGCGGAAAAACCCACTGAGGGCTTCGATTACGACACGCTCGCCGCCGATCTCGATGCCCTCATCACGGCAATGGATCTGCATGACGTGACACTGGTGGGCTTCTCGATGGGCGGCGGCGAAGTCGCGCGCTACATCCGCAATCACGGCGAAGGCAGGCTGCGCGCCGCTGTGTTCGCCTCCGCCGTGACCCCCTATCTGATGCAGAGTGACGACAACCCCGACGGCCCGCTGACCAAGGAGGCCGCCGAGGAGATGGAGCAGGGCCTGCGTGATGGGCGCGAGACCTTCTTCCCGCAATTCGTCGAGACTTTCTACAGCGCCGGCGGCGAGCTCAAGGCCTCGGACGAGGATTGCGAAAAGGCGGTAACGCTGTGCAACCAGTCCGACCAGAGCGCGGCGCTCGGCTGCATGGAAGCGTTCGGCACGACCGATTTCCGCGCCGACCTGGAGGCCGTGCGGGTGCCGGTTCTGGTGATTCACGGCGACAGCGACGAAATCGTTCCGCTCGAAGGCTCGGCCGCGCGGACCTACAAGGCGATCCCCGACAGCCAGTTCTTCACGATCAAGGGCGCGCCGCATGGCTGCAACGTCACCCATTCGGAAGAGTTCAACATCGCGCTGATGGAGTTCCTGAAGTAACGCCCCCCGGGCTTCGGCCTTCTATCAGTCCGGCCCGCGATCCCTTGCGGGCCGGGTTTCTATTGTCTAAAATGTTCATGTTTTGTTTCCACCACCCCTCTCTGTCGCTGCGACCCGATGACCACGCCCCACCCTTTCCCCCTGCGCGAAGGCCGCACCCATGAGGTTTGCGGCATGGGCACCACGAGCTTCGCCTGCGCGGTCTGCGCCAGCACCACGGGACCGATCCTCTGGGTGAACGAACGCCATCGCCGCGAAGGGCTCAATCCGCGCGGGCTGGTGAGCTTCTTCGACCCCGGGCGGTTGCTGCTGGCGCGCGGCAAGGACCAGACCGACACGCTCGCGGTGATGGAAGAGGCGCTGCGCGACGGCTCGGTGCCGCTTGTGATCGGGGAATTGCCGCGCGAGATCGGGCTGACGGCGGGGCGGCGGCTGCAACTGGCCGCCAAGGAGGGCCGCGCGACGGGGCTGTGCCTGATCCTGCCCGATGGCGGCTCGAACGCGGCGGAGACGCGCTGGCACGCGATGCCGATCTACGACAAGCTGCTGCGCGAGGGCGTGGACTCGCCGCGTCTGCGCTGGCGGCAGCTGAAGAACAAATCCGGCCCCTGCCGCGCCTGGGAGGTGGAGTGGAACGCGAAGACCCGCACGCCCGAGATCCTGTCGGTCAATGACTGCGCACCGTCGAGCGTGCCGGTGTAGCCCTATGCCTCAGAGGTCGAGCTTGTCCTCGATCGCGCCGATCTGGGCGACCGGATCCACGGGCCACTGGCTGATATTCTGCAAGCCGCGATCTTCCAGCACCGCGCTGCCCGGATGATCCGCCAGCCACGCCTCGATCTGCGCATCGCGGGCGCGCAGGAGTGCGGCGAATTGCGGTCGGTAGAGCGTGACCATCGCGCTCAGCCACAGGTTCACCGCCCAGTTCGGATGCGCCAGTTCGATCGCGAAATGATCGAGCAGCCGGATCATGTCCTCGGCGCGGTAGAGGCATTCGTCCGTGACCCAGCGATTGGTGGTGAAAATGCGGATCGCCCGGCCCTTCGCATCCACGCTGATCGCGCCGATATGGGCGAAGCGCGCGGACCTGTCCTCGGGGATTTTCGCACCGGGCAGATCCCACGGCTCCAACCCCGGAATGATCCCTTCGGGGCGCATGAACAGGTGGAAATGCCCGTTCTCTCCCTCGGCCATCTCGCGCGCGTCATGGGCATGGTAGAAATAGTGGCAATGCGTCTCGGTATCGAAGACATCGCCCTGCGGGTAGCGCGACCAGACAAGGAAATCCCCCTGCCCGCGCAGCACTTCCGAGACGACGCTCATTCCCGATTTCGCCAGAACCGTCTCGCATTCGAGCACGGTCTCGGCCGCGTCATGCATCTCTTCCAGTCGGGCACGAGGCAGCCCCTCGATCCCCGGATCGGCGATGCGCAGCGTGGGCGCTGGCGTCGCCGGGTTGGCACTGTCTGGTGACATCTCGGAGGATGTTTCGGGTCGAGTCATCGGTCTCTCCTCATGCGAACGGGGCCAGCCTAGGCGCTGACCCCGTCCTTGTCATCGCGGCATCTGCGCTCAGAGCGGCTCCATGCCGAGCATCTCACGCACAGCCGGTTCACGCGAGGTCTTCAGACCAATCTGGCGGCCTTCCTGCACGGCGATCTCGTTCGGAACGCCTTTCGAGGCACGGTAGAGCGCCCACATCGCGCCCACGCGGTTCGCGCTCTCGCAATGCAGCAGGATCGGGTAGTTCGCCGGGTCTTCGACGATCTTCGCGAATTCGGCGACCTGTTCCTCGGTCGGCGCCTTGGTCGGCACGGAGATCTGGATATAGTTCATCCCGGCCTTCTGCACGAGATCGCCCTCGTTCGGCGCGCCCTCGTCAGGCTTGAGCAGACTCACCACGGTCTTGAAGCCGAGCATCTTAAGCATCGGGATGCCCGTCGGGTCGATGAAGCCACCAGTGCCGACATAGGGCGTCGCGCGCAGGTAGTTGTCGACGATCGGGGGCATCTTGTCGCCATAGGGCGCCTGCGTGGCCTTGACGGTAGTGTCATAGGGCCCGCTGGCCATCGGTGCCGCGTCGTTGCCCGCATCCGCAGCCTTTGCCGCCGAGGGGGCGCAGGGGTTCGCCGCGGCGGGCGCGCAGGGGTTGGCCGCCGCCGGAGCGCAAGGGTTGGCCGGAGCGCAGGGGTTCGCGACCGCCGGCGCACAGGGGTTGGTCGCCTGCGCGCTGGAGGTGGCGGGAACCGCGGCGCTCATCGCGACCGCCGTCACCGGCACCATCGCGGCGCGCAACAGGCTCTTGCGTTTCTTGTGCAGTTTCATGGACTTTGTCCTCCCTAGGCTATCGTCCGTGTTAATACTGGTTACCCACGCGCGTTTGCTGATGTCAGGGCGAACTCGTCGGCCTCGTCATCCGGGGCGCAGACCTCTTCGGCGGTGAACGGACCGCCACGCGACCGCTCGAGGATCGTGCCGAGGCGGAAGCCCACAGCGGCGATGATGATCAGCGCCAGCAGGATCATCCATTCCGGCAGCCCGAAGAGCTGCGGCAGGGTCTGCGCCGTCGGCCCCTGACCTGCGAGGTAGAAATCCTTGATCGGGTCGAACACCCAGGCGAAGACCGAGGTGCCGAGCACCATGCCGATCGCGAAGACCACCGCGTCGATCCGGCCCGAGGCCACACCGACCACGGAGGTGCCCGGGCAATAGCCGCCCACAGCAAATCCCGCGCCGATGAAGACGCCGCCCAGCAGGATCGCCCAGAAGAAGAGCGTCGGGATGAAGACCGCGGCCGGGCCCATCCAGCCCATCGTCCGCAGCACGTAGAGCCCCACGGCGCAGACGATCACCGCGGTGAACATCACCTTGAAGACCGAGAAGTCGCGCAGCGTGAACTGCCCCGTCAGCTTGCGCGGAGAGCCGAAGCCCGCCGCTTCCAGCGCATAGCCGAACAGGATGCCCGACAGGAGGCCCGAGGCTATGCCGCTATCGTAAAGAGGGATGCTCATTGCCAGATCCTCCGCATCATCATGGAGACGGCGAAGCCCGCCGCGAAGAAGCCGATCAGGAAGACGAAGCCCGCCACGGCGAGCGTCGCGCTGCCCGACAGACCCAGGCCCGAGGTGCAGCCGCGCGCCAGACGCGCGCCGAAGCCCACCAGCGCGCCGCCCAACAGCGCATAGACGAGGCGATTGCCGGAACTGGTGCGCGGCCCGCGCTCGACCTTGACCGAGATCCGGCCCGCGCCTTTCGCGCCGAGCCACGCCCCGATCAGGACACCGACCACTTCCCAGGTGATCCAGCTCAGAAGCGGGCTGCCTGCCGCCATGAAAGGACCGAAATAGGAATTGCTGGCGGTCGCCTGCGGGGAGATCCAGTCATTGGCCTGCGCCGCGAAGCGGGTCACGAAGCCGGATGCGCCGAGCCCGTGCCCGGTCACGATGAAGGTCAACAGCAACGCGAGGCCGAGCGCAGTGCCGGCGGCGAGCGGTGACCAGAATGGTTTTGGAGCGTCTCTCATGAAAACCTCCGATCCTCCCATAATCATATTCAAAGATGATGATACAATACACCCGAACCGTTTCAACATTTTTAACCGCTGCAATGCGGCAAATGACATATTGTCGGAAAGCACCCTACCCGCCCGCCAGAGAAAACCACCGAAAGCCAAAGCCTTGCCCCAATCCCCCGTCTCGTTCACCGCGACGATTGATCGCGACGGTCGCTGCGAATTGGCGCGGTCGGGGGCGCGGCTTTTTCCCTATTGGAGCTTCACCAAACCGGTGATTGCGGCTCTGGCGCTGATGCTCGAGGCCGAGGGGGGGCTCGACCTGCGCGCGCCGCTCGACCTGCCGGAGCTGCCCGGTGGCATCACCCTCGCCCGTCTGCTCGACCACAGCGCGGGCCTGCCCGATTACGGCACCCTGCCCGACTATCACGCCGATGTCGCCGCCGGACGCGCACCGTGGCCGCGCGATCTGCTGGTGGCACGGGATTTGGCGCAGCACTCGCGCGACGAGTGGCGCTATTCCAACCTCGGTTACATGCTCGCACGCGAGGCGATCGAACGGGCAGCCTGCCGGAGCCTCGCGGAGCTGGTACGAGACCGGATCGCTGGACCGTTGGGGCTTGAAAGCGTGCGGCTCGCGGAGGCGCCTGCCGATTTCGCAGAACTTCACTGGCCCGAGGCGCGCGACTACCATCCCGGCTGGGTCTATCACCGCACGCTGATCGGCACGGCGGGCGATGCGGCGCGGCTGTTGCGCGGGCTGAGCGATCTGCTCTCGCAAGACGCATTCGCCCGCATGACCGCCTGTCGCGAGCTGGGCGGCGCGCTGCCGGAGCGACCTTGGACGCGGCATGGCTACGGGCTGGGGCTGATGTGCGGCGACTGGGGCGAGACGCGCGTTTTCGGCCATTCCGGCGCGGGGCCGTTCAGCGCCAACGCCGTCTATCACTGCCCCGAGACAGGCCGCACCGTCGCCGCCTTCACGCATGGCCCCTTCGAAGGGCCGGCGGAACAAGCCGTGGCCAAACTCGTGGCTGGGCGGTGAGGGGTGCGCCCGGCGCTGGGGGGGGCGCATGCGCTCCCTAGGTGGATTTCCGTTTATCGCTCCACCTCTCCCTAACCTGCGTTCGCGCGGCTCCGGTGCAGATGCGCCCTCCCGAAGGCAGGTTGGGCGCGGCCCGGGCTGACCGCCCGGGCGAAGGCACGGTTTCAGACGCGTCCGAAGCCTCCGGCGCATACCTCGTCGCCAAAAAGAAAGGCGGCAACCTCCGTCGCCGCCTCTCCCAAGATACCGGGAAATCTGATCTCACACGCCGCTGTCGAAGGGCTCGAACGCCTCGGCGCGGGCACGCTTCCAGCGCTTGAGATAGCCGAAGCGGTCGTCATCCTCGCGCAGAAGGAACCCTTCGGGCATGTAGTGATAAATCTCGTCGCCCACTTTGAAATCCCGCTCGCGGTCGCGCACCAGCAGGTGATGCGGCAGGAACTGGCCCGGATGGGTGAGGCCGGCAGCCCCCGTCATTTCGGCCAGCGCCATCATCGTGTTGCGGTGGAAATTGGCCACGCGTGTCGCCTTGTCCGGCACCACCAGCGCGCGCTGACGGATCGGATCCTGCGTGGTGACGCCGGTCGGGCAGCGGTTGGTGTGGCACGACTGCGCCTGAATGCAGCCGATCGAGAACATGAAACCGCGCGCCGAATTCGCCCAATCCGCCCCGATCGCGAGCACCTTGGCGATGTGGAACGCGGTGACGACCTTGCCCGAGGCCCCGATCTTCACCTGATCGCGCAGCCCCGCACCGCGCAGCGTGTTGTGCACGAAGCTGAGCCCTTCCACGAGCGGGAAGCCCATGTGGTTCGCGAATTCCAAAGGCGCGGCACCGGTGCCGCCTTCCTTGCCGTCGACGACGATGAAATCGGGCGTGATACCGGTCTCGAGCATCGCCTTGACGATGCACATGAACTCGCGGCGATGCCCGACGCAGAGCTTGAAACCCACTGGCTTGCCGCCCGACAGTTCGCGCAGTTCGCCAATGAATTCCATCATCTCGATCGGCGTCGAGAAGGCCGAATGCGAGGCGGGCGAGATGCAGTCGCGATCCATCGGGATGTCGCGCGCCTCGGCGATCTCGGGGGTGATCTTCGCGGCCGGGAGCATGCCGCCGTGGCCCGGCTTCGCACCCTGGCTCAGCTTCAGCTCGATCATCTTGACCTGCGGGTCCTGCGCGCGCTTGGCGAATTTCTCGGGGTTGAAGCTGCCATCGTGATTGCGGCAGCCGAAATAGCCCGAGCCCACCTCGAAGATCAGATCGCCGCCCTCGCGGTGATAGCGCGAGATACCGCCCTCACCGGTGTCATGCGCGAAGCCGCCCATCTTCGCGCCTCTGTTGAGCGCCATGATCGCGTTCGCCGAGAGCGCTCCGAAGGACATCGCCGAAATATTGTAGATCGACGCCTTGTAGGGCTGTTTGCAGGTCTCGCCGCCGATCTCGACGCGGAAATCGCTATCCTCGATGTGGCGCGGCTTCACCGAATGGGTGATCCACTGATAGCCCGATTCCGAGACACGCATCCGCGTACCGAAGGGCTTGGCGTCCTCGATATCCTTGGCCCGCTGGTAGACGATCGTGCGGGTGGCACGCGAGAACGGCACCTCCTCGTCGTCGCCTTCGATCAGGTATTGCCGGATCTCGGGGCGGATCTCCTCGAAGAAGAAGCGCAGATGGCCGAGGATCGGATAGTTCCGGGTGATGGCGTGGCGGCCCTGGATCAGGTCGTAGATGCCGACCAGCGTCAGGAAACCGAAAAGGATCGCGGCGACCAGAAACCAATCTGTCAGGATCAAGCCGGAAAGCGCGAAGAGCGTCAGCAGGGCTGACAGGACGAGCGGAGAAAACCGTATGAAACGCGTGAACATGCCCCCTCCCGCGGGGTTTTTTGTCTTGTGTTCGCTTTGCCCGCCCACTCTAGCGTGCGCGGGTTCTATGTCGAAGAACAATTACGCCCGCAACCCCGGATCGGACCAGATAGCCGCCTCGAGCGCATCGAGCCCGTCGGTCAGCGCGGCGGGGCCCGGCTGCAGAATGAGGGTCGATTTGACCTCGTGCAGCCGGTTTCGCGCAACAGCCGGAACGTCCTGCCAGCCTGGCCTTGCGGAAACTTTCTCGGGGCGGAATTTCTTGCCGCACCAGGAGCCCACGATGACCTCGGGCGCGGCTGCGATCACTTGTTCGGGAGCGACGATGCGATCCTTGGCTTTGCCCTCTTTCGCCAGCTCGGCGAAGACATCGCGCCCACCCGCGATCTCGATCAGCTCCGACACCCAGCCGACGGCAGAGATCAGCGGCTCGTTCCATTCCTCGAACCAGACGCGCGGACGGCTCGGGCGCGGCTTTGCGGCGACCTCCGCCAGACGCGTCTCGTAGCCTGCGGCCAACAGTTCCGCCCGCTCGGTGCAGCCCACCAGCGCGCCCACCGTGCAGATCATGTCGAGGATCCCCGCGACCGAGCGCTGGTTGAACGCATGCACGGCCACGCCCTCGCGCACCAGCCCCGCGACGATGTCGGCCTGAAGGTCCGAGAACGTCAGGACGAGGTCCGGCTCCAGCGCAAGGATCTTCGGTAGATCGGCGGAGATGAAAGCCGAGACGCGCGGCTTTTCCTGCCGTACCCGTTTGGGCCGCACCGCGTAGCCCGAGACGCCGACGATGCGCGCGTCCTCGCCCAGAAGGTAGAGCGTCTCGACCGTTTCCTCGGTCAGGCAGACGATGCGTTCAGGAGGAAATGCCATCAGATACCCAATGTAGAAAGTGGTTGGAAAACGGGGCCTTCCGGCGTGATCTTGAAGTGCGCGCGGATGTGAAAGACCTGCGCCAGAAGCGTCTCGGTCAGGACCTCGCCGGGCGGTCCATCCGCCACAAGCCGCCCGCGATCCATCACCCAAAGCCGGGTGCAATGGCGCGCGGCCAGCCCCAGATCATGCAGTGAGGTGACGACGGCGCCGCCCGCCTGCGCGTGGGCGCTGAAGACCTGCATCGTCGCGATCTGCGCCGCCGGATCGAGCCCGGCAATGGGCTCGTCTGCGAGGATCAGCGGGCTTTCCTGCGCGAGCGCCCGGGCGATCAGCACCCGCGCCTGCTCGCCGCCCGAGAGCTGCGTGGCGGCGCGGTCTCGGTAAGTGTCGAGCCCCATCCGGCGCAGCGCTTCTTCCACCGCCGCCGCCCCGCGCGTCGCCTGATCGCGGCCATGCGGCAACCGCCCTAGCGCGACCAGATCGGCGACCGACAGCCCCCAGGCGATTTCGCGCGCCTGCGGAAGCCACGCCGCCGCCCGCGCCCGCGCCATCGGATCGAGCGCCGACAGCGAGCTGTCCCCGCGATGCGACAAGAGCCCCATCGCACCGCGCAGCAGCGAGGTCTTGCCCGCGCCGTTGGGCCCGATCAGCCCGATCAGCTCGCCCGGCGTGACCTGCACCGAGACGTGATCGACGACCGGGCATTCGCCCCGCAGAACGGTCAGGTTTTCCAGCTCCAGCATCAGCCCTCGTGCCCCATCTTGCGGATCATCGACAGGAAGAACGGCGCGCCGACCAGCGCGGTCAGCACCCCCAGTTTCAGGTCGCGCTCAGGCGCGATCACCCGCGTCGCGATATCGGCCAGCGTCAGCATCGCCGCCCCGCCAAGCGCCGAAGCCGGAAGCAGCCGTGAGGGCCGCGCGCCCACGGATTTGCGCAGCAGATGCGGCACGACGAGGCCGACGAAGCCGATCGCACCTGCGACCGCCGTGGCCGCACCGACCATGAGCGCGGTCCCGAAGACGACCTGAAGCCTCAGTTTTTTCAAAGAGATACCAAGCGAAGCTGCAGCATCCTCCCCAAGGCTCAGCGCATCCAGCCCGGCCCCTGCGCGCAGCAGGATCAAAGCGCCCACGATCAGGAACGGCAGTGCCAGGGCGACATGGGTCATCGACCGATCGGCAAGCGAGCCCATCATCCAGAACACGATCTCGGCCGCGGCATAGGGCGACGGAGCGAGGTTCAGCACCAGCGCGGTCGCCGCCGCCGCCAGCGCGGAGACGGCGATGCCTGCAAGGATCAGCACCAGCGCCCGGCCCTCGCGCCCGGCAAGGACCAAGATCAGCGCGACGGCCACGCCCGCGCCCGCCAGCGCGGCGAGCGGCAGGGCCAGGGCGAAGAGCGCGTAGAGCCCGGTCTGGATCGCGATGACCGCGCCAAGCGCCGCCCCTGCAGAGGTGCCGATCAGCCCAGGCTCGGCAAGCGGGTTGCGCAGGAAGCCCTGCATCGCGGCGCCAGACAGCCCCAGCGCGGCGCCAACGCCGATACCGAGGATCGCGCGCGGCAGGCGCAATTCGCGCATCACCAAGCCCGCCGCGCCATCGCCGGAAATGAGCGCGGATATCCCGTCGAGCGGCGAAATCCCCGACGGTCCGATCAGCAGCGACGCTGCGAAAAGCACCGCGCAGAAGGCTGAGAGGAGAATGAGGATCGCGCGATAACTCATTGCGTTAACTTCTCTTTCTCGATCTTGCGCCCAAGCGTCGCCAGTTGCCCTACCGCATTCAGCATCGCCGGTGCGCCGCAGGTCCAGCTCGCATCGCGCAGGCCCCGCACGACCGGAAGATCGCGCAGCACCGGGTGCGCCAGCACCTCCTGCGCGCGGCTCGTGCCGGTGCCGCCTTGCGAGCCCCCCACGACCACCAGATCGGGGCGATCCATCACCAGATCCTCCAGAGGCAACCGTCCGCCCCAGTCGAGCCCCGGCCCGCTGACGACGTTCTGAAACCCTGCCATTTCAAGGATTTGCCCTTCAAGGGTCCGCGGCCCGTAGCCATAGCCCGAGGGCCCGATGATCGCAGCTTTCAGCCCCGGCGCGGGTGTCTGGATCGCCGCCAGCCGCGCATCGAAATCCGCGAGCATCTTCGCCGCGCGACCGGGATGGCCAAGAAGCTTCCCCATCGTCTCGATCCGGCCGCGGATCTCGGGCAGCGAGGTGCCCGGCGGCAGTTGCTCGACCCGGATTCCGAGCGTGCGCAACATGCGGATCGTATCGGGGTTCGACCACGTATCGGCCAGCACGAGGTCGGGATGGAGAATCGAGATTTCTTCGGCGCGCCCGAAGTTTACGGGAAGGTCTTCAGCCTGTTTCCAGTGCACCGACATCGACGGGTCGGTCGCGAAATGGCTGACTGAGACGATCTGCGACGGATCGGCCAGCGCCAGCGCCAGCTGATCGGTGCAGAGGTTCATGGAGACGACCCGCTGCGGCACATCTCCCGCAGGCTCTTCCGCCCATGCGGAGGAGGTCGCCGCCAAGGCGGCGAAAAGGGCGGCGCAAACCGCCCTTTTCAGATCAGAACCGCGCACGCAGCCCCACATAGGCGGCGCGACCCGAGGTGCCGTAGCCCGGCCAGAGCTGGTAATCGGTGTCGGTCAGGTTCTCGATGCGCAGATAGGCCTCCTTCTCGTTGCCCAGATCGTAGGTCATCTGCGCGTTCAGCAGGCCGTAATCGGGCTGACTCTGACGATCGGTGACCACACGCATATCGGCGGCGAGCGTGATCTTGTCGGTCACCTGCGCGTCGATGCCCGCGGTCAACGTATGACGCCCGAAGGCCGAGTTCCACGTCGATCCCGACGACAGCCCGTCGGGGTTCTTCCAGTCGAGATAGGTGTAGCCGAGGCTGTAGTTGATCTTGCTGGTGATCGGCCCTTTCAGCCCCAGCTCCAGCCCCTGCCGCTTCGCGGTGCCCGAGGTCTGGTAGTAGGTGCCGTCGTAGTCGATCAGGTCGTCCACCTCGATATGGAACAGCGTCGCGGTCAGCTTATGCGCACCGAAGTCACGCTCGACGCCGAGATCGTAGCTCAGCGATTTCTCGGGCTTGAGGTCGGGATTGCCCACGTAGCCGTCATAGAGTTCATAACCCGACGGCGCGCGGAAGCCATTGCCGATCGACGCCCGGTAGAGCGTCGCGGCGTCGGCCTGCCACGTCACGCCCAGACGACCCGTGGTGTTGCCGCCGAAATCCGAGTGATCGTCGTGGCGCGCGGAGGCGGTCACGTTCACCCCGTCCATCGGCGAGAAAGCATATTCACCGAAGATACCCGTATCCGCCGTGAGGACGTGGCCCGAGACATAGGTGCCTGTATAGGTTTCCAGCGTGCGATCCGCCCCGAAGGTCAGCCGCCCCGGCCCGAGATCCGTCGAGGCTTTCCAGTCGAGTTTGCGGCGCTTGCCCTCGTAGCCATAGTCATAGACCGGATACCAGCGCGAGGTCGTGTAATAGGTCAGACCGAGCTCGTGATCGAGCGGGCCGGTCGCGAATTTCGCGAAGAGACGTCCGCCCCGCTCCTTGTGGATCGTGTATTCCCCGTCGTCGGAGGGCGGCGAGGTGAAGGCATTGTCGAACTCGCCCCGATCGTTCTGCGCGAACCCGTTGAAGCCGATCAGCAGATTGTCGGAGATGCGCTTCTGCGCGCGCAGGCTGACACGGTCGGCGCGGTAGCCGTCCTTCTCGGTATTGCCGTTCTTCTTGTCGGCGGCCGAGAAGCCTGCAGTGTAAATTTTCGACAGCTGAATCGCGAGCTCGTCATCGCCCTTCTTCCAGCCGAAATTATAGGCCGCATTCGCGGTGTGGTAGGAGCCGAGCTCGAGCTTGACGCTTTGGCTCACGCCATCCTCGGTCGGGCGCGGCGTGTCGAGGTTGATCACACCGGCGACCGCCTGCCCGCCATAGACCGCCGATTGCGAGCCGCGCATGATCTCGACCCGGTCGTAGTTGAACGTGTTGAACCGGCCCAGGTCGGGCAGCACCTGCGTCGCCGACGGATCGGAGACGTCGATCCCGTCCACCATGACCTTCACGTAATTCTGCGACACGCCGCGAATGGTGAAGCCGGTCTGCGCGCCCATCGGCCCGCGCGACAGGATGCCGACGCCCGGCGACTGCGCGATCAGGTTGGCGAGACGGGTCTGGCCCGAACGCTCCAGCTCCTTGCGCGACAGCACGGTGACCGCCTGCGCGGTCTTGTCCGACGATTGCGGCTCGAGCGCGCCGTGATAGATCACGATCTCATCGAGTTGGTAAGGTTGCGCATCTTGCGCGAGCGCGGGGCCTGCCAGCGCTGTGGTGAGCATCAGGCCCACGGTCAAACGGGTGCGGATCATATCCAATTCCCTCGTGCCGCGACTCTGCGGTCGCGTGAACTTCGTATTGCAAGTCTTTGGAAATTTGGAATTTCCGCCGACGGTGAAAAATGTCACCACTGACGGAAGACCGCCTCCGCTGCGCGCCCCGCACAGGCAGAAAGGATGAGCGCCTCGGCAGGTCTCCTGGCTCGCGGGTCCTGGTTCCGGCTGGCCTTCCCGGGTCTCCCCAGTGGCTCAGTCAGCCGTCACTCGCCGCTCACAGTTGCGGGGGCAGCCCCGGAATGAATGCACGCATCGCACCGGGTTCCCTTTTCATCCGCTTTCGCGGAACCGAAGTGCCCCTGCTGTGCCGCGCGCGCCGCACTGAGTCAAGAATATTTCAGCTTTCCACAGCGCGTCGGCAGCGCCGGTTGAACCGGATCGAGGATAGCAGCGCGAGACCGATCAGCCCGGCCCCGATCAGGCCGGTGATCACCTCGGGCACTTCCACCAGCGTCTGCGCGAACATGACGACGGAGAGGATCAGGATCGACCAGAAGGCGCCGTTCTCGAGATAGCGGAATTCGCTGAGCGTGTTACGCTCCACCAGCATCAGGGTCATCGAGCGCACGTACATCGCACCGATCCCCAGACCGATCGCGATCAGGAACAGGTTCTGGGTCAGCGCGAAGGCCCCGATCACCCCGTCGAAACTGAAGGACGCATCGAGCACTTCGAGATAGAGAAACGCGCCGAGGCCCGCCTTGGCCGTCTCGGCGGCGATATTCGTCCGGTCGAGCACGTGGCTGAGCACCTCGACGCCGAGAAAGGTCGCAAGGCCGCAGATGGAGGCGAAGAGGAACTCGTCCTCGCGCCCCTCCGGCAGAATCCAGGTGAAAAGCAGAACGACGACCAGCACGAAGCCGATCTCCAGGCCCCGGATCGACGCGAGCGCGCGCAACCGGCGCTCCAGCGCGCGGATCCAGTCGACCTCCTTGCCCTCGTCGATGAAATAGGTGAGCGCGACCATCATCAGGAAGGCGCCACCGAAGCCCGCGATCGACAGATGCGCGTCCTCGATGATCTCGGCATATTCGGCCGGGTGTTTCGCAGCCAGAAGAACCGCATCCCAAGGTCCGATGCCCGCGGCGATCACGACGATCAGAAGCGGGAAGAGGATACGCATCCCGAACACCGCGATCAGGATGCCCCATGTCAGGAAACGACGCTGCCATTTCGGCGTCATCTGGTGCAGCTTGTTGGCGTTGACGATGGCGTTGTCGAAGCTCAGCGAGATTTCCAGCACGGCCAGCACGGCAGTGATCATCAGGAAAGAGACCGCGCCGCCAAGCCCGCCGGTCTGGGCGAACCCCAGCGCGAAGGACCCGACCAGCCCTGCCACCGTGACGGCGATGGCCCAGGAAAAATAACGATACATGATGGTCATGCTGGCTCCGGCTGCATGAGGCCTCACTTAGGCTTCGCCCCCTGTCTTCGCAAGGGAGCGCACTGTCAGAGTTGGTCTGTGTGACCCTACGGCGTGGGGCGGGTCGGCGGGAAAACGCGGCGCAAGATACCCTGCGCACGGCGGGTCGCGCCCGCTAGAGCCCGACCTCGTCGAGCCAGCCCTTGATCCGCGCCTCGTTCACCCCGAGATCGGATTTCCCGTAGACGAGGTGCCCGCGGATCTGCAGCGTATCGCCTTCGATCCAGAGCGTGGTGACATCGGGAAAGCCCCAGAGGGCCGAGCGCGTCACATAGGCCGCGTAGCCCTCGTCGGCGCTGCCCGCGACGCGCTTGGTGCGCGCGGTGCCCCGGATGATCTTGTCGAGCGCGGCCATCTGCGCCGGCGGATCGGAGACGTCGCGCACGGCCTGAAACCCGCCTGTCTCCGGGTGGTCACCGGGCGCTTTCGCCAGCCCGTCGACATCGAAGCGCGCCGGATCAATCGGGGCGAGGCGCACCCATCCGTCGGCCGCCACCACGACGGCGAGCCCGAGCGCGAGGATCGTCACGGCCCGTTTCATGCCGCCCTCTCCCGCATCGCCCAGCCCGCAAGGGCGATCAGCTCGGTCGCGACATGGGCCCCGGCGATCGCCGTCACCCCGGTCGGATCGTAGGGCGGAGAGACCTCGACCACGTCGCCGCCGATCAGGTTGATGCCCTTCAGCCCGCGCAACAGCTCTGCCGCCTGCCAGCTCGCCAGACCGCCCCAGACAGGCGTACCGGTGCCGGGCGCGAAGGCCGGGTCCAGACCGTCGATATCGAAGGTGAGGTAGCAGGGTCTATCACCCACCACCGCGCGGATGCGTTCGAGCGTGGGACCGATCCCTTCGCGATGCACGCTCGGCGCATCCACGATGTTCACGCCCAGCGTATCGGGATTGTCGGTGCGGATGCCGACCGAGACCACATTCTCCGCCCGCAAGACGCCCGACTTGATCGCCTTGTAGAGGAAAGTGCCATGGTCGATCCGGTCCATGTCGTCATCGGCCCATGTGTCGGAATGGGCGTCGATCTGGATCAGCGCGATCTCGCCATGCGCGGCGACTGCCGCGCGCAGGATCGGCAGCGTGATGAAGTGATCGCCGCCGAGCGTGATCGGCACCACACCCGCCCCGAAGATCGCGCCGAGATGCGCCTCGATCCGGCCCGGCACCTCGGGCACATTGGCATAGTCGAAGGGCATGTCACCGTAATCGACGATCGCCAGCTCGGAGAGCGGGTCATAGCCCCAGCCATAGGGCGCATCGAAAGCCTGCAGCGTCGAGGCTTCGCGGATCGCGCGCGGCCCGAACCGCGTGCCGGGGCGGTTGGTCACCGCCTGATCGAAGGGGATGCCGGTCACGGCGATCTGCGCGCCTGCGAGGTCTTTCGTGTAGCGCCGCCGCAGGAAGCTGGTCGCGCCACCGAAGGTATTCTCGAAGCTCAGACCGCGCGCATCTGCGCGCGTAAAGGCCTGATCCACTTGGGTTTTCGCATCTTCCAGAGCCATGGTCGCCCTCCCTTTCGCCCGCGAAATCTGCGCCAGCCCTCGCAGGAGGTCAAGTTGCCCCGCAAGGCGACGAGGGATGCGTCCGAGCTCGCGCACTCCGACAAGGGCCCGCCCGGGACGATCCGGGCCGGGCAGCGCCCGCAACCGCGCGAACCGGGCGCAGAAGACCGAAGCTCTCATTCGCTCACGCCACCGTGTGTCGCGACTTCACCGAATGGACGCGCCCGCCGCGCCGGCCCGGCAGCCCCGCTTCACCCAACCGATATTGGCCCGCGTGACAACGGCGCGGCAAATCTCGCCTCGGCGCGAAAATTTCCAATGAATGTGACATAGGTCAAACTTGCGAGGCAAACTTATCTATATCACCGCCGCGTGAGCTGGAGGAGTTACGATGCGTTTGACCACTCGAACCAATCTCGCGATGCGTGTGCTGATGTTCTGTGCGGTCAATCCGGACCGCACCGTGCGCAAACACGAGATCGCGGAAGCCTGCAATGCGTCCGAGAACCATCTGGCGCAGGTGATCAACACCCTTGCGCATGAGGATTTCATCACCACCCTGCGCGGCCGCGCCGGTGGCATGAAACTTGCGCGCCCACCCGAACAAATCGGCGTCGGCAACGTGCTGCGCGCCTTCGAGGCCCGCCTGCCTTTCGCGGAATGTTTCGACACCGAGACCAACACCTGCCCGCTGCGCGACGCCTGCCTGTTCCGCGATGCGCTGAGCGAGGCGCTCGAGGCGTTCTACGGAACGCTCGACCGCAAGACCATCGCCGATCTGGTCGAGAACAACACCGCGCTGGAGGCGATGCTCAGCCTGCCCGGCCTGCAACCCATCCCGATCTGCACGGCGGCGCGAGCTGCGCGATAGCCCTTTGAAACAAGGCTCCGCGCAGGCGGCCCCGATAGGTCCGAATTCTTGACGCACTCGCGCCAAAATCCGCGCTTTCGTGTCGGCGACGTCACAGTTTCATGACGGTCGCTCACGCCAATGCGACCAAAAATCAGTTTCGCTTGACCGACCCTTTTCTCGGCGAGAGCCTGTGGCTACTTGTCGCAGCAACGGGAAGACCCCGCTAGAACGCGACTCATCACAAGGCTTAGGTCATGCAACAGCAATCGGGCAATCAATCAGGCCAGCAACAGCAAGGCGGCACGAACCGTCCTGGCCAGCAACAAGGCCAAACGGGCAATACGACCCAACAGAACGGCACCGTATTCGACGATTGGGCGTCCATCTGACGCCCTCTCTCGCGCCGCGATGATAGCGGCGCAGGCAGGCCCCGCAACCGGCATCTTCATCCACCGCCGGTTTTTGCGCCGCCCGCCATTCGATCTCTCCTTCGCGCTGCTCTTGCGTGGCGCGAAGTCCAGCTTCAGACTGCGATGATCCGCCAAACCGTCGCGCTGCCCTTGCCGCGCGGCCCGAAGGACCGTCCGGCACGATGAGCACCTCTCTCACCTCCATCAAGGGGATCGGCCCCGCCACCGCCGAAGGCTTCATGCGCGCCGGGATCACCTCGGCGGAAGACCTGCGCGAGATCGGAGCGGACGCCGCCTATGCCGCCTGGATCGAGGCCGGGAACCCCGCCCATTTCATCGGTTACTACGCACTGCACATGGCGCTGCAGGGTCGGCCGTGGAACGACTGCCGCGGCGCCGAGAAGGCCGCATTCCGCAACAAATTCGACGCGCTCAAGGCGCGGATCGCAGCGGAGGACAGCTCCGCGCCTTCCGCAAAAGAAAAGGGCCGCGCCCGGCTGGACGCGGCCCTCTCGGAAATTGGTCTGATCGCGAAACGCTAGATCAGCCGACGATCTCGAGACCCGAGAAGAAGAACGAGATTTCTTCCGCAGCGGTTTCCGGAGCGTCGGAGCCGTGCACCGAGTTCTCACCCACGGAGAGCGCGTATTCCTTGCGGATGGTGCCCTCGTCGGCTTCCGCCGGGTTGGTCGCGCCCATCACTTCGCGGTTCTTGGCGATCGCACCTTCCCCTTCGAGGACCTGAACGACGACCGGCTCGGACGCCATGAATTCGCACAGTTCGCCGTAGAAGGGGCGCTCTTTGTGCACTTCATAGAACTTGCCGGCCTGTTCCATGGTCAGCTGGATGCGCTTTTGCGCGACGATGCGCAGACCCGCTTCCTCGAACTTGGCATTGATCTTGCCAGTGAGGTTGCGCTTGGTCGCGTCGGGTTTGATGATGCTCAGCGTGCGTTCGATGGCCATGTGTGACCCTTTCCTTGTGTTCGCGGCCGGAAAGCCGGTCCGAAATATCCCGCGCCTGCTATCATGCAGGGGCTGGCTTGAAAAGCCCTCATGGGCGGGCCCGGGGCGAGTCTAGCGCGGTTTCGTGACCGTTTGGTCAAGGCAGACCGGCGGGCCGCCGGGCGTCACGCGCCGAAGGACGCCTCCGGCGGGGATATTTTTGCCAAGCCGAAGGGGCGCGGCGCGCAGCAGCGATTGACTGTCGCGCGCCCCTGCGCCAAGTCAGGCCCCATGTTGCGCATCTCCGATATCTCTTTTTCGATCGAAGGCCGTCCGCTCTTTGCGAACGCCTCCGCTACGATCCCCGAAGGCCACAAGGTCGGCCTCGTCGGCCCCAACGGCGCGGGCAAGACCACGCTGTTTAGGCTGATCCGGGGAGAGCTGACGCTGGATGGCGGCGAGATCGCCCTGCCCTCGCGCGCCCGCGTCGGCGGCGTCGCGCAGGAGGTGCCGTCTTCTTCGACCTCGCTGCTCGACACCGTGCTGGCCGCCGATGAGGAACGCGCCAGTCTTCTAGCCGAGGCCGAGACGGCGACCGATCCGCATCGCATCGCCGAAGTGCATGCGCGGCTCGCTGATACCGACGCATGGTCGGGCGAGGCGCGGGCCTCCGCCATCCTGAAGGGGCTCGGCTTCGACATGGAGGCGCAGAAGCGCCCCTGTTCGGATTTCTCGGGCGGCTGGCGGATGCGCGTGGCGCTGGCGGGCGTGCTCTTCGCGCAGCCCGATCTGCTGCTTCTGGACGAACCGACGAACTATCTCGATCTCGAAGGCGCGCTCTGGCTGGAAAGCTACCTGATGCGCTACCCGCATACGGTGATCGTGATCTCGCACGACCGCGATCTGCTGAATCGCGCGGTGGGCTCGATCCTGCATCTCGAAGACAAGCAACTGACCCTCTATCAGGGCGGCTACGACACCTTCGCGCGCACCCGCAGGCTGCGCCGCGAAGCGCAGGCCGCGCAGGCCAAGAAGCAGGACGCGCGCCGGGCCCATCTGCAAAGCTTCGTCGATCGGTTCCGCGCGAAGGCCACCAAGGCCAAGCAGGCGCAGGCGCGGGTCAAGATGCTCGAGAAGATGGAGCCGATCACCGCGCCGGAAGAAGCGGCAAAGCAGGTCTTCACCTTCCCCGAGCCCGAGCAGCTCTCGCCGCCGATCATCGCGATGGAAAGCGCCGCTGTCGGCTATGGCGGCCCGGCGATCCTGAAGCGTCTCAACCTGCGTATCGATCAGGACGACCGGATCGCGCTTCTGGGTCGAAATGGTGAGGGGAAATCCACGCTTTCCAAGCTCTTGGCGGACAAACTTCAGGTGATGGAGGGCAAGATCACGCGGTCCTCCAAGCTTCGGATCGGCTATTTCGCCCAGCATCAGGTGGATGAGCTTGACCTGAAGGAAACGCCGCTCACCCATCTCAAGCGCGAGCGTCCCGACGAGCATCCCGCCAAGCTGCGCGCGCGGCTCGCGGGCTTCGGCCTCGGCGCGGATCAGGCGGAGACGGCGGTGGGCAAGCTCTCGGGCGGACAGAAGGCGCGGCTGTCGCTCCTGCTGGCGACGCTCGACGCGCCGCATCTCTTGATCCTCGACGAGCCGACCAACCACCTCGACATCGAGAGCCGCGAGGCGCTGGTGACTGCGCTAACCGAATATTCCGGCGCGGTGATCCTCGTCAGCCACGACATGCACCTCTTGGGACTGGTCGCGGACCGGCTCTGGCTGGTGAAAGGCGGCGCGGTCGCGCCCTATCAGGGCGATCTGGAAAGCTACCGCGCCGAGCTGCTGGCGCCGCCGCCCGAAGACAAGCCCGCGAAGCCCGCAGCACCGAAAACGGCCAAGCCCTCCCGCGATGCGATGACGGCAATGAAACGCGAGGTGCGCGACTGCGAGGCCCGGGTCGAGAAGCTCAGCAGCATGCTGGAGAAGCTCGACGCGAAACTCGCCGATCCCGCGCTTTACGAGCCGGAAAAGGCAAAGGACCTCGCGGTCTGGCAAGCGAAGCACACCGAGGCGACGCAGGCGATGGAGAAGGCCGAAGCACTCTGGATGGCGGCCTTGGAAAAGCTGGAAACCGCTGAGCAAAATTAAGATCGTCGAAGGGGCCGCCCGCCCCTTCCTCTTGACCCAAATATCCCCGACGGAGGCGCCTGCCCTTTCGGCAAGCGCTTCGGCTCACAGCTTGTAGATGCCCTCGAATTTCCGCGTGAGATAAGCCAGCAGCGGCGTCTCGGTCGGCTCGACCCCGCAGGCATGCCGGATCGTCTCGCGCGGCGTGCGCAACCCCCCGTGGACGCGCAGGTTTTCGTCGAGCCATTGTTTCGCGGGCGTCGCATCGCCCTCGGCGAGGGCTGCGTCGATCCCGGGCGTAACCGCGCGCATCGCCTCGTCGAGACAGCCCGCATAGACATTGCCGAGCGCATAGGTCGGGAAATAGCCGAACAGCCCCACCGACCAGTGTACATCCTGCAGGAAACCCTGGCTGGGCTTGGTGACCTTCACGCCGAAATCCTGCTCGAAGCGGGCATTCCACGCCTCTTCGAGATCGGCGACCTCCAGCTTGCCCGAGATCAGGTCGCGCTCCAGATCGAAGCGCAGCATGATGTGGAGGTTGTAGTTCAACTCGTCCGATTCCGTGCGGATGAAGCCCATATCGACGCGGTTGACCAGCGCGTGGAAGGCCTCCCTATCCATGCCGAGATCGCCGAACGCATCGGTCATGCGCTGGTGCAGCCAGCCGGTGAACGGGGCCGAGCGGCCAAGCTGGTTCTCGTAGATCCGGCTCTGGCTTTCATGCACGCCCATCGAGACGCCATGGCCCAGCGGCGTGAAGTGATAGGCCGGGTCGATCGCCTGCTCGTAGGTGGCGTGGCCGACCTCGTGGATCGTCGAGTAGATATTGCCGAACGGGTCGCTTTCGGAGATGCGCGTCGTGATGCGCGCATCATCGCCGCCGCCCGAGGAGAACGGGTGGACCGACATATCCAGCCGCCCGCGCGTCCAGTCATAGCCGAAGGCGGAGGCGCATTTACGCGCGAGCCGCAGCTGGGCGTTCTCGGGGAAGACCTTGTCGAAAGGCTGCGGCGAGACCTCCGAGCCAAGCACCCGGTCGCGCAACTCCACCAGCGGGCCACGCATCCGGTCGAAGACGGTGGCGATTTCCTTCGACGTCGCGCCCGGCTCATAGTCGTCGAGCAGCGCATCGTAGAGATTGCCCTCGGACAGGCATTCCGCCTCTTCGCGCTTCAGGCGCACAACCTCTTCCAGCGTCGGCAGGAAGGCGGACGCGTCCTCGTTGGCGCGGGCCTCGGCCCAGATGCCCTGGGACAGAGAAGTCAGCCGCGCCATCTCGGTCGCGAGGCGCGCCGGGATACGGGTCGCGCGGTTGTAGCTGCGCCCGACCAGATCGAGGATGCGCGCGCTCACCGCGTCGTCGGCCTCGGCGCGGGCCAGCCAGTCTTCGATACGCGGATCGGTGCGGCGCGCATGCAGCACCGATTCCAGCGCCGCGGATTCCTCGGCGCGCTGATCGGCGGCGCCGCGCGGCATCATCACTTCCTGATCCCAGCTCAGCAGCCCGGCGATATTGCCCAGCGCTTCGGTTTCGCGCTGATGCGCGAGCAGGTCCTGATAGGCGCTCATACGCGGCCCTCCCGGATGGAACGAACAAGGGGGAAGCGCGCCATGTGACGCGCGCGGATCACGAGGACCCATGTAATAACGGCGCCGAACTGATGGATGAGACCCAGCCACCAGTAATTCACCAGCTCAAGCGCGGTGGTGATGCCCAACACCATCTGGAAGAAGATCATCGCGGCCATCAGCGCGAAGGCTTCCTTGGTGCGCGGATGGGCCGAACTGCGCGCGCGCCATGCGGCATAAAGGCCCGAGGCGAAGACGAGATAGCCGACCATGCGGTGCATGAATTGCACCAGCGCCGGGTTCTCGAAGAAGTTGCGCCACAGCGGCGTGTAATCGAAGCTCTCCGACGGCAGGAACTGTCCGTTCATCGAGGGCCATGTCGGGAAAGCGAGCCCGGCATCGATGCCCGCGGTCAGCGCGCCGAGAAGGATCTGCACGAAAACCAGCCCGATCAGCACCGAGCCGATCCGGGTCAGGCGCGGTTCGGCCAGTCTACGTGCCTGCAACAGCGCCGATTCCGGGCGCGAGAGTTGCAGCGCGAACCAGGAGATCAGACCAAGGATGATGAAAGCGAGGCCGAGATGCGTGGCCAGACGATAAGAGGCGACCGACGTCATCCGCCCCACGAGGCCCGAAGACACCATCCACCAGCCGATCGCGCCCTGCAAACCGCCCAGTATCCCGAGACTGAACAGTCGACCCGTCCAGCCGGTCGGGATTTTCTTGGTCAGCCAGAAGCCGATGAAGCCGATGAACCAGACCATGCCGATCAGGCGGCCCAGCTGCCGGTGCCCCCATTCCCACCAGAAGATGCCCTTGAACTCGGACACGGTCATGTTCGGGTTCATGTATTTGAACTGCGGGCTCTCTTTGTAATGAGTGAATTCCGCCTGCCAGTCCGCATCGCTCATCGGCGGGATCGCCCCCGAGATCGGGTCCCAGCGCGTGATCGACAGACCGCTATCGGTGAGGCGCGTGGCCCCGCCTACCGCGATCATCGCCACGACCAGCGTGAACAGCACGAACAGCCACATCCGGATCGCGCGGCGCGCGCCGCGCGGTTTGGCGTCGATCATGCCTCCCTTGGGCTCGGCCCGTTTGGCACTGCCCTCGGCTCCGACTTCCTCGAAGATGCTGCGTTTTTCGGCCATGCGTGCGGACCCCCGGCTTGTCTGTCGGCTTTTCTCGGCAAGAATTTGCGCGAGGGCAAACTAGGCCGCCCCCTTACCGGGGGCAAGGGGGCGGGAGAGCGCGGGATGCGCGGGCCGAGGCCACTTAGGCGTGATCGCGATGCGTCAGTCGAGATCTTCGCGGACGATGCGATCTTGCGAGACGCCGAGCTCTTTCAGCGTGGCCTCGAGCTCGTCCACCATTTCGTGGGGGCCGCAGACATAGAACTTGCCGCTCTCCTTCTCGACATAGGGCGCGAGGAAGCCGCGATCGATCTTGGCGGTTTGCACGCCCGCGCCGGGATCGTCCTGCTTGGTCACGGTCCAGACGGTCTCCAGCCCCGACATCGCCTCGAACTCGTCACGCAGAATGATGTCGGCCTCGGTCTTGTTGGAGAAGATCAGGCGGCAACCCTCCAGCGTACCTTCACGGGCCAGCCGCGCGCGCAGGATCGAGATGAAGGGCGTCACCCCCGCCCCGCCTGCGATGAAGGTGCCGGGGCCCTTGTCCTTGATAGCGCCCCACGGGTCGGAGACTTCCACCGCCTCGCCGGGCTTGAGCGTCGCGATCTGCTCGGTCACGCCGTCATGGTCCGGATAGGACTTGATGACGAATTCCAGCGTGTCGCCGTCCACCGGGTTCGTGAAGGTGAAGGGACGTTTCTCGTCGGTCCAGCCCTCCCGGGTGAGGTTCAGCTCGACCGCCTGACCGGGGTCGAAGTCGAACCCGTCGGGGCGGGGGAAGACGAGGTGATGCGTGTCATGGGTGACGGGGCTGATACTTTGCAATTCGAGACGGGTGCTCATGAACGGCTCCTTTCGTTGAAGAGCGAACGCGAGGCTTTGCGCAGGCGTTCCCATCCGATCCGCGGAATGCGCAAAGAAAAGGGCCGCGCGATTGGATGTCGCGCGACCCTTGGGGTTTTCGAGGGGTAGCGGCGCGATCAGAAGCCGAGCGCCGCGCGGATCTGATCGACCACCCCTTCCACGAGTTGCGGATTGTCGCGGGCGCTTTGCACCGCCGTGCGCAACTGCGCCTTCGTGGCCTCGGGCAGCTCGGACGTATCGACGATGTCGATCACCCTGTCGGCGTCGAACCCTTCCACGGTCAGCGCCTTCGCGGCGCTCATCACGCCCTGGCCCTGCACCGGCGTCTGGGTATCGCCACCGCTCGCGGCGCCTGCGGGGGCTGCCGCCTGCGTCGCATTGGTGGCGGCGGCTGCGGCGTCGGCAGCGGCATTCGCGGCTTGGCTGGCGGCCTCGGCGGCTGCTTGCGCCGCAGAACTCGCCCCCTCGATCGCGGTCTCGCTCGCATCGGCCTGCGCGCCGCTGGCGGCGGACGCCGCCGCGTTCGCAGCCTTCGCGGCCGCTTCCGCTGCCGCCGTCGCGGCCTTCGCGGCATCGGTGGCGGCAGCACTGGCCGCATCGCTGGCGGAATTCATCGTGGCTTTTGCAGCCTCGTTCGCAGCCGAAGCGGCGTCCTTGGCGGCGCTGGTCGCGTCGCTCGCCGCCTGCTTGGCTGTATCGGTCGCTTTCGAGACGGTATCGGCAGCGCTCTGGGCGGCATCGGAGGCAGCAGTTTGCGCCTGATCGGCCCCCTTCTTCGCGGCCTCTTTCGCGGCATCCGCCGCATCCGACGCCGCGTTCGAGGCGGCATCCGTCGCGCCTGCCGCCGTGTCCTTCATGCTTTCTGCGGCATCCGAGGCGGCCTGCGTCGCCTTGTCGGCCGCGTCGGAAGCGGCTTGGGTCGCCTTGTCCGCGGCGGCCTTCACCGACTCGCTTGCGGATTTCACCGCATCGCTAGCCTTGTCGGCAATGGTCTTTCCGGCGCTCTCGGCGCTCGTAGCGGCCTTCGGCGTCGCATCGGTCGCTTCGGTTCCGTCCGAGATATCGGTATTCAGGATGATCAGTCCGGCGGCCACCCCCAGCACCACGATCACTGCTGCCACAAGCTTGTTCATCACGCTATTTCCCTTGATTGTCTTGCTCTGCGGGCCCTCTTCGCCCGACCACGAACTTCGAACGCAGCGGCCCGCGAGGCCCGCGATCGCGCGGCAAACGCCTTGGCCCTGCCCGGCGGGACACAACGCAGATCCTCCCTGCCCGGTTCCCGTGCCTTTGCGGTTGAATACGGCGGCACTCGGGACTATCTTTTCCGCCCGAAATTACTCAATGGCTACAGAAGGATTCCCACCATAGCCCGCAGACCCCACAACGCCCCGCCGACCCGTGATACCGGCCCCCGAGTGAACGGACGCATTCGCGCGCCCGAGATTCGCCTGATCGGTGCAGAGGGTGAGAATGTCGGCGTGGTTTCCCCGCGCGAAGCGATGGCCATGGCCGAAGAGGCCGGGCTCGATCTCGTGGAGATTTCGCCCAACGCCAACCCGCCCGTCTGCAAGATCATGGATTTCGGCAAGTTCAAATACGAACAGCAGAAGCGCGAAGCCGAAGCCCGCAAGAAGCAGAAGACGATCGAGATCAAGGAAGTCAAATTCCGCCCGGGCACCGATGTGCACGACTATGACGTCAAGATGCGCAACGTGGTGAAGTTCCTCGAGAACGGCGACAAGGTGAAGGTCACCCTGCGCTTCCGCGGCCGCGAGATGGCGCACCAGGATCTGGGTCTCGAGTTGCTCAACCGCGTCCGGAGCGACGTGGGCGAGTTGGGCAAGGTCGAGAACATGCCCAAGCTCGAAGGCCGCCAGATGGTGATGATGATCGCCCCGGCTAAATAAGCGGCCGAGCCTTCCGAGACGGTTTGAACCCTCCCCTCACCGGGAGGGTTTTTTCATGGCCCGTGGCGGGCGGCGGGCGCATCTCCAGAGGTTGAAAATTAAAGCGCCGCGGGAGGGAGACCCGCGGCGCGTTTGGGGAAAGACGAGGGAGAACGTCTGTTCCTCTGGTCGGGTTCTGTGCGGCGTCGACCGCGTCAGGGAGATCAAGAACCCGATGCACTTGTGATATGGGAGTATCCGTGTGCTGAACTTGACTTAGGTCAAAACTCATCGCGTTTGAACTGCGACAAACTGTTCCAATGGTCACGTTTCTGGCAGGCTCGGTGAGGCGGGCGTGAGGAGAACCACACCCGTCGCCGATCCACCCTCCTGCAAGGCTGTATTTTCGGGCTCTGAGAGCACACGACGCGCTCACGCAAGCGCCTCGCCCCGCGCCGTCATTGGGGGGCTTTTTTCGCGGTCTAATCCGCTGTCGCGCGCGCTCCGCCGCGATTGCCCCGGTTTCGCCATTCCCATCGCGCGAAATCGCCCCGTTCGGAGGCGACATCGATTCCCGGACGCGCGGGTTCGCGTGGCCTTTATCGCGTCGCCCCCTGCATGCTAGTTGCAACGAAAGGCAGTTTCGAGATCGACATGGGCAAGCAACGAGTGATCCGGCGCAGGATGGAGGCGCAAACGGGCAAGCCCGCGCTGCTCGACGCGGTGGGCTGGACCGACGAGACCGATCTCGGCCCCCGTCACCATCTGCGCGCCTTCTTCGCCGCCCCTTCGCAGGCCGAGGATCTGAACCTCGACCCGGTGCCGGGCGCCGCGCATCTGGCCGAGGCGCGCAATGTCGCGGGCGCGGTGATGGGGATCTATGAACCGCCCGCGCCGGGACCGATCCAGGCCGCGATGGCCGGGCCTGATGGTCCGGTATTGCGTGAGATCACCCCTGCCGCGCCAGATTGGGACATGTTCGAGGGCCGCAACTGTCTGTTCGGGCTTCGTCTGGAGGAAAGCGTCGAGACGGTGCTCGATTGGCTCTGCTGGCATCACGACCATCACGGCGCAACGGGCGCGGTGATCGTGAACCGCGCGCCCGAGGGCAGTCCGGCAGGTAGCGGCGAAGCTTTCGCCGACGCGCTGGAGGCGGGCATGGCGCTGCGCGAGCTGGACCTGCCGGTCGCGATCCTTGAAAGCCCGCTGCCGCTCGGCAAGCCGGGGATAGGACCGGAGAACCATGTCTTCCTCGCGCCCGACGCCCCCGGCAAGGACCGGATGGAGCCGCCCGCCCCCGATCCGCAGCTGAGCCCGCTGGGTCAGGCGCTGATCTTCGAGATCGCGAAATGGCGGTTCTTCGCGAAGGCGGCCTCGGTGCTGGTGCTCGACGTGACCGATCTTCTGGCGGCGCGCGAGCCGGGCCAGCCCTCGGCTTTCGAGGCCACGCAACAGGCCGAGAACGGCGTGATCCTTCTGGTGGGCCGCCGAATCTACCCTTGGCGCGTGCGCAACGATCAGCCCGCGCGCTTCCCCGACCATGTCTGCCGTCAGTTCGACGCCCGGCGCGGCATCGCGCGCTGGGGCTGCGCGCCGGCCAAGGCCGGACTGGACAATACGTGGCGGCTGCTGCGCGTCAGCTATTGCCGCCCCGATCCGGGGCTGACCTATGGCTTCTGGCGCGCGATGGCGCTGCGGGTGCCGGGCACCTCGCCCGCGGAACTCGCCCCCAAGACCTCGCTGGTGGAAGACCCGCGCCTGCTGCAGATGTCGCGCGATGTCTGGGGATTCAAGCCGGTGCGCCCACCGGTCTCGAAGGTGAAGGACGCGCCCGCGCAGGCGGTCGAGGCAGGCCGCACCGCCATCGTCACCACGATGAAGAACGAAGGCCCCTTCATCCTCGAATGGATCGCCTATCACCGCGCGATCGGGGTGGATGATTTCCTCGTCTATACGAACGACTGCACCGACGGCACCGATACGATGCTCGATCTGCTGCAGGCCAAGGGCTACGTCCAGCACCGCGAGAACCCGTTCCGCACGATGGTCGATATGAAGCCCCAGCACGCGGCGCTGGCGGCGGCGGAGACCGAGCCGGTGATCACCAAGGCGGGCTGGTCGATCTGCATGGATGTGGACGAGTTCATCAATGTGAAGATCGGCGACGGCACGCTGAAAGCGCTGTATAAGGCGATGGGCGAGGCGAACATGATCTCGCTCACCTGGCGGCTGTTCGGCAATAACGACGTCCACGCATACGCGGACAGCTTCATCACCGGGCAATTCACCCGCTGCGCCCCCGAGATCGTGCGCAAACCGCATCAGGCCTGGGGCTTCAAGACGCTGTTTCGCAATATCGCGCTCTACAAGAAGCTGGGCGTTCACCGCCCCAAGGGGCTGAACCCGGACCTCTGGGATCAGGTGAACTGGCTCAACGGCTCGGGCCAGCCGATGCCGCGCGAGATGTTCCGCAATGGCTGGCGCTCGACGCTCGACACCTATGGCTATGACTGGGTGCAGCTGAACCATTACGCGGTGCGCTCGGCCGAGAGCTTCCTCGTGAAGCGCGACCGCGGCCGGGTGAACCATGTCGATCGCGATCAGGGGCTGAACTACTGGTTCCGGATGAACCATAACGCGGTCGAGGATCGCTCGATCCAGCGGATGCTGCCTGCGGCCCGCGCCGAGTTCGACCGGATGATGGCCGATCCCGAGATCGCGGCGGCGCATCACCACGCTGTCGCCAGCCACCGTGCGAAGATCGCGGAGCTGATGGCGCGCCCCGACCAGCGGGAGTTCTACGAGACGCTGACATCGGAGCGGTTCGAGGCGCTCTCGCGGATGCTGCATGTCTTCGGCTCTGCCGTGTTCAACACCGGCCCGCACGTAATTCCCGACGACCTGCATGCCCGAAACCTGCCCGCGGATTTCTTCTTTACCGTCGAAGCTCCGGACGAGGCCGCGCACTAGGCGCGCCGCCTTTACCCAAGCGCGCCCTGACCTAGCTTTCCGGTCAAAGGAAAGGATACCAAACATGGCACGCATTTTCGTCATCGGCGCGACAGGCGGCGTCGGGCATCGGCTGGTCCCGCTTCTGATCGACGCAGGCCACGAGGTTACGGCGCTGCACCGCAAACCCGAGCAGGCCGACAGCCTGCGCGCGATGGGAGCCACACCCGTTCAGGGCGATCTGATGGAACTCACCGCGGGCGATTTCGAACCGATGTTCGAGGGACAAGACGCGGTCGTCTTCTCGGCGGGGGCTGCAGGCTCCGGGCTCGAACGCACCACCCGGATCGACGGCGACGCGCCGCTCGACGTGATCGCCGCGATGAACCGGATGAGCGTGCCGCGGCTCTACCTCGTCTCGGTCTTCCCCGATGCGGGGCGCGGCAAGGAGATCAAGCCGGGCTTCGAGCATTACATGCTGGCGAAGAAAACCGCCGATGCCGCCGTGGTGGCGAGCGGGGTCGACTATGTCATCCTGCGCCCCGGCACCTTGATGGATGAGGATGGCGACGGGCGCGTGGCGCTGGCCCATGCGCTGAATTACGGCTCGGTCGCGCGCGGCCATGTCGCGGCGGTGCTCGCGGCCTTGATCGACACCCCCGAGGTGAGCCTTGAAATCCTCGAGCTGACCGACGGCACCGAAGAGATCGCTGCAAGCGTGGCAGCCCTGCCGCGCCGCGTCACCGTGTGATCCCAACCACTTGCGAGCGCGCGCGGCCCCTCTAGAATGGCGCAATGCGTGCGCTCGCGATCACATCCGTCAAGAATGAAGGCCCGTTTCTGCTGGAATGGCTGGCCCATCACCGCGCCATCGGCTTCACGGATTTCCTTGTCTTTTCCAACGACTGCGACGACGGCACCGATGCGATGCTGGATCGGCTGCAGGAGATCGGCTGGCTGACCCATGTGCCCAATCCCGGCCCGTGGAAGGAAGGCCCCCAATGGGCCGCGCTCAAACAGGCCGATGCCCATCCGCTGGTGGCCCAGGCCGACTGGATCGCGGTGATCGACGTTGACGAATTCGTCACGATAAAGACGGGTGACGGCACGCTGGACGCGCTGATCGAGGCCGTGCCGCAGGCCACCGCCTTTGCGATGACCTGGCGGCTCTTCGGCAATTGCGGCGTCGTCGCGTTCGAGGACCGCCCCGTCACGCAACAGTTCACTCGCTGTGCGCCGCCCGACATGCTCTGGCCGTGGCGCGCCTCGATGTTCAAGACGCTGTTCGCCAATATCGGCGCGTATGCCAAGCTCGGCGTCCACCGCCCCCGTGCACCACAGGACGACAAGCTGGCAGGCACGCTCTGGGTCGACGGATCGGGCCGCAAACTGCCGCCGCACTATCAGCGCCAGAAGCTGTTCACCCCGCCCGGCAGCGCGCCCTACGACTTCGTGCAGCTCAACCATTACCCGCTGGGGTCGATTGAAGGTTACCTCGTGAAATACGACCGGGGCCGGTCGAACCGGCGGGCCGGCGACTTCGACATGTCCTACTGGGTGGAGCGCAATTTCTCGGAGGTGGAGGACGATTCGATTCGTCGCCACGATGCGGGCACGCAGGACGCTCTTACAGAGCTGAGCGCCGATCCCGAGCTGACCCGCCTGCACAATGCGGCAGTTCTGTGGCGCAAGGAGCGGGCCCGCACGCTTTTGCGCGAAGAAGCCTACCGCGGGCTTTTCGGCCGGCTTCTCCTGTGCCCGCCGAGCCGCCCGCTCTCGCCTCAAGCCGCTAAGCTCATGGTGCGCCTTGCAAAAGCGGCCGCGACCGAAAACCCGTAAACAAACATCCGAAAACGGGCCAATTGTTGCCTGTTAAGAAATGTGGCGGCAGATTCCTCGCTTGGCTCCTATTTGTGCCCCTTTCTTGCGGTGATACGTTGGGAGAGCAGAATTGGCGGTGTCCCGCCCGCATCCGCAACCCGCGAGATGCGCACGAAAGCTGAAAGAGGCGAAGGTGAGCAAGGCAGACACGGAGTGGCGCGCACGGCTGGAAGAGATCGCGGACGAGACCGGCTATTACGAGCCGCTCGGCGCCGATCACGAGGTGCTGTTCCATGACGACTCGCCCGTCCTGATCGTCAGCTTCGAGACCCGAGCCCAGATCGAGGCCGATGCCGACGAGGCCCTGCCCTTCGGCTACAAGATCGCCCGCGACGAAGGCTGGTCCGCGCTCAGCGTGATCGCTTCGGACGAAAGCTGGTTCCGGGATTCGGCGGTCTATGCCTATTTCGACCGACTCGTCGACGAGGCCTTCTTCGAAGATTTCGACCGGGTAGTCTTCTACGGTGCGGGCCCCGGCGGCTACGCGGCGGCGGCTTTCTCGGTCGCGGCGCCCGGCGCCACGGTGGTCGCGCTCGCCCCGCAGGCGACGCTCGATCCGACGCTCGCGGGCTGGGACGACCGTTTCCCGCAGACCCGCCGCATGTCCTTCACCGATCGCTACGGCTTCGCGCCCGAGATGCTCGACGGCGTAGCGCAGGCGTTCATATTCTATGACCCGTTCGAGCGACTCGACGCGATGCACGCAGCACTGTTCGCGCGGCCTTGCGTATCCTTGATGCCCTGCCGGCATATCGGCCCGGACCCGGCGACGGCGCTGCTCGACATGGATATTCTCGACGAGGTGCTGATCGCCGCTGGCGCCGGCAAGCTGACCCCGTCGCTGTTCTGGACTTTCTTCCGCGCGCGGCGGCTGTCGAGACGCTATGTCTTCCGCCTGCTCGACCACCTGCGGAGGGCGCGCCGTCCGGTACTGGAGGCGATCATGTGCCGCGCGGTCGGGACGAGCCAGAACCGCCCGAAATTCCGCAATCGCTACGAAGCGCTCGCACAGAAGCTCGCCGAAGAAGGGATCGAGTTGCCCGAGCCGTTGCAACGCGCGGGCGCCGCCTGAAACCCCGAACAGTATTGCAGACATGTAAAAAGGGCGCGCCCCGGCGGGGGGCACGCCCTTTTTCAATACGTGGCGCTTCGGCGCCCCGGACCGGGTTCAGATGTAGAAACGGTCGCGGAACACGTGGCGCACGATGCCGTCACGGGTCAGACCCATATCGGCAAGCTCAGCGTCGCTTTTCGCGTCGAGCGCGCGGATTTGGTCTTGGCGCGACTGGCGCTCCATGTAGGCGACGAGGCCTTGTGCGATTGCTTGGCCCATACGAGCGAAGATCGATTGTCCGCCATGGGCGGTGGTAACGAATGCCATGGAAACCTCCTGAGGGTTTAGCGTACAGGTTCGTTTCCTCCCTTGGCGATGAACTTAGGTCAGCCTCGCTGCCTCTACTACCGCCATCTGCGCATCCCCGCCATGCATATGCTGCAGCGCGGCATGCGCGCACCCTCTGGATTCGCGCGCGACCTCGGGCTAAGGACTTTTCCCATGAACTCGATCACCCTGCCCCGCCCCGATGACTGGCACCTGCATCTGCGCGATGGCGCGATGCTGGAAGGTGTCGCCCCCGAAACCGCCCGCGATTTCGCCCGCGCGATCATCATGCCGAACCTCGTGCCGCCGGTGGTGCGCGGGGACGATGCCGCCGCCTATCGCGAGCGCATCCTGAAGGCGCTGCCGGAAGGGAGCGATTTCGAGCCGCTGATGACGCTCTACCTGACCGAGAAGACCGACGCGGAAGACGTGGCCAAAGCCGCAGCCTCCGGGCTGGTCAAGGCGGTGAAGCTCTATCCGGCGGGCGCCACGACGAACTCCGATTCCGGCGTGCGCGATTTCGACAAGGTGCGCGGCGTGCTGGAGAAGATGGCCGAGATTGGCCTGCCGCTTTGCGTCCATGGCGAAGTGACCCGCCCCGAAGTCGACATCTTCGACCGCGAAGCCGTGTTCATCGAAACCGTGCTCGACCCGATCCGGCGCGCGACGCCCGGTTTGCGCGTGGTGATGGAGCATATCACCACCAAGGACGGCGTCGATTACGTCTCCTCGCAGGGCGAGGACATGGGCGGAACGATCACCACGCATCACCTGATCATCAACCGCAACCATATCCTCGTGGGCGGGATCAAGCCGCATTACTACTGCCTGCCGGTCGCCAAGCGCGAGACGCATCGGCTGGCGCTTGTCGCCGCCGCGACCTCGGGCAATCCGCATTTCTTCCTCGGCACCGACTCTGCGCCGCATGTCGACGCGGCCAAGGAAAGCGGCTGCGGCTGCGCGGGCTGTTTCACCGCGACCAACACGATGCCGCTTCTGGCGCATGTGTTCGAGGCCGAGGGCGCTCTCGATAAACTGGAGGCCTTCGCCTCGCGCAACGGCCCCGCCTTCTACCGGCTTCCGGTCAACGAGGCGACGCTCACGCTCGAGAAGACCGACCAGCCCAACAACTGGCCCGCCAAGATCGAGACCGGCGCGGGCCCCGTCACCCTCTTCGATCCGGGTTTCCCGGTCCATTGGCATGTAAAACGCTGATCTTCGCCTTGGCGCAAATATCCCCGCCGGAGGCTCCCAGGCCCGCCGACGCACGCTCCGCGGGGGATATTTAGACCAAGCCGAAGCCAGTCTTGATAAGGACGAGATGATGATCCCCAGCTCCTTCCCCAGCAAAGAAGAAATCGCCCGCCTGACCGCGCGGATGCTTCTGGAAATCGAAGCGGTGCATTTCAACGCCGACGAGCCCTTCACGCTCGCCTCCGGCCTGCCCTCGCCGACCTATATCGATTGCCGCAAGCTGATCTCCTTCCCGCGTATCCGCTCGACGCTGATGGATTTCCTCGCCGTGACGGTGATGCGCGAAGCCGGCTTCGAGGCGTTCGACAATATCGCGGGCGGCGAGACGGCGGGCATTCCCTTCGCCGCGATGGTGGCGGAGCGTCTGGCACTGCCGATGACCTATGTGCGCAAGAAGCCGAAGGGCTACGGGCGCAACGCGCGCATCGAAGGCGCGATGACCGAGGGCCAGCGCGTGCTCTTGGTCGAGGATCTGACGACCGATGGCGGCTCGAAGTTGAGCTTCGTCGATGCGATCCGCGACACCGGCGCGACCTGCGGCCATACCGCGGTGATCTTCTATTACGGAATCTTCCCCGAGACGGTCCCGAACCTGCGCGAGCATGGCGTCGAGCTGCATCACCTGTGCACCTGGTGGGACGTTCTGGCCGAGGCGCGCGAACAGGGCAGCTTCTCGAAAGAGACGCTCGACGAGGTCGAAGCCTTCCTGAGCGATCCGCGCCCGTGGCAGGACGCGCGCAAGGGCTGAAACGGCCCGAGATTTCTGTGGATGAAGCTGTGGATGCTCTGGGGAGCATTTTCGCCCGCGACTCTCGCTAATCGCGCCCTCTCGCGAAATGTGGTAGGTTCGGTCGCGACCGCACACTATAAATTCCGGAGACTCCGCTGAAACAGCGGGGTTTTCCCCAATCTTATCCAGATTCCTATTCCCCCCGACTGCGGTTAAAAGACCGCCTGAGGGACGGGGACACCGAGGCAGGAACATGAACGATCAGGCACAACGCCCCGATGAGGGGCAGCCCGGAAATTTGCCCGCAGAGGGCACCGCGCTGCCCCATAATATCGAAGCCGAACAGCAGCTTCTGGGTGCGATCCTCACGAATAACGACATCTTCGACCGGATCGCCTCCGTCATCAAACCGGAGCATTTCTACGAGCCGGTCCACCAGCGAATCTACGAGGTGGCGGCGGCGAAGATCCAGAAGAACGCGCTCGCCTCGCCGGTGACGCTGAAAGCCTATCTCGAGGACGATGCGGGCCTTCAGGAACTGGGCGGGCCAGCCTATCTGGCGCGTCTGGCGGGGGCGGCAATCTCGGCCTATGCGGCGCGCGACTACGCGCTGATGATCTACGAGATGGCGGTGCGGCGCGGGCTGATCGAACTGGGTCAGGATATCTCGTCGCGCGCGGGCAAACCGCAGATCGACGACGATCCGAAAGAGCAGATCGCGGCGGCCGAACAGCGGCTCTACACCTTGGCCGAAGAGGGTCAGGCGCAGAAGGGCTGGACCTCGTTCCTGTCGGCTGTGACCGAGGCCGTGCAATCGGCCAATGCCGCCTATCAGCGCGATGGCGGTCTGGCGGGCGTCTCGACGGGGCTGCGCGATCTCGACAAGAAGCTCGGTGGCTTCCACCCTTCGGATTTGCTGATCCTCGCGGGGCGTCCCTCGATGGGGAAAACCTCGCTTGCGACCAACATCGCATTCAACATCGCCAAGGCCTACAAGAAGGGCATGCGCCACGACGGGGTCGAGGGCGCAATCGAAGGCGGCGTTGTCGGGTTCTTCTCGCTCGAGATGAGCGCGGAACAGCTGGCCGCGCGTATCTTGTCCGAAGCCTCCGAAGTGCCCTCCGAGCGCATCCGGCGCGGCGACATGACGGAGAGCGAATTCCGCCGCTTCGTCGAGGCCGCGAAAGCGCTGGAGAAATGCCCGCTCTATATCGACGACACGCCCGCCCTGCCGATCGGTCAGGTCGCCGCGCGCTGCCGCCGACTGAAGCGGACGCACGGGCTCGACGTGGTGATCGTCGACTACCTGCAGCTGCTGCGCGGATCGGGCCGGGGCGATAACCGTGTGCAGGAGATCGGCGAGATCTCGATGGGTCTGAAGGCCATCGCGAAGGAATTGAACATCCCCGTGGTCGCGCTGTCGCAGCTGTCGCGGACGGTGGAAAGCCGCGAGGACAAGCGCCCGCAGCTTTCCGACCTTCGGGAATCCGGCTCGATCGAACAGGATGCCGACGTGGTGATGTTCGTCTATCGCGACGAATATTATCACGAACGCCTCAAGCCACCGGAAGACGACCCGAAATTCGCCGAATGGATGCAGAAGGCCGAACGCGTACACGGCAAGGCCGAGGTGATCCTCGGCAAGCAGCGTCACGGGCCGATCGGCACGGTGGAATTGGCCTTCGAGAGCCAGTTCACGCGCTTCTCGGATCTCGCCAAGCCTTGGCAGGGCGACGGCAGCGAAGGGTTCTGATCGGGGTAGCGGGGGGCTCTGCCCCCGTCCCTTGCGGGCCTCCCCCGGGATATTTGCGCAAGCCCGAAGGACGCCCTCCGAGATAGGAATAATCGAGCAGAAACGAGAAAGGGGGGCGAGCGCCCCCCTTTTTTACTGTCGGTCGGTTTTGACGCGTGGTGCGCTCAGTAGAGGCCGCCTGCCGAGAGCGAGCCGAAATCGGCCTTCTTCTTCGGAATGACCTTCTGCTGACCCGTCGAGGTGGTGACCGTGGTAGAGCCCGCGTCGTCACGCTCCCCCTGCGCGAAGAGCGGCAGGTTGGAGCCCATCGCGAAGCCGCCATCGACGACCAGCGAGCCGAGGCCCGACATGTCCTGACCGGGGCGCAGATATTCGGCTTGGACGAATTCGCCGGTGGCGGAGTCGGACAGACGCTCGCCGGTATAGCGGTTGAACTTGGCCCAGGTGCCACCCGGCGGAACCTTGAACTTCGAGCCGCCGAATTCCTTGATCGCCTCGCGCATGAACTCGTTGAAGACCGGGACGCAGAGTGTACCGCCATAAGCGTGACGGCCCAGCGAGCGCGGGTTGTCGTAGCCCATGTAGCACGAAGCCACGATGTTCGAGCTGAAGCCGGTGAACCAGACGTCTTTCGCGTCATTCGTGGTGCCGGTCTTGCCCGCGATCGGAACCGGCAGGTCGACGCCGTAGCCGGAGCCGCGCTTCACCACGCCCTCCATCAAGGAGATCATCTGGTAGGCGGTGATCGGGTCGATGATCTGGTCGCGGTGGCTGACGATCTTCGGGCCCTGCCCCTCCGGCAGGTTCGGATCGTCGCAATTGTCGCAGCTGCGCTGGTCGTGACGGTAGATCGTGCGGCCGTAGCGGTCCTGCACGCGGTCGACCAGCGTCGGCTCCACCCGCTCGCCGCCATTGGCGAACATCGCGTAGGCCGAGATCAGGCGGAACATCGTGGTTTCCTGCGCGCCGAGCGCGTTGGCGAGGAAGCGGCGCATATGGTCGTAGACGCCGAATTTCTCCGCATAGGCGGCGACCGTGTCCATGCCGATTTCCTGCGCGATCCGGATCGTCATCAGGTTGCGCGAATGCTCGAGACCGGTGCGCATCGGCGTCGGGCCGTAATACTTGTTCGAGGCGTTCTTCGGGCGCCACATGCCCTGCGGCGTGTTCACCTCGATCGGCGCGTCGACCACGATCGTCTCGGGCGAGAAGCCGGAATCAAGCGCCGCCGCGTAGACGAAGGGTTTGAAGTTCGAGCCCGGCTGGCGCATCGCCTGCGTCGCGCGGTTATAGACCGAAGCCTGATAGGAGAAGCCGCCCTGCATCGCCAACACGCGGCCGGTATTCACGTCCATCGCCATGAAGGCGCCTTCGACCTTCGGCACCTGGCGCAGCGTCCAGCGGATGAAGGAGCCGTCGCTATCGCTCGTCATCGCCCGGACCTCGACCACGTCGCCGGTCTCCAGAAGATCCTGCGCCTGCTTCGCGCGCGGGCCGAGCTTGCCGTCCTCTTTCAGCTTGCGCGCCCAAGTCACGTCTTCCGGCGGAATCCAGTGGCCGTCTTTGTCTTCCTCGATACCCTCGATGCCGATCCGGGCCGAACCGCCCTCGAAGCCCAGCACCACGGCCGGGTGCCATCCCTCGATGTCGCGCGGCGCCTTCGCGGTCGAGACATCGTCGAGCGCGGCGCGCCAATCGGCTTCTTTCTTCAGCTTGTCCTCGGCGATCTTCGCGCCGGTGCCGCGCCAGACGCCCTGCTCGCGGTCGTATTTCTCCAGCGCGTGCTGCAGCGCCTTCGTCGCATGGGACTGAAGATCGGGGTTCACGGTCGCGCGGATGGTCAGGCCACCGCCGAAGAATTCCTCTTCGCCAAAGCTTTTCGACAGCTGGCGGCGGATTTCGTCGGTGAAATAGTCGCGCGGCGGAAGCTGTGCGCGGAACGGGGCGTAATCGCCGTTCTGCACGGATTTCAGCGGCTTGTTCTGCTCCGCTTCCATCGTCGCCTTGTCGATGCGGCCATCCTCGTACATCCGGCGCAGCACATAGTTGCGGCGATCCACGGCGGTTTTGTAGTCGCGCACGGGATGCAGATCGGCGGGCTTCTTCGGCAGCGCCGCGAGATAGGCGGCCTCGCCCACCGTCAGATCGGCGAGCGGCTTGTTGAAATAGGTCTGCGCCGCGGCAGCGACCCCGTAGGAGTTCTGGCCGAGATAGATCTCGTTGAGATAGAGCTCGAGGATACGGTCCTTGCTCAGCACATGTTCGATGCGCGAGGACAGGATCAGTTCCTTGATCTTGCGCTCCACAGAGCGGTCCGAGGACAGAAGCAGGTTCTTCGTCACCTGTTGGGTGATCGTCGAGGCCCCGCGCACGTCGCGCCCGCCCGATTTCACGGCGGTGAACATCGCCGCTGCGATCCCGCGCGGATCGAAACCGGGGTGGATGTAGAAATTCTTGTCCTCCGCCGAGACGAACGCGCCCTTCACCCGGTCGGGAATGTCGCGGATCGGCACGAAGAGGCGGCGCTGCTCGGCGAATTCGTCAATCAGGCGGCCGTCGCCGTTATAGATGCGCGAGATGGTCTTGGGGCGGTATTGCGCAAGCTGGTCGTAGCTCGGCAGATCGCGCGAATAGATCCAGAAGATCGCCCCGATGGTGAGCGCCGCAAAGAACAGCCCGGTCACAACCCAGGAAAACACGCCGCCGATCGAGCCGAGAATGAAACGGATCACAGATACACCCCTTGCCTCGGGGCAGTTTACCCCATCGCGCCAGCCTATACATCGCGCCTTCGTGACGGTCAAAGTAATGTGCGCTCACGCTTCCGAGAAGACGCCGCGTGGTCATAATCTCGCCGAATGGGCGGATGACCGCGCGTCAGACCAGGAAAAACACGCGATTACTGGCGCAAAAGCTTCGCCTCGGCGGCATCGGCCTGCGCCCAGGTCTCGACACCCTTGGTGATCGCCGCAGCCATCCGGGCGCGCCAGTCGGGGTCTTTGAGCCGCGCCCGATCGGCAGGCGACGACAGGAAACCCAGCTCCACGAGGACGGACGGAATATCGGGTGATTTCAGCACCGAGAAATTCGCGCCCTGCACCGGGCGTTTGTGCATATGCAGCCCCGCTCCCTTGATCGCGCCCGCCAGCACCTGCGACAGCCGGACCGAGCGCGGCTGCGTGTCACGCCGCGCCAGATCTACGAGGATATGGGTGATCGCATCGCCCTGCCCGTTCAGATCGACACCTGCAAGGATATCGTCGCGGTCGTGGCGCTGGACCAGCTTGCGCGTGGCCTCGGTCTCGGCATGATCGTCGAGCCGGTAGATCGTGGAGCCCGTCGCCCGGCCTTCGGCGATGGAATCGGCATGGAGCGAGATGAAGATATCCGCCCCCGCCGCACGCGCGACCGTCACGCGGGTCTCGAGCGGCACGAACACGTCCTGATCGCGCGTCATGACCACCTGCATCCCCGCGCGGCGCATCGCGTCGCGCAGCTGACGCGCGAAGCCGAGCACGATATCGGCCTCATGCGCGCCGCCATCCTCCGCACCCGGATCGATGCCACCATGGCCGGGATCGAGCACGACCTTCAGCGGCCGCGTCCCATCCTGACGGCGGTGCGGCGCGGGTGTCGGCGCGGGCTGCGGCAAGTCCCAGAGCGCGGAATCGGCTGCCCCCTTGCGCGGGGTGAACTTGGCAGCGGGGACTTTTGCGAGAGTCAGCGCGATTTGCGGGTCGCCCTTGGTGCGCTCTTCGGAGCTCACGAGGCGCATCGGATGGGCCAGCTCGGCCACCATCCGCGACCAGCCGGGCCGGAACTTGCCCCAGCGCAGACCTTTGATCGCATCGCTGCCTTTCAGCAGATTTTCAGGTGGGTTGGCCCCGAAATTCAACTCGCGGAAGTCGATGACCAGCCGGTAGGGATCGGCCAGCAGAAAGGCGCGATACGGCACCGGCTGGCTGATCCCGAGCGTAATCGCGAGCTTGTCGCCGCTTTGCGCGATCTGGCTGCGCGCGGGTGCGTATTGCGCCAAGGCCGACAGATCCTGAGCGCGCGCAGGCAGAGCCAGCGCGAGAGACATCGCGAGAAGAAGAATGAACCGCCCGATCATACGCGCCCCGTTTTTATGCGCTTTCGTTTTGCGGGCACTATAGCGGCCGGGTTCGCGCGGAGCAAAGGGCGAATGGGGCCGCCCTTGGCACGGGCGACCAACCCGGGCCGCGCCCGACCCTCCCCCATGGCAGGGCGCAATGGCGATGTCACCTCGCGCATGACCAACTTGCGGGCCTGCGGGATAAAGCGCCCGGCCACCAACGATACGACGCGCCCACCCAAGGGTCGGGCGCACCCTTCATCGCAACCTCAGCGGTTCTCCATGAAGCTCCGCAGCCGTTTGATCCCCTCGGCGACCCGCTCGGGGCTTTGCGCGTAGGAGAAGCGGATGGTCTGGGCGCCGCGATGGGGATCGAAATCCATCCCCGGCGTGACCGCCACCCCGACGCTCTCGAGGATTTCCGCAGCGAAAGCGGCGCTATCCTCGGTCAGCTCCGACACATCGGCATAGAGGTAGAACGCCCCATCGGGGGGCGCGATCCGGGTGAAGCCCATCTTCGGTAGCTCTTCGAGCAGCATCTGCCGGCTCTGCCCGTAGCGCGCGACATTCTCGGCCATCTCGTCGAGGCTCTCGAGCGCGCCCAGAGCCGCGACCTGACTCGCATGAGGGGCGCAGATGAACATGTGCTGCGCGAGACGCTCCACGGTGCGCAGATGGCTTTCCGGCACCACCATCCAGCCCACGCGCCAGCCCGTCATCGAGAAATATTTCGAGAAGGAATTGATCACGAAGACGTCGTCGCTGATCTCCAGCGCCGAAACCGCACGGCCCTCATATTGCAGCCCGTGATAGATCTCGTCCGAGATGAAAGCGATGTCGCGAGCCTGACAATGCTCGATCAGCGCCTGCAGTTCCGGCTTGCCCAGCATCGTGCCCGACGGGTTGCCCGGCGAGGCCACGATCAGCCCGGCCAGATCGTCCGGGATTTCCTCGGGCGTCGGCTGGTAGCGGTTCTGCGCCTCGGTCGGAATGCCCACCGGCTCGATCGAGAGCGCCTTGAGGATCTGGCGGTAGCTCGGATAGCCCGGCTCGCCCAGACCCACCTTGTCGCCTACGTCGAACAGCGCCGTGAAGGCCAGCTGGAACGCCCCGGAAGATCCCGAAGTGATGACCACGCGCGCGGGATCCAGATCGATGTCGTACCAGCGCTTGTAGAGCTTCGCGATCCCCTCGCGCAGATAGGGCAGCCCCAGCGCAACGGTGTAGCCCATCGGCTGGCTCTCCAGCGCCTCGGCCAGACGACGCTTGGCGGCTTTCGGTGCGGAGGTGCCCGGCTGGCCCACTTCCATGTGCACGATGTCGCGGCCCGCAGCCTCCGCCTCGGCTGCCATGCGCAGCACATCCATCGCGATGAACGGTTCCACCTGCCCGCGTTTCGACTGCCGCATCCTGCCAACTCCTTGCCGCTTGAGATTTCGCCCAAGGGGTTAGGCCGAAGCCACCCGAGCGTCAATGCGCCCGCATATCGTCCTGCGCGATAACGCCCACTTGATCCCGCGCGCCCGAGCGGTCAGTTTGCTTGCGAACCAACAGGACCCGATCCAAAGGAAATGCCCATGCTCCGCACGCTTCTGGCCGCGACCGCCTTCGCCGCGCTCGCCACGGCCGCCCCGCTCACCCCGGCAGCCGCCCAGGATTTCGACTTCGCCAATATGTCGGACAGCGAGAAATCCGCATTCGGCGACGCCGTGCGCGAATATCTGATGGCGAACCCGCAGGTTCTGGTCGAGGCGATCAACGAGCTGGAGGCCAAGCAACAGGCCCAGCAGGCCGACAATGACAAGAAGCTCATCCAGACCAATGCGAAGGACATCTTCGAGGACGGTCACAGCTGGGTCGGCGGCAATCCCGATGGTGACATTACCATGGTCGAGTTCATGGATTACAAATGCACCTACTGCAAGAAAGCCTATAGCGAGGTCTCGGACCTGATATCGAAGGACGGCAATATCCGCTTCATCGTCAAGGAATTCCCGATCCTCGGCCAGCAATCCGAACTCGCGGCGCGCTTCGCGGTGGCGACGAAGCAGATCAACGGCGACGACGCCTATGCGAAGATGCACGACACGCTGATGACCGCGCGGGGCGACCTGACCGTCGAGAGCCTGAGCCAGATCGCGAAGGATCAGGGTCTCGATCCGCAGCCGATCCTGAAGCAAATGAACGACGACTCGGTCACCGAGGTTCTGCGCCAGAACTACCAGCTGGCACAGCGCATGGCGATTTCGGGCACCCCGGCTTTCGTGATCGGCGGCCAAATGCTGCGCGGCTATGCCCCCGAAGCCGCGATGGCGAAAATGGTCGCCGAAGAGCGCCAATCCGAGTGATCCACACCTGAAGAACGCCGTGCAAAGCCTTCTTCAGGTTAATTTTTCGAGATTGTCAGCGCCGCCCGATTCGATCACGATCCGGGCGGCGTTTTCCTGTCGTTTGCCGTGACCCTCCAAAGCTTTTGCGCGTTAGGCGGTCCTCGGTGGGTCGCGCATCGCGGCGGCGCGGCGCACCAGCGCCAGCAAGGTAAAAATGCCCCCCATAAAAGAACCGGCGCGATGACGCGCCGGCTCTCATGTCGCTTTCCGTCTCGGGGCCTTACGAGGCCGGGACCACGTAGACGATCGCGCGGTTGTCGGGATTCACGAAGACCGTGCGGTCGTTAATGTTGCCGTAGGCATAGGTGCTGTCGGGCACCGGCGTCAGCGTCACCACGTCCGGGACGACCTTGCCGGTCGCAACCTCGCCTTTCAGATAGACCGGTGCGACAGGGTGCTTCTCGACCCAGGTGATCGTGGTGGGTTCGGGCTTGGCGGCAGCGCCGACACCTGCGGCACCGACGAGCGCGCCGACCACGGCCCCCACGGGACCGCCCACGGCAGCGCCGGCCGCACCACCCGCGGCAGCACCGGTCAGCGCCGCGGCACCCTGAGCGTCCTTGCTGGCGTTATCGCCCGGGACCTGAATCTGGTTCACCGTCACCGATTGCGGGTTCGTCGACAGAAGCGCCATCTGGCCGTCGACCATCACACCCAGCTGGCTGGCAGGGGCATAGCCGTTCATGCCGTCATAGGTAACCTGGCAGATCGTGCCGTCGGGCAGGCAGCCTTCGACCGGAATGGTCGAGCCGGCCATCACGGTCGCAACGGTTTTCGACGAGGCTTCGACCCCGGCATGGATCGTCACGTCGCCCTGCGCCGTCGCCATAAGCGGCGGGCTGGTTTCAGCAAAAGCGGTGCCGGCGATCATCGTGGTGCTGGCAGCAGCAGCGAGAATAGTAGCGAGTTTGCGGGTCATTGGACTTACCTCCGTTATTACCCTGACCGTCATCAGCGACGGCCTCTCTCCGTTTGTGGAGAGGGAAATGTGGAGGGGGCCAAATCGTTCCGCGCCCACCTCATCACGCCAGCGTGAGGTGGGGCGAATTCAGGAGGCCGGAGGCGCTTTTCCGCTTACTCGGCGGCAGCTTTCTCCGCTTCGATCTCTGCCGATTTTTTCTCAACCAATTCAACGATATGGTCGATCATATCCGCGTTGGACTGCTTGTGATCCTGCTTGCCGGCCATGTAAACCATGCCCGATCCGGCTCCGCCGCCGGTAAAGCCGATATCGGTCATCAGCGCTTCGCCGGGACCATTCACGACGCAGCCGATGATCGACAGCGAGATCGGTGTCTTGATGTGTTCGAGCCGTTGCTCGAGCTCTGCGACGGTCGCGATCACGTCGAACCCTTGCCGCGCGCAGGACGGGCAGGAGATGATCTGCACGCCGCGGGTACGAAGCCCGAGCGATTTCAGGATCTCGAAACCGACCTTCACCTCTTCGACCGGATCGGCCGAGAGCGAGACGCGCAGCGTGTCGCCAATGCCCATCCACAGCAGGTTGCCCAGCCCGATCGCGGATTTCACCGTGCCGGAGGTCAGGCCGCCCGCCTCGGTGATGCCAAGGTGGATCGGCGCGTCGGTGGCCTCGGCGATGCCCTGGTAGGCTGCGGCGGCGAGGAACACGTCCGACGCCTTCACCGAAATCTTGTATTCGCGGAAATCGTGATCCTCGAGAATGCGGATATGGTCCATAGCGCTCTCGACCATCGCCTCGGGGCACGGCTCGCCGTATTTCTCCAGCAGGTGCCTCTCGAGAGAGCCCGCATTCACGCCGATCCGGATCGAACAGCCGTGATCCTTGGCGGCGCGCACGACCTCGGCCACGCGCTTCTCATCACCGATATTGCCGGGATTGATGCGCAGGCAGGCAGCTCCCGCCTCCGCCGCTTCGATCGCGCGTTTGTAGTGGAAATGGATGTCGGCAACGATCGGCACCGGGCTCTCGCGGCAAATCTCGCGCAGGGCGCGGGTGCTCGATTCATCCGGGGTCGAGACACGCACGATATCCGCGCCGACATCGGCCGCGCGGATCACCTGATCGAGCGTCGCGCGCACGTCCGAGCTGTCGGTATTGGTCATCGTCTGCACCGAGATCGGCGCATCGCCCCCCACGGGGACATTGCCGACCATGATCTGACGGGACTTGCGGCGATAGATATTGCGCCACGGGCGGACCGGGTTGAGAGACATGCAAACGCTCCTTCGAGACCTCGGCTCCTGATACGCCAAGGCCCGCTGCGGTGCAACGGGCCGGGGCGGATCGTGATCTGCGGATTATTGCTGGTCGGTTGCGGCCTGCGTCGCAGCATCGCCCGCATCGGCCACGGCGATCATCTTCGCGAGGTCCTTGTCCTGCGAGAGATTGGCGACCGGATAGGTCTCGTCGAGCGCAGCCGAAGACAGCTTGATGTTCTTGGTGACCTGGCCGCGCTTGCCGACCGGGCCATGCGTCACGCCGTTGACCGCGAAATAGATCGCGCCGGATTCACCCGTGCGCATCGTCGGCGGCTCTTCGAGCTTGGGCAGCACGTAGCGTTCGCCCGCATCCATGACCTTCTCGAACAGCGTCGCGCCATCGGCGGATTTGATCCGCACCCAGGACGGGCGCACGGCCAGCACGACGACGTCGGGCTGATCGGCTTCGAGCGCCTTGGCGACGGCGGATTGGATGTTGTTCTCGGGGCCCGCCGCGGAGGCGAGCTGCGTGCCTTTGGGCGCATCGTTGTTCTGCGCCAGACCGATCAGATTGGGCGTCAGGCCCGGAGCGGCTGCGCCCACCCCCTGCCCGGCCAGCGCGCCGGTCGCATTGGGGTCGATCGAGGCGATCGGCCCGTCACGCGAGACCAGCACCGGCGCGTCGAGCGCGGCCGGGCGGTAGATGCGTGCGGAGCGCTCGGGCTGGTTGACCTCGGGCAGCGTGTCATCGGCCTGCGCCATCTCCGGCCCGTCCTTGACCGAGTCGAGCGGGTCGAGATCGGCCATCACGCCGGGCGCCTGATCCACCGGGGTCAGCTGCACGCGCTGCACTTCCTGCAGCACGGTCCAGCCGCCATAGCCGATCCCGCCACCGATCAGCGCCAGCACGAACAGCGCACCGACCGCGCGCGGTTCGATCTTGCTCCAGATCGATTCCTTGCGCGGAATGAAAGCGGGATTGGCGAGCGCCTCGGCCATGTCCTTCGGGTCGCGCTGCGGCTTGGGGCCGGAGGCGGCCTCCGACATGCCGTGGGCGGGCGAATAGCCAGCCTCGTTGCAGAAGCGCTGGAACGACCATTCCGGGTCGAGACCGAGGTAACGTGCATAGGAGCGCACATAGCCCGCGATGAAGGAGGGCGTGTCGAAAGCTTCCACATCGCAGGCTTCAATGGCCGCGATATAGGCTGCCTTGATCCGGAGTTCGCGCTGAACATCAAGAAGAGATTTGGCGAGCGTCGCCCGCTCGCCGCGCATCACATCGCCAAGACGAAGTTCGAAATCGTCAAACCCTTTAGGTTTGACTTCGTCCTCCGTCGAAGGTTTAGCCCTTCGCCCGATCATGCTGCCTGTCCCTGCCGTTTTCCCGCCTGCGTCGATTCGGAGCCAATAGCCCCTTCGATTAACAAAGGCTTATCACAAGCAAGCGAGCCGCGCACGCGCCTATGTGGCTCAGGCGCTCGCTTCGGCGCGATTTAGCTCACAGCGCGCCCAAAGCGCATCCATGCCCTTGACCAGAGCGTCAATCATACCGGTGTCGTGCACCGGCGAGGGCGTGAAGCGCAGACGTTCGGTCCCGCGCGGGACGGTCGGGAAGTTGATCGGCTGGACATAGACGCCGAACTCGTCGAGCAGCATGTCCGACAAGGCCTTGGTATGCTTGGGATCTCCGATGATCACAGGCACGATATGCGAGCCGTGGTCGATGATCGGCATACCCATGCCCTTCAGGCGCATCTTGAGAATCTTCGCGTGCAGCTGCTGCTTGTCGCGCAACTCCTGACCGCCTTCGCCTTTCAGGAAAGCGATCGACGCGGCAGCGCCAGCCGCGACCGCCGGCGGGATGGAGGTGGTGAAGATGAAGCCCGGCGCGTAGGAGCGCACCGCGTCCACCATCTTGGCCGAAGCCGCGATATAGCCGCCGAACACACCGAAAGCTTTACCCAGCGTACCGTTGAAGATGTCGATCCGGTCCATCTCGCCCAGCTTCTCGGCGATACCGGCGCCGCGCGGGCCATACATGCCGACCGCGTGCACCTCGTCGAGATAGGTCAGCGCGCCGAATTCCTCGGCGAGGTCGCAGATGTCCGAGATCGGGCCGAAATCGCCATCCATCGAATAGACCGACTCGAAAGCGATCAGCTTCGGCGCGGCGGGATCGTCGGCGGCCATCAGTTCGCGCAGATGGGCGACGTCATTGTGGCGGAAGATACGCTTGGCGCCACCGTTGCGGCGGATGCCTTCGATCATCGAGGCGTGGTTCAGCTCGTCCGAATAAATGATCAGGCCGGGGAACAGCTTGGGCAGCGTGCTCAGCGTCGCGTCATTGGCGATATAGGCCGAGGAGAAGACCAGCGCGGCCTCCTTGCCGTGCAGATCGGCGATCTCATGCTCCAGCCGCTTGTGATAGACCGTGGTGCCGGAAATGTTGCGCGTCCCGCCCGAGCCTGCGCCGGTGGCGTCCAGCGCCTCGTGCATCGCCGCCAGCACAGCCGGATGCTGGCCCATGCCCAGGTAGTCATTGCCGCACCAGATGGTGATGTCCTGCTTCGATCCGTCCGGCTTGGTCCAGACGGCATGGGGGAAATTGCCCTTCTCGCGCTCGATGTCGATGAAGACGCGATAGCGGCCTTCCTCGTGCAGCTTGTCAATCGCCTGATCGAGTGCGCGGTCGTAATCCATCTTATGCTTCCCTTGCATGACTGTTCGCTGGGTCTGCCCTAGAGGGCTCCACAAAGCGCGACATTGATAAATGTCAAATTCCTCTCCCTGAAGCGTAAAAATGTCGCAGATAGTCATGAAAAGCAAACATTCACTTTTCGCAATTTGTCGCACCCTTGCGTCACCCCCTCTGGACAGTCTCGCGCGCGGCCCTAGGCTGTGGCAAAAATAAAGGAGGCCTGCATGGCACTGAACGAGGTTCTCACCGAAATCGACAATGGTCTGGACGCCGCGATGGACCGTCTTTTCGAGCTGCTGAAAATCCGCTCGATCTCGACCGATCCGGCCTATCGCGAAGAGACCCACGAAGCCGCGGAATGGCTCGTCAAGGAGTTGAAATCGCTTGGCTTCGACGCGGAGCTGCGCCCGACCACGGGCCATCCGATGGTGGTCGCGCATTCCAAGGGCGACGGCCCGCGCCTGCTGTTCTATGGCCACTACGACGTGCAGCCGGTGGACCCGCTGGAGCTGTGGGACACGCCCCCCTTCGAGCCGCGCATCGAGGACACCGAGAACGGCCGCGTCATCCGTGGCCGCGGGGCCTCCGACGACAAGGGTCAGCTGATGACCTTCATCGAGGCCTGCCGCGCCTACAAGGCCGTGAACGGCGAATTGCCTGGCAATCTCGTGATCTTTCTTGAAGGCGAGGAAGAATCGGGCTCGCCCTCGCTGGTGCCGTTTCTCGAGAACAACCGCGAGGAACTGACCTGCGATCTGGCGCTGATCTGCGACACCTCGATGGTCTCCCCCGGCGTGCCCTCGATTGCGGGCAGCCTGCGCGGGATGCTGAAAGACGAATTCACCCTGCACGGTCCGCGCATCGACCTGCATTCGGGCCATTACGGCGGCCCCGCGCTGAACCCGCTGCGCGAGATTTCCAAACTGATCGCGAGCTTCCATGACGACAAGGGCCGCGTCGCCGTCGAGGGCTTCTACGAAGGCGTTCACGAAGTGCCTCAGGAGCAGCTCGAGGCCTGGAAGACCTGCGGCTTCGACGAGGAGGAATACCTTCACCACGCCGGGATGACCGTGCCGCACGGCGAAGAGGGTTACACGACGCTGGAGCAGCAATGGGCACGTCCGACGCTGGAGATCAACGGTCTCTGGGGCGGTTATCAGGGCGCGGGCTCGAAGACCGTGATTCCGGCCGAGGCGCATTGCAAGATCACCTGCCGTCTGGTGGGCGACATGGACCCCGCCCATGTGCGCAAGGTTCTGCGTAAACATGTCGAGGACCGCCTGCCCGTCGATGCGCGCATCACCTGGGACAACGATCTCGATGGCGCGCCGGCCTCCGTCATGGACACCTCGCGCCCGGAATTCGAAGCCGCGCGCCAGGCGCTGAGCGACGAATGGAACCGCGAGGCGGTTATCGTCGGCATGGGCGGCTCGATCCCGATCGGCTATTACTTCAAGTCGATCCTCGGCATGGATGCGATGCTCGTCGGGTTCGCCAATGACGACGACGCGATCCACTCGCCGAACGAGAAATACGACGTCAAAAGCTTCCACAAGGGGATCCGCTCCTGGGCGCGGATTCTCGACCGGATTGCGAAATAAGCCTGCGGCGAGGGCTTCGCGGCCCTCGCACAGCCGCGCTTCAGTCACCGGCCATTCGCCTCTCGCGAATGGCCGGAACCGTTTCAACTCCCGGATCGCGCCGGCGGCGGCCTCTACTGCCCGTCCCGCGCCGCCTGCACCGCCTGCATCCGCTCGGGCCATGTCGAGCGGATGAAGCCGAGGATGTCGAGGATTTCCGCATCACTCAGCGTTCCGCCGAAACCCGGCATCACACTCGGGAAATCGGCGACCCCACGCGCGGCCAAAGCTACCGCCCCGCCCTGCTTGACGTAATCGAACAGCAACGCGCTCTCGTGGTGCCACGTGTGGCCGGTGGCATCATGCGGCGGCGCCGGCAGAACCCCATCGGGCCCCGCTTCGCGCCAGTCGGGCTGCCCCTCAAGATCGGCGCCATGACAGCTCGCGCAATGGGTCGCGTAAAGCTGCTTGCCCCGAGCGATATCGCGCCCTTCAAGCGAGCTGGCGACCGCCGGAGACAGGGCAACGCCCCCTGTGATCGCGAGGCTGAGAAGGAATATCCGCCCCATCACGCCACCTCGATCCAGGACGTCATCCCCGCCGCCGCATGGGCCAGCATGTGACAGTGCAAAAGCCATTTGCCGGGGTTGTCGGCGGTGAAGGCGATCTCGTGGCTGCGCCCCGGGATCGTCAGCACCGTGTCGCGCATCGGGCCGAGGCTTCCATCCTCGCGCAGCTCGCGGAAATGCATTCCGTGCAGGTGCATCGCATGCGGGAAAGCGGTATCGTTGACGAAGCGCAGCCGCACCGGTTCGCCCTGCGACAGCTTCGCGAATGGCGTATCGCCGATTCCGGCCTGACCGGCCAGCGTCCAGAAATTGCCGCTTTGCATCAGGGCCTGCATCCGGTTGCGTGACATTCGGCCCATCGCGCCGCCCTCGATCTTCATCTCCAGCGGACGGGCCTGTGTCAGATCGGGCGGGGCCATGTTCGGATTGGGCGGCAGGGCCGCAGGTGGATCGCGCCGCGTTCGGCTCGCCTCGCCCGAGATCGCGAAGCCGACCTGACGCTGCCATTGCTGATCATTGTTGAGCCGCTCGATCGCGGCCTCGGCGCCATCGCTGGTCACATCTACGATCAGGTCCACGCGCTGCGCAGGCGCGAGCACCAGTTCCTCGGGAATAGCCTCCGGCGCGGGCAGCGGCATCCCGTCGAGCGCCACCTGCCAGCCCGAAAGCCCGGTCAGGCGCAGCACGAAAATCCGCGCATTGGCGGCATTGATCAGCCGCAGGCGTAACCGTTCATGGCGCTTCGCCGTCAGGGTCAGGGCGTAATGCCCGTTGGTGCCCACGAGATTGCCGAAACGCCCGCCATGGCTGAGGTCCATCGGATGGGTGAAATCCGGCTCCAGCTGCGCAGTATCGGGGTCGAGCAGCCAATCGTCGAGCAACAGCACCTCGTCGCGATCGACATCTGGCGCCTCTGGCTCCTCGACGATCAGCGCACCGGAGAGACCCCGCGCGACCTGCTCCATAGACTTGGTATGCGCGTGATACCAATAGGTGCCCGCGTCCGGCACACGGAAATCATAGTCGAAGGTCTGGCCGGGCGGCACGGCGTCCTGCGTAAGCCCGGCCACGCCATCCATCGCATTGTCGATGCGGATGCCGTGCCAATGCACCGAGCTTGGCACGTCGAGCTTGTTGACGAAGCGGCGTTGCAGCCGCACGCCTTGGGCCACCCGAAGCTGCGGCCCGGGCAGCGTGCCGTCATAGGACCAGACCTCGGTCTGCGGATAGCCCTCGGGGGCGATCTGGGCCTTGGCCACCTGTGCGGTGAGCAGCGTCGGGGCGGTGGCCGCCCCTCCTGCACGCGCGGTCAGCGCAGACGCACCCATCCCGGCGAATACGGCACGGCGGGTCAGTTGGAAGTTCCGCATCTCACTCGATCCCGTTGGCACGCTGCAATTCGCGTACGTAAGCGACGATATTCGCGACATCGCCGCGGGTCAGGCCCTCTTGCGGGGGCATGTTGCCGAAGCGCCAATGATGCGCCCGCACCCCGGTCTGAACGGCGGCCTGGAAGGCCATGTCGCCGTGATGGGTGGGTTCGTAGATCTTGTGCACGAGGGGCGGGCCGAAGCCCATCTTGCCCGTGGCATTCGCGCCATGACAGGCGGCGCATGTCGCATCAAATGCGCGCTTGCCCATCTGGGCCTGCTCGGAGAGCGTGTTCGGCAGGGAGACAGAGACAAGCGGTTCGCCCCGTGCGGGCGCAGCCTCCGCCTCGGTCGCGGTGTCGGGCTGCAGAACGAGCCAGCCGCCCGCAGCGAGGGCCGCGACGACGACGGCAGAAAGTATGTAGCGTTTCATCAGGGTATCCTGTTCGATCATGCGTCCTTTGCACGGACGCGACAGACGAGCCCCCTCGGGGGCCAGCGACGGTGTGATCGATCAGATACGGGGCGGAGGAAGGTCGAGTTGCGGCTCATGCGCCACGGGTGCGGGCGTCTCCGCAGGACGGAGCGTCATCGACAGGTCGGCGCGGCTCAGAGAGAATTCCGGCGCATGATCGAGCCCGGCAGAGACCATCATCTGGGCATGGGGACAGGACTGGTCCTGCATCGGTCCCGCATCGTGATGGGTGTCGGGACAGGCCGCACAGTCGGTCACGGCGACCGTGTCCACCGCGTCCATCGCGCGTGCATGTGTCATCGCGGCAGCGGGCGCGCCCAACTGCGACAGACCGATCAAGCAGACCAGTGCGATCATCACGATATGCAGCGCTTTGCGCATGGCTCTCCCGGTTTCTCCCTGCCTCTATCTGGTGGGCTCTGACGCGGCTGTCAATTCCCGCGCAGTCCCATCAGGTCGTCGAGGATCGCGCAATCGGGCGCATCGTCGCCGTGGCATTGCGCGATCAAATGTTCGAGCCGCGACTCCAACGCAGCGAGCGACGCGATCTTCTCGCGCACCGCTTCGAGGTTTTCCTGCGCCAGCGCGCGTACATCGCGGCTGGCCCGTCCCTCATCGGCGCTCAGCGCAAGAAGGCGGCGACATTCCTCGAGTGAGAACCCAAGGTGACGCGCCTGCGCCAGAAGCCGCAGCTGCTCCACGCAGCTTTCCGAGAAATCCCGGTAGCCATTGGCCCGCCGATCCGGCGAAATCAGGCCGATATCCTCGTAATAGCGGATTGTTTTGACCGGCAGCCCGGCCTGCGTCGCGGCGGTTCCGATATTCATGAGCGCGTGCCTCCTGCGACACATATAAACCTTCCAGCGGCTGGAGGCAAAAGTCACGCTCGCGTGAGAAATACGGGAACGGCGCCACGCGATCGAAGGTTGGCGTGGAAAGATCAATCAGGCTCTTGACCCTCCAGCTACTGGAAGCCCTATCTGATGGGGCGAAGTTGCCGAAAGGATGAACGGATGACACCGCAGCACGCCCATCATACCAAGGAAACCACCGACGCAATCACGCGCGATCCGGTTTGCGGCATGACGGTCGACCCGAATGCCGACAAACCCAGCGCCGAGCATGACGGGCACCTTTACCATTTCTGCTCGCAGGGCTGTCACGACAAGTTCGTGGCCAAACCGAATGACTACATCAAGGCGACCGACCCTGTCTGCGGCATGTCGGTCGAGCGCGCGACGGCGAAGCATATGGCCAAGCTCGATGGCGAGCGATTTTATTTCTGCTCCGAAGGCTGTCAGCACAAGTTCGAGGCCCGGCCCGAGGATTATCTGGGCGCGCGCCCGGCGGCGAAGCCGATGCCCGAGGGCACGCAATATACCTGCCCGATGCATCCCGAGATCGTGCAGGATCATCCCGGAGATTGCCCGAAATGCGGCATGGCGCTGGAGCCAATGAGCCCCACGGCCGATAGCGGCCCGAACCCCGAGCTTGTCGATTTCCGCCGCAGGCTCTGGATCATGGGGCCGCTGGCGGCGGCGGTCTTCGTGCTGGAGATGGGCGCGCATATCGGGCTGCCCGTCGCGGACAGGATCGGGCCGAAAGCCTTCCTCTGGCTGCAATTCGCGCTGGCGACGCCGGTTCTGTGGTTCGCGCGTCCCTTCTTCGTGCGTGGCTGGAAATCGGTGGTGAACGTCTCGCCAAACATGTGGACGCTGATCGCGCTGGGTACGCTCGCGGCCTACCTGTTTTCGCTCGCGGGCCTTCTGCTGCCGGGTATCTTCCCGGCAGAGATGCTCAACGAACACGGGCTTCCCCCGGTCTATTTCGAAGCCTCGGCGGTGATCCTCGTGCTGGTGCTGATCGGCCAGATCATGGAGCTTTCCGCGCGTGAGAAGACCGGAGATGCGATCCGCGCGCTGATGGACCTCGCGCCGAAAACCGCGCGTCGCGTGGGCGAAAACGGTGACGAGGACGTGCCACTCGATCAGGTACAGACGGGCGACAAGCTTCGCGTGCGCCCGGGCGAGACCGTGCCGGTCGATGGCGTGGTCACGGAAGGCTCCTCCGCCATCGACGAGAGCATGATCACGGGCGAGCCGGTCCCGGTCGAGAAAGCCCAGGGCGATGCGGTCACCGGCGGCACGCTGAACAAGCAGGGCAGCTTCGTGATGGAGGCGCAGGCCGTGGGCTCGGAAACCACGCTCTCACGGATCGTCGAGATGGTCGGCAAGGCGCAACGCTCGCGCGCCCCGATCCAAGGCTTGGCCGATCGCGTGGCGCTTTACTTCGTGCCCGCCGTCGTGGCCTGCGCCATCCTCGCCTTCATCGCATGGCTCGCCTTCGGGCCGACCCCGGCCTTGGGCTATGCGACCGTGGCTGCGGTGTCGGTGCTGATCATCGCCTGCCCCTGCGCGCTGGGTCTCGCCACGCCGATGTCGGTGATGGTGGGCACCGGGCGCGGCGCGAGTGCAGGCGTGCTGATCCGCGATGCCGAGGCGCTGGAACGCTTCGCCAAGGTCGACACGCTCATCGTGGACAAGACCGGCACGCTGACCGAGGGCAAGCCCGCGCTGACCGATGTGATCGCGGACGGGGCCTCGGAGGAAGAGGTCAAATCGCTCGCCGCCGCGCTGGAACGCGGATCGGAGCACCCGCTTGCCGAGGCCATCGTGCAAGGCGCGGAAGGTGCGCCCAAACTCGAGGCCGAAGGCTTCGAGGCGGTGACCGGAAAGGGCGTCACGGGCCGCGTCGACGGCGCGCAGATCGCGCTCGGCAATGCGGCCCTGATGAAGCAGATCGGCGCGGATACCTCCGCCCAGTCCGACACGGTCGAGCGTCTGCAATCGGACGGCAAGACGGCGATGTATCTCGCCCGCGACGGTGCGGTGATCGGCGTGATCGCGGTGGCCGACCGGATCAAGGAGACCACCGCGGACGCCATTCGCGCGCTCCACGACGAGGGGCTGCGGATCGTCATGGCTACCGGCGACAGCGAGGGCACCGCGCGGGCCGTCGCACGCGAGCTGGGCATCGACGAGGTCCATGCCGGGGTCTCGCCCGAGGACAAGGCCGCGCTGGTCGACAAGCTGCGCAAGGACGGCGCCTCCATCGCGATGGCCGGTGACGGGGTAAACGACGCGCCTGCGCTGGCGGCCGCCGATGTCGGCATCGCCATGGGCACCGGCGCGGATGTCGCGGTGGAGAGCGCCGGGCTGACGCTGGTCAAGGGCGACCTGACCGGCATCGTCCGCGCGCGCCGTCTGGCCGAGGGCGTGATGCGCAACATCCGCCAGAACCTGTTCTTCGCCTTCGCCTACAACACCGCGGGTGTGCCGATCGCGGCGGGCGTGCTCTACCCGGTCTTCGGCCTGCTGCTCTCGCCGGTGATCGCGGCGCTCGCGATGAGCTTCTCCTCGGTCTCGGTGATCGGTAACGCGTTGCGGCTGCGGAGGCTGAAGCTGTGACATTCCCGAAGAAAGATGACAGGGTAACGCAAAACTCCGGAGGACTCATGACACGCTTTCTCAGCATTCTCGCCCTCGTGGCGCTGCCCACCGTCAGCTACGCGCACGGGGATGGCAGCGCGGATGGGGACACGCATGACATGATGTCGGGCGATCACATGATGATGGACGATGCGGAGATGGGCGACCACGCGCATATGGGCGCCGACCAGGACATGCCCGCCCATGACGACCACATGATGCCGGACGAGGCCCATGCCGACGGGCAGATGCCCATGACCGCGCCCGAGCTGATGCCCGGGATGCAGGCAGCGGGCGCGATTACCGAGCCGGGTCAATCCGCTTTCGCGGCGATCCAGGAGATCGTGGCCCATCTGCTCGCCGATCCCGACACGGATTGGAACCGCGTCGATATCGAGGCGCTGCGCCAGCATCTGATCGACATGAACAATGTCACCCTGCACGCCAAGGTCAGCGAGAGCGACATCGAGGGCGGTGCGCGCTTCGAGGCGACCTCGGACGATCCTGCGGTTACCGCCTCCATCCGCGCAATGGTGCCCGCCCATGTCGCGACGAAGAACGGTATTCGGGGCTGGGAGATGAGAGCCGAGGAAATCCCCGGCGGCAGCGCGCTCACCGTGACCGGGGCGGATGCGCAGAAAATCCGCGCGCTCGGCTTCATCGGCATCCTGACGGTCGGCGCGCATCATCAGCCGCACCATTTGGCGATGGCGAAGGGCGAGATGACGCAGGGGCATTGACCCCTCTCAGGTGACACGGAACGCAAAAGGCTGCCGAGGCATCGCCCGGCAGCCTTTTCTTTTGTCCCTCGCGCCTCAGCGCTCGGTCAGCTTCAACTCGATCCGGCGGTTCTGGGCGCGCGCCTCGGGCGTGTCGGCGGTGTTCACCGGGTCGAACTGCGCGAACCCGGCAGCGGCGAGCCGATCCGGCGGGAAGCCGAGGCTGTCCACCATGTATTTCACCACCGAAAGCGCGCGTGCCTGACTCAGTTCCCAGTTATCCTTGAACTCGCCCTGCCCAGACAGCGGCGTGTCGTCGGTATGGCCGTCGACGCGGATGATCCACGGGATATCGCTCGGGATTTCCCCGCGCAGCTGATCGAGCAGCGCTGTGACCTGCTTGATCTGCGCGCGGCCCGCATCCGAGAGCGTGGCCGAAGCCGGCGCGAAGAGCACCTCGGAGGAGAAGACGAAGCGGTCGCCTTCCACCTTCACGCCCTGCTTGCCCTTCAGAAGCTGCGACAGCTTGCCGAAGAATTCCGAGCGGTAGTTCTGCAAATCCTTCGCCTTGGCCTCTGCCTCCTTGCGCAGTTTCTCCTGCAGATCGGCACGTTTCTTTTCCTCCGACGCCGCGCGGGCGAGCGCCGCGTTCAGCTGTTGTCCGAGGTTGTCGAGCTGCACCTTGGCCTCGGCATCCTTCTGCTGCGCCTCGTCGAGCACATTCTGAAGCTGCGCAAGCTGGCTGCGCAAAGCCGCGACCTGCTGATTGAGCAGCGCCACCTTCTTCTGCGCGCCCTCCGAGATCGCCTGCTGATCGGCCAGCGCCTTCTGCGCGGTGGCCTTCAGCGCGGCCTGCTTCTCGGCCTCCGAGAGCTGTTTGCCCAGCTGCCTTTCCAGATCGGCCTTCGCGGTCTGCGCGGCGGCGAGCTTGGTCAACGTGTCCTCGGCTTTCTTGCGTGCCTCTTCGAGTTGCAGCGTCATCGCCGCGACCTCGTCGCCCGATTTCGTCAGCTTGTCGCGCAGATCGGCGATGGTTTCCTTGCTCAGCCGGATCTCGTCGGCCTTGGCGCTCGCATCCTGCTGGGCGGCGTTGCGCTCGCCCACGAGTTGCGCGACGCGGGCCTCGAATTCTGTAATCTTCTGTTTCGCATCCGCCAGCGCGGCCTTCCGGTCATCGAGCTGCGAGGTCAGCGTGGCGATCAGCGAATCCTGCTGATCGGCCTTGTCCTTCGCGTTCTCCAGCTCGCCCGTCAGTTGCTGCGTCTTCGTCTGTTGCAGCGACAGCGCCTTGGCGAGGTTCGAGACCTGCTCGTTGAGCTGGATCAGCTCGCCTTCCTTGGTGCTCAGCGTGTCGCGCAGAACCGATTGCACGATCATGAAGATCGACAGCACGAACATCAGGACCAGAAGAAGCGCCGTCATCGCATCGACGAAACCCGGCCAGATGTTGGTCGAGAACCGATTGCCGCCGCGCCGTGCCAGAGCCATAAATTACTCCTCGCGATGCGGTTTGTAGCCGAGGATCGCCCGGGTGAGACCTGCGAAATCATGGCGCAGCTCGGCCATGCTTTCCTGCCGCCCGGCGCTGACTTCCTCTAGCATCCGCATCATCTGCTGATCGATCGAGCGCAGCCGCATCCGGGTCTCCATCAGCGCCTCTGCCTCGGGGGCCCCTTCGGCCGTGCGCTGCGCGAGATGATCGAGCGCGCCGATCAGCCGCTCCTGCCCCTCCGCCATCTGCTGCAGCGCGCCTTGCTGGCGGTTGCGCGCATCCATCTCCGCCGAGAGCCGTTCCGACAGGTCGTGGATCGCGTTCGACAGATGCGCGATGCGCGCCTCGGTCTGCACGCGTCCGGCATCGGAGCGCACGAACAGCGTCTGGATCTGGTCCATCTGCTCGGACATGTGATCGAGGACGCCCGCCACCATAGAGCTTTCGCCATCGCCCCCTTCAAGCGCGGTGAAGGACAGCCGCGTGATCGAAGAAATCCATTCCTCCAGCTCGCGGTAGAAGCGATTCTGACCGTGGCTCGCGAACAGTTCCAGCAAGCCGATCACCAGCGAGCCCGCAAGACCCAGAAGCGACGAGGAGAACGCCGTGCCCATGCCGCCCAGCTGCGCTTCGAGCCCCGTCATCAGATTGTCGAACACGCCGATCGCGCTCTCGCCTTCCTTCGGTGCGAGCGCGCGGATCGTCTCCACCACGGCAGGGACGGTGGTTGCGAGGCCGTAGAACGTCCCCAGAAGGCCGAGGAAGATCAGCAGGCCCGCGATGTAACGGGTGATGTCGCGCGCCTCGTCGATCCGGGTCGCGACGGATTCGAGGATCGAGCGGCCGGAGGAGGACGACACCGCGCGGCGCGCCTCGCGCGAGCCCAGAAGGGCTGCGAGCGGCGCCAGCATCGACGGCGCGCGCACCTGCGGACGGCCCGGACGATCGGCGGCGAAGCTCTCGATCCAGTTCACCGCCTTGACCAGCTGCACCACCTGCCAGAAGCAGGCGAGGATGCCGAAGACGAAGACCGCGAGGATCACCCCGTTCAGCCAGGGATTGGCGAGGAAAATCGGGAAGATGCGCGAATAGGCGAAGTAGCCTCCCGCAGCGACCAAGCCGAGCACCAGAAGCATCAGGATCACCTGACGCACGGGTTGTGAGAATTGCGGCTCCAGCCGGATCGGCTCTTGCATCATTGCCCCTCTTGCCTGTTTGCGCAGAGCCTAGCGACGGCGCAGCCCTTCGCCAAGGCCTATCGCGACAAGACACGCAGCCGTGCCACCAATGCATCAAGATGGGGGTCGGGAATGCCCAATTCGTGAAGATGCTGGGCAGTATTGAACAGATAATCACGGTTCGGACCGCGCCCGCCGGTGGCAGAGGCGATGATCCGGGCCTGCTCGTCATCGCTGAGGCCTCCGCAATATTGGTCGTGATGGCGGTCGATCACGTAGGTCACGGCGCGCACGCGCCGCCCGTCATCCAGATCGACATCAATTTCTCGTTCCAGATAGGCCGCGGTCACCAGCTCGCGCTCGCGCAGGTAGGTCATGACCTCGTCTTCCTGTCCGGGCTTCACCGCGAAGGCGAGCCCCGCGCAGGCGCCCTGCCCCTCGTCGAGCGCCAGCACCAGTCCCGGCGCCTCGGGCGTGCCGCGATGCACCAGCGAGCGCATGCAGAAGCTGCGCTCCCAACCCGGCGCGCGGGCAAGCATCCGTTCGTCGAAATCGAAGCCGGGGTTCCAGATCAGCGAGCCGTAGCCGAAGACCCAGATCCTGTTGTCGTCGCTCTGGTCCTGCATGGGCTCAGGGCTTACATGGGGTTCACCCGTTTTGCAAAGAGGCTACGATGCGCAAACTGATCATTCTGGTGCTGGTCGCGACGCTGGCCTATTGCGGCTACTGGTTCTACGGCGCGCACAAGATCGAGAACGGCGCGCGCGACATGCTCGCACAGGCCCGGCAGGAAGGCTGGGGCGATGCGCAATCGGTCTCGCTGGCGGGCTTCCCCTCGCGCTTCGATCTGACCTTCGACAAGCCGGAACTGAAGGATCGGGGCGGCCTGTGGCGCTGGAGCGCCCCCTTCGCGCAAATCTTCGCGCTGGGATATGAGCCCAACAAGGTGATCGCCTACCTGCCGTCGGGCCAGATGCTGCATCTGGGCGACAAGACCTATCGCCTGACGCAAGACGACATGCGCGCCTCGATGACGGTGGGCTATTCGACCGCGCTGCCGCTGGAAAACGCGGTCGCCGTGGTGGCGTCCCCCGCGCTGACGCCCCAGGGGGCCGCCAAGCCGGAGCTTTCGGCCGATCAGCTGCGCCTCGCCATCGCGCGCAAGGACAAGGCGCAGGGCGCGATCGGCGCCTCGGCCCAAGCCGCCGATCTGGTGATGCCCGCCGCCGCCTATCGTCTGGGCGCGGAAGCCAAGAAACTGAAACTGCCGGCCGATCTGCTCGAGCGGATCGACCCGAAGGGCACGCTGCCCGACACGATCACGCGCCTCCATTTCGACGCGCTCATGGGCACGCGGGAGCCGATCGACCAAAGCGCGCTCGAGGCAGGACTGCCGGGTCTGATGACCTTCGCGATCTCGGACCTGTCGCTGAGCTGGGGCGATAACGACGTCTCGGTCGAGGGCAACCTGACCGTCGATCCCTCTGGCTATCCAGACGGCACGCTGACGATCCGCTCTGCCTCGTGGCGCAACTGGGTCGGCATCGCGCAGGGCATGGGGCTGATCGGAAAGGACGAGGTGAAACTCGTCACCGGGATAGGCGCAATGCTGGCCGCGAAGAACCCCGATGGCGCGCTGGAAGTGCCGCTGATTTTCAAGGACGGGCAGATGAGCCTCGGTCCGGTGCCGCTGGGCCCCGCACCGCAACTGGTCGCGCAACGGCAGTGAAACACGGGGCGGGCAGCAGGGCGCGGACCGCCTGCCCGCGTGCGCCTTACGCGTCTTTCTTCGGCGCGCCGCGGCCGAAATCGGGCGCATCCGTATCCTGACCCGCCTCGATGATGCCGCGACGGATCGCGCGCGTGCGCGTGAAATAGTCGTGCAGCATGTCGCCATCGCCCATGCGGATCGCGCGTTGCAGCATGAACAGCTCCTCGGTGAAGCGGCCGAGGATGTCGAGCGTCGCTTCCTTGTTGGTCAGGAAGACGTCGCGCCACATCGTAGGGTCCGAGGCCGCGATCCGGGTGAAATCGCGAAAACCCGTGGCGGAATATTTGATGACTTCCTCGTGGGTTACACGACGAAGATGATCCGCCACGCCCACCATCGTGTAGGCGATCAGGTGCGGCGTGTGCGACACGACCGAGAGCACGAGATCATGGTGATCGGGCGCCATCTCGTCGGTATTGGCACCCATCGCCTCGACCAGCGTTTTCAACCGGGTCAGCGCCTCGGAGTCGGTGTCTTCGATCGGCGTGAACAGCCACCAGCGATTGGCGAACAGCGTGGCAAAGCCCGAGCGCGGGCCGGATTGCTCGGTCCCCGCCAGCGGGTGGCCGGGGATGAAATGCACACCGTCGGGCATATGCGGGCCGACCGCGTCGATCACCGCGCGCTTGACCGAGCCCACATCGGTGACGGTCGCGCCGGGGGCGAGATGCGTGGCGATCTCTTCGGCGATCTTGTCCATCGCACCGACCGGCACGCAGAGCACAACCAGATCGGCGCCCGCGACCGCCTCGGCGGCGGTCTCGTAGACGGCATCGACCAGCCCGATCTCCAGCGCGGTGTCACGCGTCTCGGCAGAGCGCGCGTGACCGACGATCTCGCCCGCCAGACCCTTCTCACGCATCGCATGGGCCATCGACGAGGCGATCAGGCCGAGCCCGATCAGCGCGACCCGCTGGTAGAGTTGGCTCATCTGGGCACCTCGATCCCGCCTGCCTTGAAGACGCCGATCAGATGCGCGACGCGGCGACACGAGGGTTCGTCGCCCACGGTGATGCGCAGGCAGTTGGGCAGGTTATAGCCGGCGACCCGGCGCACGATGATGCCTTCGGATTTCAGGTAGGTATCACAATCGGCCGCTTCCTGCTCGGAAGCCAGACGCGCAAGGATGAAGTTCGCCGTGGAAGTATCTGACGGAACGCCTTTTTCCGCCAACGCCTCTGCGAGCCATGCGCGCAGGCGCGTGTTGTCATCGCGGCATTTCGTGACCCAGTCCTGATCGCGCACGGCGGCCTCTGCGGTCTCCTGCTGCGCGGTCGAGAGGTTGAACGGACCACGGATACGGTTGAGCACGTCGATCACTTCGCGCGACCCGTAGCCCCAGCCGACGCGCAGCCCGCCGAGACCGTAAATCTTCGAGAAGGTCCGCGTCATGAAGACGTTGGGCAGGCGTGTCGCCAGCTCCGCCCCGCCGTCATAGCCTTCGACATATTCCGCATAAGCGCCGTCGATCACCAGCAGCGCGCCTTTCGGCAGGCCCGCGGCCAGCCGCTCCAGCTCCGCCAGCTGGATCATCGTGCCGGTCGGGTTGTTCGGATTGGCGAGGAAGACGAGCTTGGTCTTCTTGGTGCAGGCGCTCAGGATCGCATCGACATCGGTCGTGCGGTCGCGCTCTTTCACCTCGATCGGCGTGCCGCCCGCGGCCATGGTCGAGATGCGATACATCAGGAAGCCGTGCTCGGTGAAAATCACCTCGTCGCGCGCGCCGACATAGGCCTGGCACAGGAAGTGGATGATCTCGTCCGAGCCCACCCCGCAGATGATCCGGTCGGGATCGAGCTTGTGCACGTCACCGATGGCCGTGCGCAGCTTGCCGTGGTCGGTCGAGGGGTAACGATGCATCGAATGGGCGCATTTCGCGAACGCGTCCTTGGCCTTGTCCGAGGGGCCGAACGGGTTCTCGTTCGAGCTGAGCTTCACGGCATCGGTGCGCCCCGCCACATGGGAGGCGCCGCCCTGATAGAGCTCGATGTCCATAATACCGGGCTGGGGGCGAATATGCGTGGTCATTGTGCACTCCTGAATCGTGGCCCGAGTTCTATCCGCCATGGCGCGACAGGGCTAGTGAGAAGATCACCCGCATAGCAGACGCGGCAGGGATGCAACGGATGTCATAGCACGTCGATGAGAGATGTATTGCCCACGGGTGCCGGAGGGCAGCGCCCGACCGCCGGGTGGGCGCGCTTCATTCAGCGGTTGCCCCTTCATCTCACCACATCCGCACGACCTCGCCGCGCGCGATGAGGCCGAAGAGCGCCCGCCCGAGGGGGGCGGCCGGGCGCTGCCCGGGCCGCTGCGCGGCTGTTCCGGGCAAAAGCCCCCCTCGCCCATCGCCCAAAAGAAAAAGGCCGCGCCCCGGGGGCACGGCCTTTCCAAATGATCGGCGAAGACTGAGAGATCAGTTCTTCGCGTAGAATTCGACCACGAGATTCGGCTCCATCTGAACCGCGAAGGGCACGTCGGACAGGGCCGGGGTGCGCACAAATTTGGCGGTCAGTTTGTTGTGGTCGGCTTCGATGTAATCCGGAACGTCACGCTCGGGCGACTGAACGGCTTCGAGAACCAGAGCCATCTGCTTGGACTTCTCGCGGACTTCCACCACGTCGCCTTCTTTCAGACGGTACGAGGGAATGTTCACTTTCTTGCCGTTCACGAGCACGTGGCCGTGGTTCACGAACTGGCGTGCCGCGAAGACGGTCGGGACGAACTTGGCGCGGTAGACCAGCGCGTCGAGGCGGCGCTCGAGCAGACCGATCAGGTTTTCACCGGTGTCGCCCTTCACACGCTCGGCTTCGGCGTAGATGCGGCGGAACTGCTTCTCGGTCAGGTCGCCGTAATGGCCCTTGAGCTTCTGCTTGGCGCGGAGCTGGATACCGAAGTCGGACAGTTTGCCCTTGCGGCGCTGACCGTGCTGGCCGGGGCCGTATTCACGACGGTTGACGGGCGACTTGGCGCGGCCCCAGATGTTCTCGCCCATGCGGCGGTCGATTTTGTACTTGGCAGACGTGCGTTTGGTCACGGCTGATCTCCTTCTTTAGCGTTTCGAAGGGCGTTGTCCTCCTCCGGGCCTTGCGGCGACCGGCGACAGGTTTCCTCTTGCGAGGTCCACCAACACCAATGAATAACCCCGGCAACTCGCGTTACCGGGATGGCGGGCTTATACATCGGCGCGCGCGGGTGTCAACCACTCCGGGCGAGACGTCCGGGGAACGCGAACGATCCGGCCCGCCAGACTGCCTCTCTGCCCACCTCTCCGCCCACGAGGCGGCCACCTGCCCGCCCCAGCAAATTTCCCATCAGGCTCCCGACGCTGCGTTCCGTCACGGTTTCGTGAGTAAATTTTGGCTTTCGCCCCCTGTTCAGAGCAACAATTCGCTCCATGATGGCGCTAACGGGGCGCGTGCCGGATGCGCGTCCCGGCGTTGTCCTGCCGGAGGTCGGCACGGGCGGCGCGCGGGAGTGAGGCGTTGCCCGCTCCACCGGGAGGAACCCCATCCGGCCTTAGGAGGATTACAATGAAAAACATTCGTCGCTCGACGTGCGGAACCGCCGCGCGTCTCGCCGGAACCAGCGTTCTCGCGCTCGGCCTGATTGCAGGTGCCGCGCAGGCCCAGAACATCACCGCCGACAGCTTCGGCGCCGACTTCTCGGCCATGAGCCAACTCAAGGACATCGCGTCCAAGGGCAAAGGCAAGGTCGGCGTGCTGCTGCCCGACACCGCCAGCTCCGCCCGCTACACCTCTTTCGACGAGCCCTACCTGAAGAAAGCCTTCGAAGCGGCGGGCCTGTCCTCGGACGACCTGATCATCACCAACGCGCAAGGCTCGGAAGCCGACCAGCTCACGCAGGCGCAGACCGATATCAGCCAGGGCGCGACGGTTCTGCTGATCGACCCGATCTCCTCGGGCGGCGGTGCCGCTGTCGAGAAATACGCGAAAGAGCACGGCGTCGCGGTCATCGACTATGACCGGATCACGCTTGGCGGTTCGCGCGACTACTATATCAGCTTCGACAACGAATATGTCGGCGAGCTGATCGGCAAGGGCATGGAACAGTGCCTGAGCGATTGGAACATCGAGAAGCCGAATATCCTCGTGATGGCGGGCTCCCCCGATGACAACAACGCCACGCTGTTCAAGCAGGGCTACATGAAGGTGCTTCAGCCGAAATTCGACGACGGCAGCTACACCAATGCGGGCGAGCCCGCGGGCACCTGGGACCCGTCTGTCGCACGGACCACCTTCGAGCAGCAGTTCACCGCGCATCAGGACATGAACGCCGTCGTCACCCCGAATGACGACAACGCCAACGCGGTCATCTCCTATCTCAAGACGCTGAACGTGCCGGCGAAAGCCTTCCCGACCACCGGTCAGGACGCGACCGTCACCGGCCTGCAGAACGTGCTCACCGGCTACCAGTGCGGCACCGTCTACAAGCCGATCTATCTCGAAGCCCAGGCGGCCGCCGCACTCGCGCTCTACATGCGCGCCGGTGAAAACCCGCCCGACGGTCTCGTCAACGGCAAGGTCAATGACAGCCAGGGCGGCATGGACGTGCCCTCGATCCTGCTCAAGCCGATCTGGGTCACCCCGGAGAACATGGCCGACACCGTCGTGAAAGACGGCTTCGTCGACACCTCCAAGCTCTGTGCGGGCGACGCGGCTGACGCGTGCAAATCCGCTGGCATCGGGAACTGATAGCTGATGATGGACACGGGCAACGGCACCGGGTCCCAAGCGGAGGATCGCGACGCGATCCTCCGCATTCGGGGTCTGGAAAAGAGTTTCGGCGCAGTGCAGGCGCTCAGCGGGGTCGATTTCGACGTGCGCCCCGGCGAGGTGACGGCACTGGTCGGTGACAATGGCGCGGGCAAATCCGTGCTGACGAAAACCATCGCCGGCATCCATGAAGCCGATGGCGGCGTAATCGAGTGGGAAGGCAACGAGGTCCGCGTCCGCTCGCCGCGCGACAGTGCGGAGCTGGGCATCGAGGTCGTCTATCAGGACCTCGCGCTGTGCGACAATCTCGACGTCGTGCAGAACATGTTCCTCGGTCGCGAGATCCTGACCAACGGGATGCTCGACGAGGACGCGATGGAGCGCGCCGCAGCAGAGACGCTGCAAGGCTTGCGCGTGACCACGCTGCGCTCGATCCGCGCGCCGGTCTCGGCGCTCTCGGGCGGTCAGCGGCAATCGATCGCGGTCGCCAAGGCCGTGATGTGGAATTCCAAACTGGTGATCCTCGACGAGCCCACGGCGGCGCTCGGCGTGGCCCAGACCGGTCAGGTGTTGCAACTCGTGCGTCGCCTCGCCGATCAGGGCCTCGCGGTGGTGATGATCTCGCACAACCTCAACGACGTCTTCGCAGTTTCCGACCGGATCGCGATCCTCCGTCTGGGCGAGATGGTGAGCCAGGGCCCGATCGAGGAATACGACACCCAGCGCGTGGTCGAGCTGATGACCACGGGCAAATCCGACCATGTGGTCGAGCCGGGCGCGATGCGCGCCGCCGCCTCGATCGCGGCAGAGAACGCCAAGGACGTCGCGGCGCAACGCGAGGCATCGGGCGAAAGCGGCCCCTCTGCCGTGGTGGGCGCCACGACCGAGGATCAGAGCTTCTCGAGCTACCTCTCGCGCACCTGGGCGAAGATCAAGGCAGGCGAAAGCGGCGTGCTCCCGGTGCTTCTGGGCTTCGTGCTGATCTCGCTGATCTTCCAGCTGCAGAACCCGAAATTCCTCTCGCCGGGGAACATCGTGAACCTGCTCGTCCAGGGCTCGGTCTTCATGATGATCGGGATGGGACAGGTTTTTGTCCTCTTGCTGGGCGAGATCGACCTTTCGCTCGGCTTCGTGGCCGGGATCGGGGCGACAGTGGCGACACTGCTGGTGGCACCGGGCTCCGACTGGCCCTGGTGGGCGGCGGTTCTGGCAGGTCTGGCGGTGCCGGCGGTTCTGGGCATCTTCCAGGGCTCGCTGATCACGCGCCTGAAACTGCCCTCTTTCGTCGTCACGCTGGCGGGCCTTCTGGGCTTCAACGGTCTGATGATCCAACTGCTGGGCGCCGGGGGGACGATCCCTGTGGCGAGTGACACGATCAACAACTTCGCCAATGGCACGCTGAGCCCGCTGATGGGCTGGCTGATGACCGGCGTCGTGGTTCTCGTCTTCGCGATCCTCACCTTCAGCAAGGATGCGAAACGTCGCAAGAGCGGCCTCGTCGCTCCGCCGATGGGCCTCACCATCGCGAAGATCGCCGCGGCCGTGATCGCGGGTATCGTGCTGGTGACCATCTCGAACATGAACCGCGGCGTCGCGCGCTTCCCGCTCTCGGGGATGCCGTGGGTGATCCCGATCGTCTTCGCGGTGCTGCTGGCATGGTCCTTCCTGCTGGGACGGCTGAAATTCGGCCGCTATGTCCTCGCAATCGGCGGCAATGCCGAGGCTGCGCGCCGGGCGGGCATCAACCTGCGCCTGATCCGGACCGCAGCCTTTACGCTGGCCGCGACGACGGCGGGTCTGGGCGGCATCATCTACGCCTCGCGCCTGCGCTCGATCTCCACCAGCTTCGACGGCGGCACGATCGTGCTCTATGTCGTCGCGACCGCGGTGATCGGGGGCACCTCGCTGTTCGGCGGGCGCGGCCATCCGATCCACGCGATCCTTGGTGGCGTCGTGATCGCGGCGATCGTCAACGGCATGGCGCTTCTGGGTCTGCCGGCGGCGGTGCAGCTGATGGCGACGGCGGCGGTGCTGCTCGCGTCGATCACGGTCGACGTGGTGGTGCGCCGGCGCGGCGAGACGACGCGCTAGAGCCAACCACGAGCCAAGACAATGTAACGCGCGCGAGCCCTCTCGCGCGCGTTTTTCATGAGGGCCAGCGCCCTGCCCGACGCCGAGCCGCGCGCCCCACCGGCGCCCGTTCGGCCCCACACGAGAGAAATCGCAAACCACCAGAAATTCCGTCGAAAAACCGCTTGTCTCCCCCCGAGACGATCCCTATACGGGTCCGCGGAGACGTGGCCGAGTGGTCGAAGGCGCTCCCCTGCTAAGGGAGCGACGCATACGGGAAAAGGCTCTATAATCAGAGCCATAGAACCTTTCCCCTTTCAGTTGTCCAAATCATTCCCAAAGTCCCAGCCGTAGGATTTCAGTCGCATCGGTAGATCCGAAGGCGCCAGCTTGGTGTAGCGGAGTGCCGTGTCATGCTTTGCCCAACCTCCGCGGCTCATCAGAAGCTTCATGTCTTTCGTAGCGGCATACGTCCATGTGGCGAACGAATGTCGCAAAGAATGGGGTGTGCATGCCTCCGGGAGGCCGGCTGCCTCTCGCAGTTTCTTGAACTCGCGTCGGATCTGACCGCCACCCTTGTAGCGGAGCGTAAAAGGTTTACCCTCGCGATTGAGGATGATCGGCCCTTTATCCGGCAACGCTTCCATGTGGTCGATTGCCTTCGAGGGGAGATAGACGAGGCGCGTGCTTGCCTGAGTCTTTCCGGCACCCTCCACCTCGCCACGGACCAAGCATTCACGCGTGTTCCAGTTGATGTCTTCAGCAGCCAGAACGAAGCTCTCGCCTGTCCGGCAGCCAGTGCCGAGCAGAAACGCGATGGCAGTGCGGATTCGCCTCTGTGGATCGTCAACGCCATAGCGTTCAGGTGTGCTGGCAACACGCAGAAGATCTTCTGCCTGCTCCGGGGTAAGCCAGAACATCCGACGCGTGTCACAACCCTTCTCGCGCCGCGTTTTCGTCAGGTACTTGTCAAGAGACCGCAAGGGTCCGAGGAAATTGCGCTGGATCGTGCTCTTCACGCAGCCAGGATGGAGCTCTGCAATTGCTCGGGCACGCCACGCTGGGTCGAGAGTCTGACGAAACGTGATCGAGGGCCCGGCGTATTCGAGCAACCTGTCCCAAGGGCGCGGATCCTCAGTGATCTCTTTGAATTCGGTCCCCACGCAGAAGAACGGCTCGTCTCTACGGTCGTCGCCAAAGAATCCGTGAGAAAAATCAAACATCCCGACCTCCCTTCCGCTTCTTTCGCAACTCGGCCACGAAACGTTCGTATTCCGCAGTAACGGCGCTGTTCGGCGAGTTCTTCCGCTGACGGGAACTGTTCGCCGCGCTCTGGCGACGTAGAGCCCTGATCATCGCGATGTTTTCGCGATAGAATAGGTTCTTTCGGCCATGTTTCTCGACGATGCCTTTTGCGTGTGCGTATCGCGCAAGAGTTTTGAACAGCTCACGGCGAGAGATGCCCAGCTCATCTGCGGCTCCCGTGGTCGTCAACGGATACTTGGGGGGCTCCTGGGTTAGAGCATTTCGTTGTCCGGGTGGATAGAAGTTGCCGGACGAAGCCCCGGCGATGAGTTCGAGGTGGTCGTATACCATGGAAAAGTCCCTTTGTTGCGATTGGAGTGACAAAAGGAGCCCCTACCACTCGTCCCTGTAAAGGCGGCACGATAACGATTTTTGAACGACCAAGATCACCATTGATGAACACAAAGTTCGAGCACCGACCTTTTGAAGGGGCTTCAGCGTTCAAGCAGAAGCGCATGCGCAATCTGTCGCTCCAACGGTGCTTTTAGGGCCTTCGGACGGCGCCACCAAGAACCCGTTGTTCGTGACGCCGGGACGGAAAAAACGACCAGGTAATTCGGTCTGCAGGCCCGCCCTCGAAGAGAGACCATCCTTGGAGTGCTTGAGGAACCGATGGTAGCGAGACGCAATATTGGTAAGCCGCCGGCGAGGGGCATATTCTCAGGGCATCACGGGCGCCGATTTTCTGCCCGACATCCACCGAAAACCCCTCCATAAAATCTATGATGGATTGTATTTAGAAATGCTGATGTGCTGCATGGAGTATATGACACATGACGGTGGTTTGATGAAGTTTTTTCCGACTTTGGGCTTTATGCTGAGTCTATCAACAATGTGGAAATTTCCGACCGCAAGCCGTCTCGCCCTCATACAGCTCCGAACAAGCCGGTTTGATGATCGATGATCTGCCAATGACAGCTCGCAATCTCAGCGTCTGCGCTGACGGAGGGCGTTCTGCACGATGCAAACACACGATACCGCGATCCTTTTTTGATGATCTTCGAAAAGAGCGCCAGCAGGAATTGGAAATCTACACCCTCGTGTCCAGTCTCTAAGAAAATGATCCCACGCTCCAACAAAATTCCGTGCGGGTGCGGAAAAAACATCCTATTAATTCGAGCGCATGCAGGGACGCCATGCAGCCAACCTTCGGAGGATTAAACGTTTGGCTGCGTTTCCAATGCCTCAACGCGGGGACTGAGTGAAACAGCCGTGCGGTAGCCCCTTTGGGCGGGCTTTCTCCCTTGCAACTCTCGAAATTCATTCAAATGTGCAGCAGTGATTTTCCGATACGTCAGGCGCACTTTTCCTACGAACGCTGTAGGGGTGTTCTTGTCCTTTATGACGCAGCTTCTGGACTCGCTGGCCGACGGTCGAGGATGTTGCAAAGCCCGTCCGGAGAGTTGGCGCCAGAGAGAAAAGAAAATCCGTGATCTTCGCCATGTCTGTGGCCTCCTCCCCCGGAGAAAAGACCCGCACGAGACACGGACGGCCAAGGCTGAGCGGTTACTCCTTGCGAATTGCCCACTCGGGTGAAAGTTGCCGTACTTCGACTACCACAATCGCCCGTCTCGAAGAGATCATTGCGAGCGCAGCCGACGGAAAAAAGCGATCCTGAACAGACCACGCCGAAGGCCCTCCAAGACGCCGAAAGCACCAGCCACTTACCCCTGCTGTCGGCGGCCGATTGGTCCGCATGATGCAACGCGCATTTTTCATCAGCCGTTGCATCTTCGAGAAAAAGCCGGAGGGTAGCCTCCTCGACGTCAAGTGTTTTTTTCAGTGGCCGCCAGTTTCTTCGGCGTCACGCCCGTAGCCAACGCAGGAAGTGAAATCCTGGTCCGAGGATACCCCTTCGCTTTTTCCGTGTGTGTTACGGTTAAATGTGGTTGCGCGCTGAGCGCGTTTCCCAGTGAGAGGTCCAGTTTGCGCGAATTTTTCCGGAGGGGCGATCCGTGGATCGTCGACCCAGTAAATCTTCAAAAAAGTGGAGATTTTCTCGTAAAATCCTCTCCTCTATGCGACCGACAGATTTGCACTCCGGTGCACTTGCATGCGCACTCGTTGGGCGGAAGCGACTTTCCCTATTTACCCCCTTTGGGCGAGCGCCAAAGTCGGCCGGGATGATTTGGGGGCGCGCAGATTGTTGCATAATTGCAATACGTCAAGAGAAATATGAAACCGCCATCATGCGCCAGACGGGTCTGAATGCGGCGAAGAGGTCTTGACCTGCCACGGGATTTTTCCTCCACCATCGATTAGAGTCCGACCCAACTTGAGGACGGACAATGAAGCGAACGAGATTCACGGACGAGCAGATCATCGGCATCCTGGCCGAACACGAGGCAGGCGCGAAGTGCGCGGACTTGTGCCGCAAGCACGGCATGTCGGAAGGGACCTTCTATAACTGGAAGGCGAAGTTCGGCGGCATGACGGTGCCGGAGGCAAAGCGGCTGAAGACGCTCGAAGACGAGAACGCCAAGCTGAAGAAGCTGCTGGCCGAGCAGATGCTGGACCTGGCGGCGATGAAGGAACTGGTTTCAAAAAAGTGGTAACGCCTGCCTTGAAGCGCGAGGCGGTCGCGCATCTGAAGGCCCAGTTCGGGCTCTCGGAACGGCGGGCGTGCCGGATTGCCGGGGCGGATCGCAAGATGGTCCGCTACCAGACGCAGCGTGCGCCGGACACGGTGCTGCGCGGGCGGTTGCGGGAGCTGGCCAACGAGCGTCGGCGGTTCGGCTATCGGCGGCTCTTCGTGCTGCTGCGGCGCGAGGGAGAAGCCTCGGGGATCAACCGGATCTACCGGCTCTACCGCGAAGAAGGCCTGACGGTGCGCAAACGAAAGGCACGGCGCAAGGCTGTCGGGACGCGAGCCCCGATCCTGGTCGAGGCGCGGCCCAATGCGCGATGGTCGTTGGATTTCGTTCACGACCAGTTCGCCAACGGTCAGCGTTTCCGGGTGCTCAACGTGGTCGACGATGTCACCCGGGAGTGCCTCGCGGCGATCCCGGACACCTCGATCTCGGGGCGCCGTGTGGCTCGTGAACTGACTGCCCTGATCGAGCGCCGCGGAAAGCCGGGGATGATCGTCTCTGACAACGGCACCGAACTGACCAGTAACGCAATCTTAACCTTCGCTACCGCGCACCGGATCGAGTGGCACTACATCGCCCCGGGCAAGCCGATGCAGAACGGCTTCGTGGAGAGCTTCAACGGGCGGATGCGGGACGAGCTGCTCAACGAGACCATGTTCCGAAACCTGGCCCACGCGCGGATCGTGATCGCCGCCTGGGCTGCCAACTACAATACCGAACGCCCGCACTCGGCCTTGGACTACCAGACACCGGCTGACTACGCGCGGGCCCTGACCTCCGCAATCGCCCGCCCCGCTGCGCGAGATGATAGCTCCGCGCGTCGGGCGATTGCTCAACCTGCGCCGATCGGCGTAAACACCAACCGGGCTCCGGTCGCGGCTGGATGAAAGTTCAGTGGCAGGTCAGTCTCTGTCTTAGAATCGCGGAGTTGCAGAACGGGCTCCGCGCTCCAGTCTTCACCCGTCATTGGCAGCATCAAGCAAGATGGCGTCTCCCGGCTGAGCACTCTGTTGGCTGGTATGTTCCATTGCGCCGAGCAATGGTAAACTGCACGTATACCTTGCCGAGTGTGGTTGATCGATGCAGGTGGCATGAGGGTGCCTGACATTGGCCTGTAGTGGTCAAGATCGGCCATTTCACTCTCTTGAGGCGGGCAGCCTGGCAAATGCTCGCATTCAAGTTGAATAGCCCCGGAATTCATGGACGCCTTCTTTGCTAATTTTGAAGCAAGGAGGCTATGATAGGCAGCACCAAGCTCAGCAATAGCTTCAAGCGAATGCCATCGCGCAGAGCAGCTCATCCCGTTAGCTCAGTCAAAAAAAGCGCGGCACCAGCGGGGGTGCCGCACAGGTTTATAGCGCGCTGAGCGGCAGGGATCAGCTGCCGCCGCCGTCCAAGAATTCAATCTCGATGAAGGCGAACTCGAACGCATTGTAATTCACCACGTCATGCCGCACACCCTTCTCGCGAAAATAGGGAACACCCTTGCGCAACTCCGCGAACCGGGTTTGCCCGCCCGGTTCGCGTAATTCGAGCTGCCCGTCGGCAAGCGGTACCACAACATAGTCATGCTCGTGCCGATGCCAGCCAGTATTGTCCCCCTTGGCAGGGAAGCGCCATTCTGTAACGCGGGTGCGGGCGTTCTCGATCAAGACGCTTCCCACGGCGCTGCCCGCGCTTTTGTCAGCTTCACACATGACGACCTCTCAGCGCCGTGTCCGCGACCGGCAGGATACTCTCGGCCGGCATAGGCCTTCTGCTTGCCATGTTGGTCATACTTTTTTCCCTTGCTTTGTTCCGGGTCAGCCGACTGCCTCGCGGATGGCGGCAATGAGCGCCTTGCGTTCCTTCCGCGCGGCAAGCGCGGCCTCCATGTCCACCTTCACGAATTGCGTCGTCGTGTTCGGCTGCAGTTGTCCAATCAAGTCCATGTCGGCCGAGATCACCGTGCCCAACATGAAATAGCCCCCGCCCGACACTGCATCGCGGTGCAATACGATGGGCTCCTGCCCGCTGGGCACCTGGACCGAGCCGTAGGGATAGCAGGCATCGGTTATGTTGGACGGGTCCGACCCTGCGCTGAACGGCTGTTCGCGAGGCACGAAGTCCAGCGGTCGCCCACCCTGGAAGCGATATCCCATCCGGTCTGCCTCATTCGCCACTTTCCAGATGTCTTCGAAGAAACGGCGTTGCGACTCTTCAGTGATCCGGTGCCAGTAGAGACCCGGGAGCACCCGAAGCTTCGCCGTTGCGCCGGGCAGGCGCCGGTAATCTTCGGGAACCGAAGTACCGGGGCGGGCCTTGCCGCTGGCCTTCCCCAGGGGGAGCGAGTCGCCCGGCTGAACCGCGCGACCATCCACACCGCCAAGCGCCCCGATGGGATAGGTGGCGCGGCTACCCAGATGTGGCGGTGTGTCGATCCCGCCTGAGATGGCGATATAGGCCCGCGCCCCCGCCTTAAGGAAATCGAAAGACAGCACCTGCCCTTTCTTCACGGAAAGCGCGGTCCAGGTCGGCTGTTGCTCGCCGTCGATACGGGGCGGCAGCTCAGCGCCACAAACGGCGACGGTCGCGTCCTCGGTGAATTCCAACTCCGGCCCGACGAATACGGATTCGAGCCCGGCGGCGTCTTCGGGGTTGCCCACCAGCAGGTTTGCCGTGCGCATTGCCAAGCGATCCATTGCCCCGCCCATCGGAATGCCGAGATGGTAATAACCGGGCCGGCCCAAATCTTGAATCGTGGTCATGATGCCGGAGGAGATGACGTTAATCGGCATAGAGGGCCTCCATCAGCTTGGCGTTGGTGCCGTCCATGTCGGCATTGAAATCGTCGAGCGAAAAGACCACGTCCTTCGTTCGCGGCTCGAACCGCCCAGCCTGGACATCTGCGTTAATCGAGTCGTACTCTTCGCGATTGATGGGCCGCCATTTTACGATGTCGCCAGGTTTGAAGAACACCATGAAGTCCCGCAGGTAAGGTGCTTCCTGCTTGGGGTCGTAAATGGTCATCGGCGTGATGCCGAACATCTGGTAACCGCCAGCGCCGCGCACGGAATAGATGCAGGAAAACGAGCCGCCATATCCAACAGTCTGTTTCGGCGTATCGGTGCGGGGCCGCAGATATTTCGGCACCTGAATCTGCCGCGAGCGATCGACCATCTGGTACAGAAAAGGAAGCCCCGAGACGAAACCCACCATCGAGACAAACCACGGCGCACTGTGATGCGCCTTGATGAACGCTTCTACGCTGTCGAAACCGTTGATGCGCGCGGCGTAGTCAAGATCCGTCCCGTTGGGGTCCTGGTGACGCTCTCGGAACCGCATCAGGGTCTCGTGTGTCCAGGGATCCTGGTAATAGACGGGAACTTCGACGATGCGGGTGTCGAGCTTGGCCTCCTTTTTCTCGGCGGTCTGCTCCATCTCTTTGAGCATATCCATCATTTTCTGTGGATGGATCTTGTCGGGGTCGAACTTGATTTGAAACGAGGCGTTAGCCGGGCAGATCTCGATCACGCCGTCGATATTAGCCTCTCGCACGGCGTTGGTCATCGCCAATGACGTGAAGAACGCCTCGAGCGACATTTCCTCGTCAACCTCGACGAAGACATGCTCATCGCCTCCGAATGTGTATCGGCTCATGTCGTTGTCTCTCCCTGCTTGGTGAGTGTATCGGCGGCATGTTCCAGCCAGAGCTCCAGCCAACGGGTGTGCACCGCGTTGGATTGCACATCCCGATCCTGCGCAAGCGCCGCGAAGAGTGGGGCGGTGGTGGGCAGCCCGTCGATCTCCAGATTGCCGAGAGCCCCCTCGAGGCGAGCGATCGCCCCCGCACGGTCCGGGGCCCAGACTATTAGCTTGCCTAAGAGCGAGTCGTAGAAGGGCGGAATCGCATAGCCCTCATAGAGCATGTGGTCGAAGCGAATACCCTCGCCCTTGGGCAGCTTCAGCCGGCTCACCACCCCTGGAAACGGCATGAAAGCATTGGCCGGGTCTTCGGCGTTCAGGCGCACTTCGATGGCGTGCCCCTCCCGGGCGATATCGGCCTGCGTCAGTCCCAGCGGGGAACCTGCGCAGACCCGGATCATAGCGGCCACGAGATCGGTGTCGCAGATCATCTCGGTCACCGGATGCTCGACCTGGATGCGCGTATTCATCTCGATGAAATGAAACGCACCCGTCAGATCATCGAAAAGGAATTCCACCGTCCCTGCGCCGCGATATCGCACCGAACGGGCCAGCGCGACGGCCGCGTCGCACAAGCGCTTGCGCGTATCGTCATTCAGCGCGGCCGAGGGCGCCTCTTCCCATACCTTCTGCCGCCGGCGCTGAAGTGAACATTCGCGGTCGTAGAAATGCACGACATCGTGGCCGTCGCCCAGCACTTGAACCTCTATGTGTCGGGCGCGTTCGATGACCTTCTCGACGTAGATACCGCCGTCGCCGAAGGCCGATTTTGCTTCGTTCGCGGCTTGAGGCGCGAGTTTGCGGAAGGTCTCGGCGTCGTCGGCGATACGAATGCCTCGGCCGCCGCCGCCAGCCGTCGCCTTGATCATTACGGGGAACCCAACTGCCTCGGCCAGCTCCAGCGCAGCATCCATGTCGGCAATCACGCCGTCGCTGCCGGGAACGGTGGGCACACCGACCTTGCGCGCCTGTTCCCGAGCCGCGGCCTTGTCGCCCATCAGCCGGATTGTGTCCCCGGACGGACCCACGAATATCAGGCCCGCGGCCTCAACCGCATCTGCAAAGTCGGCGCTTTCCGACAGAAAGCCATAGCCGGGATGGATGGCGTCAGCGCCGCTTTCCTTCGCGGCGGCCAGGATCGCGTCAGTATCCAGATAGGATTTCGCTGCCGCTGGCGGGCCGATTACCTTGACCTCGTCAGCGAGCCGGGCCGCAAGGCTGTCAATGTCGGCTTCGCTGACGACCTGCACGACCTGCAGACCCAGCTCCTTCGCCGCGCGGTTCACCCGGCAGGCAATCTCGCCCCGGTTGGCAATCAGGATCGTCTTAATCGGAAGATCTTCTGCCATGCGTCAATCCAGTTCGGCGATGGTCAGGCCTGCGGTGATGGGCTCGCCATCATCGACAGGGAAAGATGTGATCGTCCCCTCGGCATCGGCCTTGATCTCGTGAAAGGTCTTCATCACCTCGACCAGCGCGATGGTGTCGCCCTTTGTGACCTTGTCGCCCGGCTCCTTGAAGGGCGGCTCGTTCGGCGAGGGCTTGCGATAGAAGGTTCCCGGGATCGGGCTCTTGATTTCGTGTTTCGCCATGTCGTCTCTCCTGTTCTTGTTGGTTGCGACCGATCAGGCCGTTTTGAGTTGCCCCAGCGCTTCGTGCACCGCGCGGGCGATCTCGACCGAATTCGGCGTGTCCGAATGAATGCAAATAGTCTCGGCTTTCACCGGCAGCGTCTTGCCACCCACGGTCGTCAGAGTGCGGTCGCGCACCGCCGCTACAACTCGGCTGGCAGCAAGGTCGGGAGACACCGCTTCGTGCTCACGGGTGATGATGAGCCGCCCCTCGTCATCATAATCGAGATCGGCAAAGAACTCCGGCAGGAAGGTAACGCCGCGCTCGGTATAGACCTTTTCATGCAGAGTGCCGGAAAGTCCCGTAACCGGAACCCCGTAGACGAGCGCCGCGTCGGCCACCGCTTCGGCGATATGCGGCTCGCGCGCCGCCATTCCGTAAAGCGCGCCATGGGGCTTGATATGGCTAAGCGCGACATCCGCCTGCTTTAGGAACGCACTGAGCGCCCCGATTTGGTAAAGGATTATGTTCGCCATTTCCTCGCGCTCGATTTTCATCTCGCGCCGGCCAAAACCGGGCAGATCGGGCAATGAGACATGGGCGCCCACCTTTACCCCGTGGGTCTTGGCCAATGCCACCGTCTGGTGCATGTGGCCTGGGTCGGAGGCATGAAACCCGCAGGCCACGTTCGCCTGCGTGATATGGGGCATGATCTCTGCGTCATTGCCCATCCGGTAAAGGCCGAAACTCTCGCCCATGTCACAGTTGATCTCCGCCCGCATGGGCTCTCCTCCTTCATTCCTGCAATCGTACCAGCCGAAGTGGCGTAAGGCGTCTACCGGCCTGGACCGGCATACATCCCCGCGCTCCCGCCGATGATAGCGCCCCTCCTCGGTCGCAGCGGCATGTCACCAAGTATTCCGCTCGAACCTTGCGGCGCCTCGCTGGAAAGTTTAGAGGCCAAGAATAGAATTTGTAAAATACGAATATCAATGCCCATTTATTAGTTTATTTGATACCACAGCACCCATCGCCTGGCGCGCGCCGGTCCAGACCATGGCGGTACATTACTGGCCACTTAGCTAATTTTATTCAATATATTCTTTGTCTTGCCTTGCCGCCCCGCTCCGAAGCATTGCTTGCAGCGCGCCAGCGCAGTGGTTACTTTGAGGAGTTGAAATTCGAAAACAAAAAAGAAGATATTCAAAAAATGAAAGAGCCGTCGCTTCGCCAGATCCGCTACTTCACGGCCGTGGCCAATGCCGGGCAGGTTTCGCGCGCGGCCAAAGTGCTCAATGTCTCGCAATCAGCCCTTACCAACGCGGTGAAACAGCTCGAGGACATTGTGGGCGTTTCTCTTTTCAAGCGTCATGGCGGAGGTGTCACACTGACATACGAAGGCAACATTTTCCTCGATCATGCACTACGGGTCCTGGCGGTGGTAGACGAGGCCGTGCGTTCGCCCAGCCGCAAGCGCGACGATGTCAACGGGCGCCTGCGCCTTGCGATGACCTATACCGTCGCGGGCTATTACATCCCGCCGCATATCGAGCGCTTCCAGCGCGCCTTCCCCGGTGTACAGCTCGAACTGACCGAAGCGCCTCGTGACAGAATCGAGGACGGCCTCGCCTCGGGCAGCTTCGACCTTGCGGTGATGCTGACCTCGAACATCATCGACCAGGAAGGGCTCGAATTCGAAACCCTCATGCAGTCGCGCCGCCGCCTATGGCTGGCGTCGCGCCACCCTCTGCTGTCGCAGAATAACGTCACGCTGGCCGATGTAGCACGCGAACCCTACATCATGCTGACGGTGGACGAGGCCAGCAATACTGCACAGCGATACTGGAACCAGACCGCCTATCGGCCGAACACTGTCTTCAGAACCTCATCGGTCGAGGCTGTTCGCTCATTCGTCGCCGGCGGCATGGGCGTGACGATCCTGTCAGACATGGTCTATCGCCCGTGGTCCCTCGACGGCCGCAGGGTCGAGGTTATCTCCTTGGCCGACAAGGTGCCGACGATGGATGTGGGCCTGGCGTGGCCCGCCAACGTGCCGCTGGGCAGCGCCGCGTCGGCGTTCCGCGAATTCATGCATCTTGGCGACGAAGCCTCGTGACCCGCGCCACCTCCAGCGCCACCGGCATCGACGGGCTGGCGGCGCTGGGGGGCGTCTGCTCCGTGAGCCAGAGCATCACTCCCAATGCGCAACGGTGCGTCGTTCGAATGTCTCGCGGAACTGTGCCGTCGTCTTAGGCAGCAACTCCCCCGTTTCCCATTCCAGGATCACGGCATAGCGGCGCACCGCGTCGAGCATGTCGATCTCGCCCGCATTGTAGAGCGCAGCGACCTTTTCTGGGTCCATCCGCGCCCATTGCACACGTTCGGCTCGGATTTCAGCGCGAAGCCGGTCGGTGGCCCTCTCGTCGACCTCATACTCGCCGAGGTCGGCATCGATCTGTTTGAGAACGACGCCGTAGTCCCGTGCCGCCCTCTCGATCGAAACATAGTCGTCGATCACGTCGTCACGCACCTTTTCGGGTGCGCGCTCCAGCGGATCGCCGAAGCCGCCGCCGCCGGCCGTGGGGCGTGCGAATTCGTCGCCCGGATGAACCGGGTAATCCGAAAAGACCGAACCGAGCCATTTCCGTTCGCTTTCGCCGTTGCGCCTGATGGTCAGGCCATGAGGCATCGACGGTAGACCGCCTTCGACCCCCCAGACGACAGCGCGTTCACGGTCGCAGATATAGGACATCACCGCATCCTCGCTATCGAGAAGGATCGAAGTTTTCTGCACACCTGCCCCTCCACGCCACTTTCCCGGGCCCGCACTGTCCCGCAGGATCTGGAATTCTGTCGTGCGCGTAGGATTGACCCGCTCGTTCCCCTCGTTGGGCTGCGACATCAGCCCGGTTCCGAAACACGCCGTCGTCACGTCCGAGCCGTCCTTGCCATTGCGCCCTCCCCAGCCGCCGGGCAGCCATTCATAGAACATGAACATCGGCTTTTCAGGGGAGCGAAGATCGCGCCCCCCCGCCAGCAGATATTCCAGGTTGAACGCACAGGCGATAGCGCGTTCGGGCATGATTTGGGACCACATTTCAAAGATGGCGTTCATGATCTTCTCGAAAGGCATGAGAAAGCCAGTCACCGCGACAGGCCATTGAGCACTTACGACACTGTTTTCGGGCGCCGAGATGTCGATCATCCGGTAGAACCCACTGTTCAGCGGCAGGTCAGGAAAAAAAGTCTTCATCCCTGCTACCACGGCCGAGAACGTTGCGCCGGGGGCAGAGTTGTAGATCGACGCGATGGTGGTGTGACTTCCGGTGAAGTCATAGTGGATACGATCGCCCTTGATCGTCATCTTGATATGGATCGGTATCATGCCTTCGCCTTGGCCGGGATCGCGGTCGATGAAATCAACCGTTTCCCACGTGCCGTCGGGCAGGGCCGCGATCCGTTGACGGACGGCGCGCTCGACGTAATCCTGAACCTCGTTCATGCCTTGGAGAACCTGACGGCGCCCGTATTTTTGCACCAGCCGCAGGACTTCGCGCTCAGCCACTTGGGTGGCTTGTGCCTGCGAGTGAATATCGCCGATAATCGAGTTTGGGTCACGCGAGTTTGCGGCGATCAGCCCGGCCACATCTTTGCAGAATTCGCCGCCGCGGAAAAGGCGCACGGGCGTGATCCGGACCGCTTCGCGAAACATGTCGCGAGCAGTGACATCGAAGGATCCGGGCACTGAACCGCCAAGATCCGACCAATGCCCGTTGGACTGCGAGAAACCGATCAAGGTGTCATCGTCGAAGATGGGGCGCACGAGGCGCACATCGCTGAAATGCGTGCCGCCGGCATAGGGATCGTTGATTGCATAGACATCACCGGGCATCATTTCACCGTCGAAGGCACGGATCACGTCTTTGCAGGTGAAATGCAGGGTGCCGACATGCACAGCGATGTCCTGGTTGCCCTGCGCGACGGAATTTCCCTCGGCGTCATGGAGGCCGTTCGAAAAGTCCCGGTTATAGATCACAAAGGAATAACATGTGCGCAGCATCTGCTCGGCCATTTGATCGACCGAGGTGATGAAGGAGTTTTTCAGAACCTCGAAGGTCACTGGGTCAAGTTGTTCATTGAGCATTTTGTCCATGGGTTAAGCCTTCGTGTGAATTAGAATGTTCATGTAGGCGTCCACCTCGGCGTTCATGCTTGGCGGCACTACGATAGTCGAGTCGAACTGCTCGACGATTGCCGGCCCCGAAAAGGCCGCCCCTGCGCTCAGGCGATCACGGTCGTAGATGGCTGCGTCATGCGCCTTGCCATCGAACCACACCTTGCGATGGCCAATGGGCTCCGGCGTACCAGGGCGCACCTCGTTCTTCGCCGGCTCCGCCTTGGGAACGATCCCAACCGCCTTGACGGCGACGCGAAACAACGAGACGGGCGACGTTTTCAGAGCGTAGTTGTATTCGCGCTCATGCGCCTCGTGGAACGCCGCGATCAGCGCCTCTATATCGGTGATCCGGGGCGGCGCCGACACCTCGAGCGAGCGCCACTGCCCTTGGTACATCATCTCGACAGAACGCTGCAGCATCATGTCCTTTTCAGCCACACCCTCGCGCTTGAGCTGGGCGCGCGCCTCGTCCTCGATGCGTTGGAAGGCGGTCTCCAGGTCGGCCGGCTCGGTCTCGGCCGCGGCCCCCATGAAACTGTCCGAGAAATCGTGTTGGATGTCGACAAGCAAACAGCCGAGCGCCGATGTCACACCCGGATTGGGGGGCACGATCACCGTCGGAATCGACAATTCGCGGGCCACCGCCGCACCATGCAATGCCCCGGCCCCTCCGAAAGCACACAGCGCGAAGTCTCGCGGGTCGTAACCGCGCGAGATAGACAGCAGCCGGACCGCGTTCGCCATGTTAGCGTTGGCCACACGCACGATCGCCTCGGCGGCCTCGTGAAGCTCCATCTCGAAAGGCGCGCCCACAGTGCTGCGCACCGCAGCTTCAGCGAGCGCAAAATCAAGGGTGATCTTGCCACCAGCAAGCGTGCTGCCGAGCCGTCCAAGCACCACATTCGCATCCGTGTTAGTCGCAGTGGTATTGCCGTTCTTGTAGCAGGCAGGCCCCGGATCAGCGCCAGCCGATTGCGGCCCGTTGCGCAGCGACCCGCCCTCGTCCTTCCAGGCAAGAGACCCGCCACCAGCCCCAATTGTGAGCACCTCGATGGAAGGAAAGCGGATCGGGAAGCCGTATTCGATATACCAATCCTTGGTGATCCGAGACTCGCCCTGGTAAGAGACCGACACATCGGTAGACGTGCCCCCCATGTCGAAGCCAATGGTGTTGGGGAACCCGCAGAGATTGCCAATGAAACGGCTGGCGATCGCGCCCGCCGCGATGCCCGAACCGGCGAGCCGCGCCGCGAAGTCGCGCACCGCGCGCGTCGTCATCACACCGCCGCCCGTGTGCAGCAACAACAGCTCGCGCGCGTAACCGCCATCTGCCAATTTATCCGCGAGCCGCGAGACGTAGTCGACCACCACTGGCGACACCACCGCATTGGCCATCGTAGTCGAGAACCGCTCATGCTCGAAAATCTCGGGCATGATCTGCGAAGAGATCGAGACGGGCACATCCGGCATCACCTCCTTGAGGATGTCGTGCATGCGCTGTTCGTTGGTACCGTTGACGTAGGAGTTCATAAAGCAGACCGCGATCGCCGCCACGCCGCGCTTTTTCAACACCTCGGCCACCAGATAGGCGTCCTCCTCGTTCAACGCGCTCAGGATCTCGCCCTCGGCGCTGACCCGTTCGCGCACGGTCAGTCGGTCGCGGCGCGGGATATACGGCTTGGCCACGTCTTTGTAGGTGTCCCACAAGTCTTCCTTGTTGGCGCGCCGTATTTCGACGACATCTCTGAAACCCTCGGTGCAGACCATCGCAGCCCGCGGAAGATTGCGAGTTATCAGCGCATTCGTCGCAACAGTAGTGCCATGCGAGAACATCGAGACATCCGAGAGGTCAATGCGACCCTGCTCGATCCCGTTAATGATCGCTCGCATCGGATCATCGGGGGTGGAGGCGGTCTTCTCAATACGAATCCGGCCTGTCGCCTCGTCCATGATACAGATGTCAGTAAAGGTGCCGCCAACGTCGACGGCGACTCGGGTGTTAGCCATTCTGGTTCCTCCAGGTTTGAGCGGACACGATGGGCCCGTCTGCCGAAGAGGAGTCCTCGGCAGCTTCTTGCTTCATTGACTGGACGTCTTGGTCTACGGGAGAGCGGGCCGGCTCAAGCCGGCACGGCTCGCGCGGCCATTACATTGCCCTGCGGAGGCGTCCCGCCTCCTTACGCGTTTCCGTCGGCGTGCATCCGAACTTCGCCTTGTAATGCCTTGAAAACTGGGCCTGGTCGGCAAAACCCCAGCGATATGCGATCTCGGCGACGGTTGCGCCCGCTCCCTGGGCGCGCAGCTCTTCCGAGCAACGGGTCAGGCGGCGGTCGCGGATATAGCCGTTGACGGATGGGCCCGCGTCAGAAAAGAGTTGTTGCAGGTAGCGCAAAGAGATTCCGCAGGCCCGCGCAACGCTTTGCGGGGACAGGTTCGGATCCTTCAGGTTTTCGCGGATGAACTGCTCGGCTCGGTAAAGATGCGCGGCCCGCACCGTCGATGTAGTGCTGTCGAGTACGCGCTCGTCACTGCGTATCGCAAGACAAAGCATTTCCAGCAGATGGCTTCCGGCCGTCTCGCGCGCCGAATAGTCGAGTTGCTCAATATGGGAAATGGCGGCTCGCATGCTGCTAAGGAAATAGCCGGCCACGCCATGCCGCCCGTCGAAGATAAGCCCGCCCAGCCGCTCGGAGGGGCCGATCCGCGCGCGCACGTTGGCTGAAGGCACCTTCAGCACCCACTGGATATTGCGGCGCGCATGCCAGTATTCATACGGCGCGTCACTGCGCTCGACGATGAAGCTGCCCGGCTTGCAGCAGGTCCGCCTTTGGTTCTGCGAATACTGCACTTCATCGTTTTCCGGGATAGCAATCAGGAGCGAGCTTTCGGTCTCGTTCAGGAAGTGATGACGCTTGCGCTGGTAGAGAACCCCGTCACAATCTATCCGGGACAGCCCGATCACGCCCAGCGACCATTGCTGCATCTCGCCACGGAACGCTTGGCGATCAAGGCATTCCGTGTCGAGGGGGAAATAGGCCTCGGACACCATCTTCTGCCATTTATCGCGTCCGCCCGGCGTGGCGGACCCTCCACTACTGATGATCATTTTCCGTCTCTCGTGCCTCTGGATTGAAGGGCCCGACACGTCCCTTAAAGACAGGATAGTGACAGGGCGCGCAGGCGTTCTTGCCGATTTGCGCATAAATTCTTGCAATCCTGCGGCACGTAATCACAGCGCTCCCTTTAGCCAGCGCCCGGGCCACGCATTTGCACGCTGGTCAAGCGGCGCCCGACCGAACGCCCGACGCTCCAAGCTGGTCTCAGTTGGCAGCACCGCCGTTCAGACGAGACTACCCGCCCCTTCGAAAGCCGCGCGGATCTCGGCATCACCGGCACCGCCCCCGAGCAATGCGCTCAACAGTAAGCGCGCCTTGATGGGCGAGAGACTTCCTGCAAAGATTACGCCGGCTTCCTGCAATGTCCGCCCGCCCGAATCTTTACCGTAAACGGGCAGTGTCCGGCCTTCGGCGCAGCGCGAGGCGACAACAACGGGCACACCGGCCTCCGTCAGACGCGCGATACGTTCAGCGAAACCGCTCGGGGCATTCCCCCTGCCAAAAGCGGACAGCACAACGCCAGACTTGCCCGCCGACGCGCAGTAATCGAGGTAATCCGGCGTGCTGCCGAGTCCCAAAAGAATTAGCTCGACCCCTGGATCGAGCCTCGGCGCCTCGACATGGGACCGGGCCAGCGAACGGCGATAAAGATATACAGCACCGTCATCAACCTCGCCCAGCTTGCCCAAGCCGGGCGAGCGGAAAGTATCGACACGCGAGCTGTGCGCCTTCGTCACCTCGCGGGCGGCGTGAAGATCCCCCTCGAAAAGGATAACCGCACCCTGCCCTCGCAGCCCCTCCGAGGCTGCACAGCGGATGGCATCCGCAATGTTACGCGGCCCATCAGTATCGGGCGCGCCCGCATGGCGCTGAGCGCCGGTAAAGACCACAGGCTTGTCCGAACGGACCAGGAGATCGGCGAGAAACGCGCTTTCTTCCATGGTGTCAGTACCGTGCGTGACCACGACCCCGTCCACGGCATCGTCGGCAAGCACCTCGCCAATCCGGGTGCACAGACGATGCACAGTTTCCAGGTCCAACGCATAGCTGCCGACTGCCTCGAAATCCTCGACCTGCACAGTGATCCCATCAGGCCGTTCATGCAGGCTATCCAGCAGCCGATGCGCGGCGACGTTGGCATTCACCGGCCCACCTGCGCGCTCGGCAGTTGAAGCGATTGTGCCCCCGGTCGCGATAAGTGTGACGTTCTTCATGGCAACATCCTCAATTCGCGGAAACGCTACGCGGACAGTCCGCCCGCCGGCGCGCGCGGCGCGCCTCCGCCAGTTCGATTATTTTGTTCCAGCGGCGCACCAGGAAGTTGTGCTCGTCCATGGCGCTATTCCAGACCGCGATATGCTTAGCGCGCGCCCGGTAGGAGCCGCCCGAGCGGACATCGCCCGCGCGGATCGCCTCCCGCCCGTGAGGATCGGGCAGATTGCGCGCGGCGGGCTTGCCCTCGTACCAGTAATCCCACTCGTCCGAATCCAGTACCGCGCGCACGCGTTCAGGGACAGACATGTAATAGCCCTGCCGCGCCATGCATGCCCCCGCCCAGCCGTCGAGGAACCAGTTGAACCAAGCATAGGCCATGTCCAGCCGTTTCCCCTGCAAATGCTGCGCCAGACAAAGCCCGCCATGCCAGGCGCGGTAACCCTCGGTCGGGGACGCCTGGCGCACCTTCATGCCGCGCGCTTTCATTGCCACCACAGAGGGCGACCAGATTGACGAAATGCACAGGTCACCATCCGAGAACCGGTCAACGGGTTCCGACGCTCGCCGCCAGAACGGGGCGAAATGCCCAGAATTGACCAGCTCCACTGCGTGGCCATACATCTCATCAATTTCTTCTACCGTCATGTTGCCCAGGTCGCGCACCTCCATGCGGCCAGCTGCAACAAGCGCCATAGTCAGGTCGAACGCCCCGATCGCGGGTTCATCCACCAATGCGACGCGCCCTTGCCAACGCGGGTTGAGCAATTCGGACCAGCTGACGACGTCGCGATCCACGTCCAGCGCCGCCTCACCCTGATTGATGGCGAAACTGTCGAAGTTGTAGACCGTAGGTAGCATCGAGATCCGCCCCGTCGGGTTCGCCGACAAGGTGGAGTCGGGTTGCACATATAGACGGCTGGCGGGTGTGTCGCCTAAACCGCCGCCCGTCCCGTTGGCGCCAACACAACGAGCAAGATCGCTCATCTCCTCCCAAGCGTCGATCCGGGAAATCTCGATCGGTTGAATCGCGCGCCAGTGCCAGACGATATCGAGGTTGTGAAAGCACTGGTCATACACATCATAGGAATCTGATCGCATCGCCGCCGTTCGCTGGGCGGTCACGAAGTCCTGTTCCATGAATTCTATCGGAAAGCCGAGGTCGGCCTCAGCACGTTCCTTCAGAAGCCGCCAAGGCAGAATCTCAGTGCACAGGATTCGTAACGGTTCCATCAGGCTACGGCTTTCACACTCTTCAAACGCATGAAAGCCGCAAATGAACGACGGATGCGTTCGGGATCAAGCCCCTCGAGGATAAAAACCATCCGCGAAACCCGCGCACCCTCCGGCCAGTGTTCCATATGGACCGGCGCATGAACCAGGTGCTGCACCCCGTGAACTGCCACCGGTCGCTCCTCGCCGGCGATGGCCAGAATCCCCTTAAACCGGAATATGCGGTCACCATAGCGGTGCAACAAAAGCGTGAGCCAGATGCCAAAATCGGTCCAGTCCACGTTTTCCTCGACGGTCAAGGAAAACGTCACGACACCCAGGTCTTCATTTAGGTCGTGATCATGGTGGTGATGATGCCCGTCGATTTTCTCCGCCTCCGGCAGCGGCGGCACGCCGGGATCGAGATCGCGGACTATCGCATCCGCTGCGTCCATGTTGGTTAGCACCCGCGCCGAGGGATTCAACCGCGAGAGCGTCGCCCGCAGCGCAGCGATCTCTCCATCCTCTGCCAGATCCGTCTTAGTCAGAACAATCCGGTCGGCTGCCGCGATCTGGCGCACGGCCTCGGCTCGATGCTCGACCTGGCGTGTCGCATTGACGGCATCGACCGTAGTCAGAACGCCTCCGTTATCGAAGTGGCTGCGCAGCACGGGATGTGCGCGCAGCGTCTGAAGCACCGGGTAGGGATCAGCCAGCCCGGTCGTCTCGATCACGACACGGTCGAAGTCGATCTCGCCCCGCGTCAGTAGGCTGTGAAGGTTCATCAATGCGTCGGCTACCTCACCGCGCACGGTGCAGCAGATGCAGCCGGATTTCATAAGCACGACATTGTCGTCGATACGGTCCAGCAAATGGTGATCCAGCCCCACCTCGCCGAATTCGTTTATCAGCACCGCAGCGCGGGCCATTCCCGGATCGGTCAAGAGACGCTGCAGGAGCGTGGTTTTCCCGGATCCCAGGAAGCCGGTGAGCAGCGTAACCGGAATCATTGTCCGCCCACCCAATCGATGAGCGCATCATCAAGCGGATCGATCTCGCGCCCCGCGAGAGCCTCGGCCTCGGGCCAGAGGTGAGAGAAGGATTCGAAGACCGAGGATGCTCCGGTGGCGTTCGAAACGACGTATGACGTGCCTTGCCACTCAGCCAGCTTTACCCTCCGGTAGGACAACACGCGATTGGCCGCCGCGACCCGCCGCGCGCTTTCGACCCGCCGCGAGCGGCGGTCGGTGTTGCGGGTGAAGACGCCTGGACGGTCCACCGCATGGGTCCAGTGGTCGTCGCACCCCAGTATTCCGCACAGCGAGCACATGATCGGTTCTGCCTTTGTTGTTTGTGAGGGGCCGCCCGATCGAGGGCGACCCGATGATTGATCCGCGTGATCAGCCTCGCGGGAAGCGCTTGTCGTAGTCGTCCGCCATTTCATTCATCGTAACGAAGCGCACGCCTTCATGCGACTTAATGTGCGCAATCAAGCGCTCGAGCATCATCAGCACCTGCGGGCGGCCCGACACGTCGGGGTGGATAGTGATCGGGAAGACCGCGTAATCCATATTTCGGTAAACCCAATCAAACTGGTCGCGCCACATCTGCTCAATGTCGCGCGGGTTCACGAAACCATGGCTGTTGGGCGACTTCTTGATGAACATCATCGGCGGCAGATCGTCGAGATACCAGTTCGCCGGGATCTCAATGAGGTCCGTCTCCTCGCCGCGTACCAGCGGCTTCATCCAGTCCTCGGGCTTGGCGGAATAGTCAATTTTCGTCCACTTGTCGCCAACGCGCACCCGGTAGGGAGTGAAGTCGTTGTGCATCAGCGAGTGGTCGTACTTAATACCCTTTTTGAGTAGCAGCTCGTTCGTGACGTTGGAGAACTCCCACCACGGGGCGACATAGCCGGTGGGGCGCTTACCCGAGATTTTGGTGACCAGTTCAATCCCCTTATCGAGCACCGCCTCTTCCTGCTCCCGCGTCATCGCGATCGGGTTTTCATGACTATAGCCATGAATCCCAATTTCGTGGCCACGCTTTGCGACATCGTGCATCTGCTCGGGGAAGGTTTCGGCGGAGTGGCCCGGAATGAACCAAGTGGTTTTCAGTCCCGTTTTGTCGAAGAGGTCGAGAAGCCGCGGCGAGCCGACCTCGCCTGCGAAAAGACCACGCGAGATGTCGTCGGGGCTGTCCTCCCCGCCATATGAGCCAAGCCAGCCCGCAACCGCGTCCACGTCGATGCCGAAGCCGACCAGAATATCCTTTGCCATGTTTAGTCTCCTTGTTGGATCAGTTATGGATCAGCGTGACCGACGTGGGGTCGATCCCCAAGGTCACGGGTGAACCGGGCGAATAGCTGTGCGCCTCAAGCGCGCCGACATGGGTTTCCGCGTCAATCTCGCGACCGTCGCTGAGCTTGACCCTGAGATACCCGATGGAGCCGACGAGCTGCTTGGCGGTCACGGTGCCTTCAAGCCTGATCTCGCCGGGCGTATTACGCAGGCCGAGGTTGAAGGCTTCAGCGGGGATCACCGCAAGGTTGGCGCCGGCTGCGCCGACTCCCGAAATAGGGCCATATGGCGTTTCAATCAGCCGCAATCCTTGGTCGCCGCCCTGCGCGGGCTTGCCTTCGATGATCGTGTTCGAGCCGATGAATTCGGCCACGAAGGGCGTCGCCGGGCGCGTGTAAAGCTCTTTCGGCGCCGAGATTTGCTCGACCACGCCGTTCGACATGACCACGACGCGGTCCGACAGGCCCAGTGCCTCCGATTGCGCGTGGGTTACAAAGACGAAGGTGATCCCCAGATCGCGCTGAAGCAATTTCAGCTCGTTCTGGATGATGCGCCGCAGGTTGGCGTCCAGCGCCCCTAACGGTTCGTCGAGCAGCAGGATCTCTGGTTCGACCACAAGGCCGCGGGCAAGCGCAATTCGCTGGCGCTGCCCGCCGGAAAGCTTGTCGGCCTTGCGGTCCGCGAATTCGGTCAGATCGAACATGTCGAGGATTCGATCAACCTTGCGATCCTTCTCGGACTTCGGCACGCCCTTGATGTCCAGCCCGAAGGCGATGTTCTGGCGAACCGTCATGTGCGGGAACAGCGCGTAGTTTTGGAAAATCATGGATGTCGGGCGCTTTTCCGGCGGCGTGTGCGAGATGTTCTGCCCCATGATGAAGATTTCGCCGTTCGTGATCTCCTCGAAGCCGGCAATCATCCGCAAAGTGGTAGACTTTCCGCAGCCCGATGGCCCAAGGAAGGCCACGAATTCACCCTTCTCGACTTTGAGGTCGAAATCCGACACGGCGACCGTGCCGTCGGGGTAGGTCTTGCCGACCGATTTAAGTTCAAGATCGTAGAGCATTTCCACCTTGCCTCGGGAATTGGTTCATAGTGCGCCGGGCGCACAGCCGCTCCGCTGCACGCCCGGGCCTTGGATCAGGCGTTAAGGAACTCGTCCCAGCGCTGGATCAGGTGGTCATACTCATCGGGCCACTGATGCCAGTAGGCGACGTTCGCAGCACGCTCCTCAAGCGATCCGCCATCACGCAGGTCGCCAGGGTTGATGCCGCGCTCCGGTTCACCTTCCCACGGCTGTCCCTCGTACCAGAAGGCGTATTTCTTCGGATCCATCACCTTTTTGATGTTGGTCGAAGGCGAATAGTAGCCCTGCTCAGTCACGGTGATGCCTGGTTCACCGGACAGCCAGAAATTCGCATAGGCGATCACCGCTTCGCGGTTCGGCGTGCCCTTGAGCATCGACGGACCGATAGCCCAGGCGCGATAGCCCTCTTTCGGACGCGCATATTTCGCGGGCTTGCCCTGCGCCTTGACGGCCATGACTGCGGGCTGCCAAGCGTCACACACAACCATCTCGCCCGAGGCCATGAGGTTCACCAGTTCACCGAAATCACCCCAAAGCGCACGGAATTGACCGCCTTTCTTCTTTGAGATCAAAAATTTGGTCGCTTCGTCGATGTCCGAGACGCTGGGATTGCCCGGGTTTTCAACCTCCAGCATGCCCAAGGAATTCATAGCGAGGATGGCTTGCCCAAATGCGATCAGCGGGTCGACGTTGAGGCCCGATTTACCCCGCCACTTGTCGTCGAAGATCGCGGTCCAAGTATTGGCTTCCTCGTCCGTCAGAACATCGGGGTTATAGCCGATGGAGTCGTAGTTGTAGACCGCTGGAACCATGTAAAGCTCGGTCTGCGCATCATCCGCCCAAATCTGCCCGACGATCTGGGACCGCCGTTCCCATTTGGGGTTCACCTTAGTGAAGGTGTCGCGGATGTTGGCCCAGTTCGGAACCGCCGAAACTGGAATGGTCTCGACATTGTCAGTAGCGATCAGCGCGGGCAGACGCTCGGCGATGATTTCCCAGGTGTCGAAGTCCGACGCGCCCGAAAGAATCTTGGTCTGCGAATCCGGGAAGGTCGCCGGTGTGCCGGAGACCGAGCCGACGCCGCTTGCTTTCTGGAATTTCTCGAGGATGCGATCCTGCACCGTGGTCGAAAGGCCGGTCGTTCGAAGTGCCTGATTAGACAAATCCTGTGCCTGAGCCCAGCGGGTCCATGGGTGCATACCCGACCCCAGCGCTGCCGCGCCGAGCGCGGCGGTGCCTTTCATGAAGGTCCGACGGTTCGTTGACGTCATGATTAAAACTCCCTGATTTAGTTGGTTAGTATTCAGTAGCGGCCCGGCAATAAGCCGCCATCAACCGCAACCACCTGCCCTGTCAGGTAGGAGGCTTCGGAAGATGCAAGAAAACCGATGACGCTCGCGATTTCTTCTGGTTCGCCCAATCTGCCCATCGGAATGTAGGGCGACGCTATCTCATCCGCGTTCGGCCCAAGACTGTTCTTTTCGCTCAGAAGCTGAGCGGTGCGCGTATAGCCAGGCGCAACGCCGTTCACCCGGATACCACGCTTGGCGATCTCCACGGCCAGGCCCCGCACAAGCCCCACAACCCCGGCCTTCGCGGAGGAGTAGTGGACGTGCTCGTCCCAGCCATACGCCACGCCCATAATGGAGCTGAGACAGATGATGGCGCCTCCCTCCTTCATTACCGGCAATGAAGGGCGGATGACCCGCAACATGCCCTTCAGATCAATGTCGAAGGTCATATCCCACTTCTCGTCAGTCATCTCGGCGATTGGGACGCGGTGGGCGATCCCTGCATTCGCCACGATCACGTCGATGCGACCATGGCGCTCGGCAACATCCGCCACGAGAGCATCCGCGGCCGCGGTATCGCGCACGTCAAGCGGCATGAATTCGGCGCTACCGCCAGCGTTGACGATTTCTGCGGCGGTAGCCGCGCCCTCGTCGGTCAGCACGTCGGTGACGACGACGTGATCGCCCTGCGCGGCAAATTTCTTGGCGGAGGCTCGGCCGATCCCGATCCCAGCGCCCGTCAAAATTACAACTCTTCTGTCCATATCGTCCCTCACAGCATCACGTCCCCAGAATTCGGCCCCAGCGTCTGACCCACGAATAGTGCGGCATCATCCGAACAAAGAAAGGACACCACGCCACCGATCTCTGCGGGTTCGCCGAACCGTCCCAGTGGGAGCTCGGCCCGCTTGGCGCTTTTCCAGTCTTCCGACAGCCCCTCGACCAGTGGCGTATTAATTGGACCAGGCGCGATAGCATTAACCCGCACCCCCCGCGCCGACACTTCGCGCGCCAGAGATTTCGTCATTCCGATGATCGCGGCCTTAGCGCCCGAATAATGGGCCAGCTCCACACCGCCGATCTGGCCGAGCTGGGACGCCACGTTGACGATGATCCCCTCGCCGGCCTTGAGCATTGCAGGCAGGGCGGCACGGGTCACCAGATAGGTTCCGCGGACATGCACCGCGAACATGCGGTCGAACTCAGCTGGCAGAATATCGACGAACGGCGCCTGATGCCCGAACCCCGCATTGTTCACTACGATGCCCGGCGCTCCCATTTCCTTCCTCACGCGGTGCATCATCGCATCGACCGCGGCCTCGTCGCTGACATCGGCTGCGAAGGCATTCGCTTGGCCGCCTGCGGCCCGGATTCCGGCGGTCACCTTTTCGGCGGCCTCAAGGTGAAGGTCGTTAACAGCGACCCGGTAGCCGTCGCGCGCCAGCCGTTCAGCAATCGCCGCGCCGATGCCGGAGCCGGCGCCTGTCACCAAGGCAATCATGCTTCCTCCTGGCCGGCAAAGCGGCTTTTCGAACGCGCAGTGAAGCGTTTCATCAGCAGACCGTAGATCACCAGCAGAGTGAAACTGAACAGCGTAGTTAGCACGCCGAACGCGAACACATTGGGGTAAATCTCGACGGAGAAGGTGCCATAGATCGAAAGCGGCAGCGTCAGATCGGCACCGGCGGTAAACAGCGTGCGAGAAAACTCGTCATAGCTTAGCGTGAAGCTAAACAGCATGGCCGAGAGCACCCCAGGAAAGATCAGCGGGAATGTCACGCGCCGGAAAGTCTGCGCCGGGCTGACGCCGAGCGAGAGCGAAGCTTCCTCGACCGATCGGTCGAAGCGGTTGAAGATGGCGAGCATCACGAGGAATGCGAAGGGAAAGGTATAGACAACATGCAGCACGAAAGAGGTGCTCCACCAAGCCCTGCCGATGTCCAGGAAGTTCGACAGTAGCGCCACTCCAAGCCCAACCAAAACACCCGGGACCATCATGCCCAAGATGATAAGGTAGAAGATCGGCCCGGCCCCCTTGAAACGGGTGCGGAAGGCTTCTGCGCTCATCGTACCCAAAGTGACCGACACGACCGTAGTCATGAAAGCCAGCACCAGCGACCGCACCAGGCTCGCGCCCACCGGAAGCTGCGACACGCGTGAGGTTTCGGCCAGGCCGAGAAGATGCTTGTACCAGTAGATCGACCACTCTTGGATCGGGAACTGAGGGCCCCCGCCCTCTCCCTGGAAACTAAGAATGGCAAGGATGATCATCGGCCCGTAAAGGAACAGCAGGAACAGAGCGGTGTAGAGCACCAGCACGGGGCGGAGCAGACGGACTTCCACGATTACATCTCCTTCCGGAGGTCAACGACGCGCAAGGCGAGCGCAATGACCGCAGTGATGATGATTGTCAGCACCACGCCTGCGACGGCGGCGAAGGCCCATTTGAGCGATCCGACTTGGCTGACGATGATGTTGCCCAGAAGATTGACCTTCCGACCCGACAGGGATGCTGCGGTAGCGAACTCACCCAAGACCATGACCGAAACGAAGATCGTGCCCACGATCACGCCTGGAAGGGACAGGGGCAGAACGATGCGCCGGAAGATCGTCCCGAATGACGCGCCAAGATCGCGCGCGGCCTCGATCACCGACTCGTCTATGCGGGCTATCATGAACGTGATTGGACCAACCATGAACACGCAGTAGATCTGCGTCATGCCCACGATGACCGAGAACTCCGAGAAGAGCAGGAAACTCAGAGGCTCGGATATGATGCCGAGCTTCATCAGAATGATGTTGATCGCCCCTTCTGTGCCGAGCATCGGGCGCCACGCGATCACGCGGATCAGAAACGATGTCCAAAAGGGGATCACGCAAGCCACCAGAAGGGCTGTCTGGAGCGTCCTGTTCTTGACGAAGAGACCGATGAAAAGCGCGACCGGGTAGCCCACGATCAGCGTCGCGAGAAGCACGATGACCCAGACCCTGAGCGTAGTGCCGATTGCTGTCAGGTAGGTGGAAGAACTCAGGAAACGTTCCCAGCTTGCGGTGGTCAGCTCGGGCTTCACCGCGAAGGTGGTCTGCGTCCAGAAGGACACGTAAATCACCATCCCCAACGGCAGCAGCATGAAAAGCAGCATCCAAAGCACGCCAGGGGTCAAAAGCAGGAAGGCCCGGCGCCGATCCTTGGTCTCTCGCATGACGGCAGGGCTGACGGCTGACGCATCAGCGCCAAAGACTGGCGTACTAAGCGTTTCTTTGCTGGTCGTTTTCATCAAGCGGCTCCCTTGAACAGCACCGCAGAGTCCGGCGAGAAGAACAGCGCGTAGCTCTTGCCCTCCTCGAGCTGCGGCAGGCGCGGATCGCTCAGGTGGTCCACCACCTGGATCAGCTCCCCGTCGGGTGTGCGGAAGAACGAAAGCGCCGTGGGACCGTTGAACTCACCGGTCACATAGGTCGCTTCGAAATGATCATGTCCGGCCGGAACGTCTGACGGCGCGCAAACACCGATATCGTCGAACCGGACGGCAAGTTGAACCGGCGTGTCGTCGGCCACCTTCTCGCCGATCGGCAGTAGCCCGACCGAGGTGCGCAGAGCGCCGTTTTCCACTACGCCTGACAGTAGGTTCCAGGCATTGAGGTGGCGTGCCGAGGCCGGATTTTTCGGCTGCGTGAAAAGCGAGCGGGAATTATCGACCTGTGCGATCCGGCCCTCGGCCAGAACTGCAACCGTGTCCCCCATGGTCAACGCTTCGGTCTCGGAACCGGTGACGTGAAGAAAACTAACCTTCAGCCGCTCCCGGATGGCTCGCAGTTCATCGCACATGCGCGCTCGGAGATTGGCATCCAGCGCGCCGAGCGGCTCATCGAGCAGTACGATCTGCGGCTCGGTCACAAGTGTGCGGGCTAAGGCGACGCGCTGACGCTGGCCACCCGAAATTTCACCGACGCCGCGATGGCCAAAATCCTCGAGCCCGACCAGCTCCAGCGCATGCTGGGTTCTTTCCCGAATCTCGGCCTCGTTCTCGAGCCGGCCGACCTCGCGGTAGCGCAAGCCGAAGGCGACGTTCTCCGCCACGGAGAGATGAGAAAACAGTGCGAAGTTTTGGAAAACGAACCCAATGTCGCGAAGGTGCGGTGGTTTGCCGTCGAGCCGCTCACCATTGAGCAGCAACTCACCGCGATTGGGCTCCTCGAATCCAGCGATGAGGCGCAGCAACGTGGTCTTGCCCGCTCCCGACGCGCCCAGCAGCGACAGATAGGTGTCGTCCGGAACGCTCAGATCAAGGCCGTCCAGGGCCACTACATCCCCGTAAAGCCTGGTGACGCCATTTAGCTCAAGCAACTGCCCCTCCTCCGTTAATCGCTTTTTGCATGCAAACACCATTTTTTCACCCATGCAAGAAAAATTTGATTTGTGTATGCAACATGCATTTATCTTGCGCATTAGCTGGTGAAACTTGCCATAAGGTGCTTAATCGAACGGCAACACACGCATGGCCCCCGCTTTTTTCAGGCACAAAAGACCCGGAAGGCACTTGATCGCAGCGTCGTTTGCATACAACATTCAAACCTTGACCGGCGAAAAACGCGCTATGCTGGCGCCCTGAACACTATGCAGCGGCAGTGGGAGAACGATTCGATGACCCGGAAGGCGACCCTCGTGCGCGCGTCCGAGCCGCACCCGTCAACACTTTTCGAAGCGGCCGCTGACCTGATCCGTGCGAATATTTCCCACGGCAAACTCGCGCCCGGCGTCGTGCTTCAGGAAAGCGCATTGGCTGAACGGCTGTCGATGTCGCGCGCAACTGTGAAGCGCTCTCTGGCGCTTTTGGCAGAGGAGGGACTAATTAGGCGCTTCTCGGGCCGTGGATACCTTGTCGCAGGGTCGGACGAAACGCCCCGCCGACTCGATTTGCGCACTGTCGAATTGGACCTCGAATTACTTGACCAATCCGTCGGCCAGCCGAACTGGCAACGCATTCAGGACGTCGTGGAAAAGGAGCTTTCGCGCTGTCTTGTGTTCGGCCGCTACCGCGTGGTGGAGGCCCTTCTGGCACAGGAGTTCGATGTGAGCCGAACCGTGGTGCGAGATGTCCTTTCCCGCCTCCAGGAACGCGGCCTGGTCGAGAAAAGCGCAAGTTCCCGCTGGGTGGTGGAGCCGCTGACGGCCCAGCGGATTAAGAACAAGTTTGAACTCTGCATGATCCTGGAGGTCGCCGCTCTTCAATCCTCCGAGGTGGACGCCGAAGCGCTGGCGCAATTGGCGGACGAGATCAGGGCACTGCCGCAGGATGACCCGGTCAAACCGCGGACGTGGTTCGACCTGGATCATCGGTTCTTCCAGCTGGCAATCCTTTCTACCCCGAACCGCGACCTGGCGCATTACGTCAACAGAAACCGCAGCGGCCTTTGGGCGTTGCGCAGCGTGCTGTTCTCTATCGGTCTGCCGCCGGACCGACAATCGCTGATGGAGTTGTGCATGGTAATCGACCTGCTGCGCGCGGGGACCACCACCGCGGCGGCCAGCATGCTTTCGACGCATCTGGAAAACGCTCTGCGCCGAACCATTGCGCAGCTCAAGATCGTCTCGGTGATAAACCCGCCTGAAGATTTCGCACCCTATCTTGTTCCGACCTAAGGGGCTGCGCCCGCGCGACAGGGCACCGCCATGCGCGATGCCGCGCCAGAGTCGGAGGGCGCGCACTGCGCGCCGCGCGGCTCCCCTATCGCGAGCCTCGAAAAGCTTGACCGCATCAAACAGAGGCGGCATCAAGAAAGCACGCTCATTGGCGACATCTCGCGGCGACCGGATATCCGGAACAGCTGACTGGATGTTGTCGGAATGCCCGACCGGATGCGTCGGTGTGCGCAATGTAGCCCTTCAGCAACCGAGGATGCAGGAGCGAGGAGACGGCGTTCCTCCCCAAACTGCTGGGCTCTCACTGCAGACGTTTTAGGTGAAGCATTGCAAACCGCTCCGCTAAAGAGCAAAGAATCGAATGGTCCGACACCGAAATTAGAGCACACAGCCAGATCGACGCAGCCACGGGAGGGTCATCAGCAGGCCATGAACAGACATGCAGCCTTCCCCCCATTTTAGGGTAATCGGCCTCTATGTCTGGAAGCAGACTAAGGCTCAATATTGCGTGTCGTTTGACAGCCATCGCGTGGATGGGTTTCGGTGGAACGATCACTTCCATCAATAGCTCTCACGATTTGGCGGCCGATGAAGCGACTTGGGCGTGAGGTTGCAACCTTGTACCCCATCTCGGCAAGGTCGACCGCCGCCTTTAGACTCCCAGCAATGGCGATATCCATCCCTGCTTCTATCGCCTCTTCTGTGCTGATGCCTTCCGTACTCGGGATCGATCATGTCATCCGCCAAGTCGACGAAGACCTTCTGGGTCCCGCAAGGTGACTTGGGAATTCTTTTTCCCGAAGTTTTTTCTTCGTCCCCGAACAAAGTCGCCAACCTCCTTTGCGTAAGACGGGCAACTCAGGGCGCATCTCCATGACGCCCCAATTTGTCCAGGACAAGATGGAAGGCACAAACGCTTGGCAAATCCATGGACACCGGTCTGGCAGGAAAAACACGCGACCTGGGCCATCGACTTTCGCGTCGGGTCACGTCGCATCCGCCGAAGACTCCCGGTGCGCGACAAGTCCCAACGCAAGATCGCCGAGAAGCTGGCAGAGAAAATCTATCAATCAGCTTGGCAGAACGAGCTACAGGCGGAAAAAAAGCCGAGGAAGACATCCTTCGTCAAAGCTGCCGAGCTATACGAAGCAGGCGGCGGGGAAGCCCGGTTTCTACCTAAACTCAAGCGTTTTTTTGGACGCGACACTTTCATCGAGGACATCGATGAAGTTCGCATCATGGAAGCTGCTGCGGCTCTATACCCCGAAGCGCGACCCGATACGATCCGACGTCAGGTTCGTGTCCCTATTCGTTCGATACAGAATTTTGCCGCCGGGAAGCGTCGACAGAAGTCCACCGATACGCGGAGAGTTCGATGGCTAAGCCCGGAAGAGGCGGAAAGGATGCTCCAGGTTGCCAGCGACCCTCACGCAATCGGTCTGCGTGATCCCCGACGCGAGACCCTGCGCAAGATCGCCTTCATGCTCGGCACCGGTGCGGGGCCCGGAGAGACGATGGCGCTCGATGGAAAAGGTTGGAACCCCGCCACACGAGAGTGGTGGCTGCCGGGCACTAAGACGACGTTTAGACCGCGCTTTGTCTTCTTGCCGCAGCGCGCGCTTGAGCTTGTCGGCGAGATACCGGCCAGCGGACCGGCCTTCCCTGCTCCGAATGGCTACCCCTACAAACTTCATGCAAACCGGGGAGCTCAGATGGCGGTCGCCTTCGGGAAGGTGCGCGATGCGGCCGGTTTAGGCACAGACGTCGTCCCCTACACGCTTCGCCATACTTGGGCGACCTGGTTTTACGCTCAAACCAAGGACTGGGCCGCTTTGCTCGATTATGGTGGGTGGGGACGCTCAGACACCGCAAATCGTTACAGGAAGATCGCGCCAAAAGACCTGGCGAACCAGCTTCTTGCCTATGGTTGGGACTTTCGGCCCGAGGAAAGTGAGCCTGTTCGTTTCGGAGAGCTGGTATCGGTTCGGTTTCGCCCGGAAGAACCGGACTGATCTTCGTCTTGTGCTCTACAACCGCGTTAGGCTCAAATTCTTCATGAAGCGAAGCACATAACTGCTCCCCGCCTTGGCCGCCCGGTTTGTCGAGGGCAGCATGCCTGGGGATCGCTTTCTGAACAGAGTGGGCGGTCTGCGTCTGGAGCGGCTCCCCGACCTCACCGGTAACGACGAGCGAGATGGACGACCTTTTCGCCCGGGCTTCACCCTTTCCCCAGGACCAATGCGAACCATTTCATCAATGCAGCTTTCAAAATCACCCTCAAGATGCGCCTGGCTCGTTCCGGCTTTTGGGACACAAATGCAACGGATACCGAGGAAAACCTCGTTAGCCGTCTGATCTTTTATACAAGGAAAATTCGGCGCCGGTTAGAGGCATCTCGGGAGATTTGTCCCGGCGCAACACATAGCAGAAAAAATTGTTTCGGGACTTCGGGGTAGGAGAAACCGGCCAACATCCCGTGTGGTCTTGGAGGCCATTTTGACAGAGAAATACCGAAAGATCGGAGATCGAATGGTCAAGAAGATCCAGCCGCTGAACCTTCAGCAAGCCTACCCTGCTTTCCGAGAGGATTTCAACCTCAACACATGCGGCGACGCAGCACCTTCGTCGACTTCGTTCTCGATCGTCACCTGTCGCAGATCTCGGTCGAAACCGTCGACCGCTGATTGAAATGGACAAGTGTAACACTAAGTGTTAGAGAGACGCGTGAGAGTATTTGTTGGAAAGGCGTTCAGAAAGTGGGCCGGCTCCGAAGCGATATCGGACGGCGACCTCTGTGCGGCGGCAAAGGAGGCTTTTGACGGCAATGTCGAAGCCGACCTTGGCGGCTACCTCTTCAAGAAGAGGATCGCGCGCACAGGCGGAGGCAAGTCGGGTGGTTTCCGGACCATCATCGGCTTCCGGAAGAAGAAATCTGATCGGATCTTCTTCCTCTACGGCTTTCCGAAGAGCAGTCGATCGAACATCACGCGCCGGGAAAAGGACGCCCTCTCGGTCAACGCCAAAGCGCTCATCGAGGCCGATGACAGACAGATCAAGGCGCTGAAGGCGAAGGGCACCATCGCAGAGCTGGAGTGCAAGGCATGAGTGACATTCTGGATATGGCCCACGACATGGCGAAGGACCTGCACGAGGTCGGCGCCATGGACGACATCACCATGCGCGTCATGGATCGGATCTGCGTTCCGAAGAAACCTTCCTTCACGCCGGCCAGGATCAAGAAGATCAGGGCCAAGAGCCGTATGAGCCAGCCCGTTTTTGCCCAGTTTCTCAATGTCGCCGCGACGACGGTGGCTCAGTGGGAACAGGGCAAGAAATCCCCGGGCGGCTCCTCGGCGAGGCTGCTCGATGTCATTGATCGAAAAGGCATCGAGGCCATCATCTGAACTGGCGCCGGAAAACCCCCGAATCATCGACCGACAAGACCGCGACGCTACGCCCCCTCGGAATGGAGAAGGCCGAGAGACAAATCGTTTCTCGGCCTTCATGTCCCAAATCCCGGAATGAGCCAAGATGCGCCGGACGACTGACAATTTTTTCCTTGTGAAGGCCTCGGCCGGTCGCGCGCGGGTTTCAGGGCGTGACGCGTCTTTACCAGCTCGCCACAAGACCGCTACAGAGCGGCTCCGCGTCGCGGCGATTAGGAGAACTTTTTTCTTCGTCTCGCGACCTGTTGGCCAATCTCCATATTGAGAAACGAAAAGCAGCCCTTCAGCTCAGGGGCAGACCGAGAAAGGCATCCAGACACGAGTGACCGGACAGGCTTGAAAGCTGCCACGACTGGCAGTCGCGCAACAAAAGGAGAACCACCATGCTGCGCACGCTCCCCAACCGGACCCTGTCCACTGAACCGCAACTTAGCGCCGTTCGCGCCCATTTCGCCGAGCACGGCACCGCCCTGTGCAACGCGGCGAAGCTCATCGACGGCGATGCTGGAACTGCTCGCGTTCTACGCATTATGTCCAGCCTGCGCGAAGCATCGCGTCTCGACCGGACGACTCGGCGTAAGCTCGTAGACCTTCATCGTCTCCTGTCGTTGGATCCTTTTATGGACGCATGCGAGCCCGATTTTTCGTGTTGCGTCCTTCTCGACCCCGAAAGCCCTGGAGTAGAAGAGCTTTGCCTCCTCACCGACCAGCTATTCGAGCTATTAGTCGAAATTGGGGAGCTCGATGAAGACCACGAGGCAGTCGCGCTCGCCCTCCCTGCAGAGGACGCAGCCTGACACGGTGCGCCGGCCATATGCAGGCTGCACGGCCGGCGCCATACGCCGAGGAATGAGCAAAAGATCCACTCCGAAAGCTTACTACAGCTTTGTCGGCACGGCTCGAGACCCAAGATGGAGCGTCCTGAAAATTTCTTTCTCGTCGCCCCAATGAACGATAGCCATTCCTTCCACGAACAAGAAGTCCGGCGCGAAACAGACGACAGGACCAGTTCGGTTCGAACGACCTCCCCTGATGCACCCGCAGTGAAGCCGAAGAATAGGCACCCACCACCGTTGCTGCTACGCATAAAGGAAGAAGATCATGGTCAACATCACCAACCTCGAAACTACAGAGGCCCGTCACGCGGCCGTATACACCGCAGAGCAACACCTTCGTCGTCACGGCGCGAGTCTCTGCGACCTGCTCGACGCGCTCGATGATAAAAGCGGGTTCGGAGCTCTTTGCGACCTGCACAGCGCATTCGGACAGCCGATCGCCGATCCCGATATCGTCGAAAGGGCGCTGCGGGACATTCACCGAGTTCTTGCGGGTCAGGCACCTTCGGCACTCGAACGGATCTCTCGAGAGAGGGGCCTACACGCCAACGACATGACGCGCTGGCATGGCGCGCGCATCAGCGAAATAATCGCCCGGTTTCGCCATGGGGACTGAGACCGCGGCGAGCTGTGACACACTGGAGCGGGATCTCCGCGATGTAACGCTTTGGCTTATTGAAACGTACGGCGTAGCCCCCATCCACGTCTCGGTTGAACGGCACTTCCCGCAAATCGACCGAGATCTCGCGGGCATCGCCGTTATGCTCCTATCCAGTCCTCCACCAGGGCTGATTGAAGCGGCGCACGAAGCATTTCTCGCGCTCGGCTACGTTTTCGAAAGTTGGGCTGCGGACATCTACGTCCATCAATCCAGCAGAGACACGCATTCGAAACACGACGCCATTCAGGCCTATGCGCGCGTCGAAAATGCGCTGCGAATCTGGCGATCGGCATAGAGAAATCAGATGTGCCTCGCAAAAGGGCGGCTATTGCCGCCCTTTTTTACGACCTTCGTTCCTTGGCCCAAGGCGTAAAAAATTTTTCACAGATTTGCGCGAAAACGCAATACAATCACAGTATGCCGAAGTATGCGTATTTATGACGATCGCGCGGGTTCAATCAGTGACCTGGCCAAGCGATTAAGTGTCCATCTTCAACCAGATGCCGATGGAGCACACGATGAAAAAACCGAACCACGCCGCCGACATGAAGAACGCAAACAAAGGCACGCCTGGACAGAACCAGACCCATGCCAAGAATGAGGGCAATCGGGGCAAGCAATTGAACCCAAACCAGCGCCCATCCGATCCCAAAAAGGCATGAGAACGTTGGTGGGGTGCACTGTACCCCACCAACGATAGTAGAAAGAAGAGCAGAATGTCATCAAAGGGACCAGAGTACGAGCAGACACAGAAGCTCGTGAACATCGCAATGAAGTCGGGAATGACTCAAGACGAGATCGCGAAGCTATGCCGCGTCGACCAATCGACGGTTAGCAGGTGGAAAAGGAATGAACGCCGCGCCAAGCTGCACCAGGTTACTCCCCTGCTCCAGCGTTTCGGGGAAAGGATGGAGCGACCACCCTTCCAGCTGTATCGGCGGACCAATACGCGCGACTCGGGCACCTCTGTCTCGCAGTTCCTTAAGGTGGACGGCCGCCTCTTATTACGAGAAGCCTATGACAATACACAGGATCGGAAGCCAGGCTGCGCAATAGACCGAGTGACCTGCCCCCCTTGGGGCCCTCGTTCATAACGAGAGTCTGCAGGTTTGAGATTGGTAGTCGGATCGGTTGTTGTGGGCAAGCGCGCCGGGCGCGGAGCCCTCAAATTGCTCAAGCGTCCGGCGCGCTTCGAGCGGCGTCTGGTTTCCCAGAGACGAGTGCGGTCTGACGGCGTTGTAGTCGTAGCGCCAGAGCGCCAACTTGCGCCGGGCATCGTCCAGTGTGTCGAAGATCTCCTCGTTTAATAATTCGTCGCGCAGGCTTCCGTTGAAGGACTCGATGAACGCGTTCTGCTGCGGCTTGCCGGGGTCGATGTAGTGCCAGGGAATGGCGTTCTGGTCGGCCCATCTCAGGATGGCCCGGCTGGTGAACTCCGTCCCGTTGTCGCTGACAATGCAAGCAGGCTTTCCGTAGATCCGCACCAGCGCATCGAGTTCACGGGCAACACGCTTGCCCGATATACTGGTATCGGCGACCAGGCACAGGTTCTCTCTGCAACAATCGTCGATCACGGCCAAAATACGGAACTTGCGCGAGGCGCCGAAGCTGTCCGCCAGGAAGTCGAGCGACCAGCGCGCATTGGGATGCGCCGCCGCAGGCATCGGCGTGCGTGACCCGCGAGCCCGCTTGCGTCCACGCCGTCGCTTCACCGATAGCCCTTCCTCGCGATAGAGCCGATACAGCTTCTTGTGGTTCATGGTCATGCCCTTGCGCTCAAGCAGGATGCCGATCCGGCGATAGCCAAACCGGCGCCGCTTCCCGGCGATCTCCTTCATCTCCTCGCGGATCTCGGGGCAGTCCGGCGGGCGTGTGCGCCGGACCGTCTTGGGGTCGACACCGACAAGCTGGCAGGCCCGACGCTGCGAGATGTCATGATCCCGCATCGCCCTGAGCGCCGCCTCTCGCCGCCTGGTCAATGTCGTCAGTTCTTTCCCAGCAGATCCTTCAGAACCACGTTGTCGAGCATGGTGTCGGCCAACAGACGTTTGAGCTTGGCGTTTTCGTCTTCGAGCGCCTTCAGCCTGGCTGCCTCGGAGAGCTCCATGCCACCATACTTGGCCTTGAACTTGTAAAAGGTCGCCGGGCTGAGGCCATGCCTGCGGCACACATCAGCTGTCGGCATGCCTGCCTCCTGCTCCTTGATCATCCCAATAATCTGCGCCTCGGTGAAACGGCTTTTTCGCATTCGTCTGCTCCTTCAGAGTTGGCGCAGACTCTACACTACGTTGAGGGATCCCGCGGGGGGCAGGTCAATTCCAGCTTCCGGCGGCCCAAGGATAAGCCGCAGCGCAACTGACCGCTAACCTCTCAATTCGGGTTCATGGGAACGAGATCTCAGAAAACCGCACCTGGGTGTCACTCCTGCGCGCGGGGTCCAGCACGGATGGCGGCGCGCCATAATCGGAAGTGGAAATGGCGAATCCATGATCACGGTGCAGCTTCCCCACGGCCTCGATCGTCGATCACTTCAGCAAGAGCAGTGATGCCTTGCGAGAGCCGTAGCTTGGATGCAAGGAATTCGTATTCTTTCTGGGAGATTATCGCACCGTGCTGCAGAATGATGGAAATCGCGGCCCGATCGGCACCATTCTCAATGAGGTGGTCGGCCCAGACGGTCCGAAAGATGTGGGGTGAGTACCCGACCAACTCTTTAATATTTGATGTGAGCAACCCCTTCGAAAGCGGAAGTCCAGTCTTCCAGTCGGCCCAGAGCGCCCGACCCGCTCTCTCCGAATAGACTTGCCAGAGGAAACTTTCGTTTGCGCCCTGAAGCAATCCCGCGTCAAGGACCTGAGTGATTTCGGATGGAAGATGCAGCGGCTCGACATGTTCGCCGGTCTTTTGCGTATCTAAGCCTGACAGACACCAGCCCCCAAGAAGTCGGACCAGTTCATGTCCGTACCTCAACCTGACGAGGTCAGACCTGCGTAAGGGATAGCTGCAGAGCAAAGCCACAATCGCGGCCGCGTTCAATAACCGCGTGCGGCTCTTGACCGGAACGTTTTCCGACTCGCGAACAAGCAGAACTGCTTTCGCAAAGAGCTCTGGCAAGGTCGTGGGACGCTCGGCCAAATGCCTTTCCTTTCGTTTTGGCTCCTTCTTGGCTTCCAAATGATAGTCACTGGCATCTGCCAAAAGGTCGGCGCGCAACTGCGCATCTTCTACAAAATCAGCAAGCGTTTCGAATGTCCGAGCGATATAGATCGCGCTCCATCCATTGCCCTTCTCCAATTTGTCACCTTCCTCAGACCGCAGCACCTGAAAATTCTTAGTACGGCAAGCTTTGAACTGCGCATGCGCGTGCTGGGCAAAAATATCGATTGCCTCCCTGTCCAATGCGAACGATCGACCTACGGCCTTGAGCGTTCTCTCGAGTCGCATGAGAACACCGCGCTGCTCAGCCCTCTTCGTGTCAGAATAAGCTCGTCCTTTACTTCCAGGCTTTTTCTGCCGCGCCGCGCCGACCAATTCCGCAATTTCGCGACTGGCGGTGCGCGTCGACCGCGCGACAACAGAGCTGTTCGGCCTTAGTGATCTCATCGCGGCTCGCAACCTATTCGCATCAGGAGAACCCGGCAGAAACAAATCGATCATGGCTGCCGCCTTTCCCAGCTCATCGCAGCAATGCTTGCTCGTAGGCGGATACCGCCAAAACGCGGCAAGTATGTTCGGAGCTGCCGCCGGAAGCGAACCCAGCCGATCGATAACCCTCAGATAATGATCCAGTGACTTGAGTTCTTGGCGCGTGATCTCGCCCCGTTGCAGCGCACGGTGGGCGAGAACCTCCACCTCGCGCGGAACGTGCCGTGCCATTAGCATCTCATACCCAGAACGCCTGTCGCGAAAAAACTCCAACAGATCGTCACGAATGATCTTGTCGTTCCGTTTGCGCGCGACGCCGACCAGCTTATTCGCATAAGCATTTGCAATGCACCAACTCAGCTCGCATCTCATCGAATGGCGATGCGCAACGATGGCATCACAGGAAAGGAAACGCTTACCCGCTGTCGCACAATAATCGATATGGCGCACAGCCGAATTGAAAAGATGGCTGTGTCCAAGTTTCGTTTTGATTTCTCTCGCCGCCGCCTCGTATTCCTTTTCCCACTCCTGCGGCCATGAGGGCGGAATTCGATGTTTGTTGGTCATAGTTCGAGTTCCCGATAGATCGTTGCAACCTCGTCGATGGCTTTCTGGCGCAAACGGCTACGGTTGATGTAGATGTAGTTCTTGATGACTGTCTGCTCGCTAATGCCAAGCAGTTCGGCGATCACCTCAACGGGAATGCCCCGCGCATAGAGGATCGACCCTGCGAGGTGCCGCACCATGTGAGCATCAAGACCAAGGCCGGCTTCGGCGGTATATCGCTTGTACTTTCGAGCCATCGGCTCGCGGGTCAACCCGGCGAACAGTAGATGCCTCGACCTGTTGGCACCTCGAACCTTGTGTTCGAGCACGAGATGATGAACTTTCTCGAGATACCACTTAAGTACTGCGCTCGGGTCGAGCGTTCGCGAAGGCAATAGAGGAACACCGGAAAAAAGTTTTCCGTTCTTTACAATGTATCCTGGAATATCGACCCGGATAGGATTTCTCGGATCGCCCGACTGGATGAGATGTGGCGTTTTGCCAAACGCCGTGAGTTGGATCACACTGTCCAGACGAAGAGGAAAACGTGTAGTGATCATCGTTTTAACCGCAAGTATTGCGAGATCCAGTCCCCTGCCCTGGAGCGCCGAAAGCCGGCCTTTCCCGGCGGCCGGGCCGATTTTGTCCCAGCGATCGATCAGGTCCACGGCCTCAGAAAAGAAGCGCTCCGGCATACCATAAAAAATGCGCTGTAGTTCTGGACTTTCAACGAATTTCAGCGCTATATCCCGCTTCCACTTGGCTTTATCTGTTTCAAAATTCTCGGGATTATTGAGAATATCGTAGTCGAAGAAACCCGGGCCAATTTCAGACTTGTATCCTTGAAAAATAGTATCGAGGAAATTGATAACTATTTTGATTCTGGTTCCGCGGGTTTCCCCCTGTGTGCTGCGCTGAATCGCGCCTGCCGCATCGAGGTCTGCGATTTCTAACAATAACGACGGCACAGCCACTTGACGCCATGGGAAGGGTCGATTTTCCCTCACAAGCCCGGCAACCACCAAACCGTGATGGAACCAGTTAATTGCCTGACGGATGGATTTCGCGCGCTTTTCTCCAATACGACCATGCGTTGAGATCGCGAAGTCCTCCAAGCCGAGCCGCGCTCGTTTTGTGCCCTCGCATAAATTCTTGATGTAACGATCCCTTGCCTCGGCAAACTCCGGATGGACCTCTGGTGTCCTCCACTGTCCAGCATAGAATACGTCGGACAGATCGCCGAACCGGCAAGGTGGCAGGACATCGCGTGGAACCTTACCAGAGTCACTAAGTTTGTCTATGCGCGCAGCTGCTTGCCGTATTGTAGAAGCCCTTCCGGCAGTCGATATTGCTATCTGGTTTCTGACCCAATCCGGTGTTGCCTTGTTCACATCGATATCTGCTTCGCGGCAAAGCCCGATGAACGAGGCAATCGGGATTGTTTCGCTACCCGTAAGAAGCGGCTGGCCATCGACGCCAATCCCGATCACCTTGAGTAACCGCGCACCGGCGTCCTTCTTGGAATTGATAGCACAACGCGATTGACGCTGTCCGGAAACATGCTCGAAGAACCGCTTGACGTTAGATTGCCAAGTGTAAAAGGACTCATAGTTCTTGAAACCGCAATTCACCGGAAAGCTTTTTGCCCGCTTGTAGGGGGCGACAAGCCGCATCAGCTCCTCGGGATCGCAGATTATCATCCCCGAATGGTTTTCTGGCGTAATCTTTGGGTACACCCGCGCGGCAGTGGTCAGCGATCCACGAATTTTCTTCCAGGTGCTTTCCCGCCAAGGATTGACGAGGATGCCGGCCTCAAAGGCGCCAAGGCTTTCTTCGAGAGACACACCTCTCTTGTCCAAGTCTGTCAGGCTGGTCATTGCTGTGGTTCTCCTTCCAAGGTGGGGGTGGACGCTACACGGAAGAGCGTCCTCCGCCGCGTTGGACTGCCGAATGACTAAAAATTTGGGTGATGAGGCATCGAGGGTGACGAATGACGAAAACACCCCGGCGGATTTCCCAGATAAATCCGCCGGGGTGTTTTCGTCATCCTGGTCCAGTGACGCAGATATTGGCCAATGCGCAAAAACGTCGTCATTTGCCCTCCACGCGCCGACGGTGGCAGGCTTCGATGCGTTCTATTTCGGAGATCGTCGGCCGGAAGAGCCAGCGATGGCCGATCTTGATGCCAGGTCGTCCGCGGCCATCCCTTGCTCTTGAACGATGCGTCTCTGGATGGTGCGGCCGAAGGTGGTCATCAAGCATCTCAAGGTCCTCGATGCTCAACAGCGGAGCGGCGAGCACCTTGCGGTCCTCATCGGCCCCGAGAGCCCAAGCCGCGATTGGCTCGGCGAAACCCTCAGCTTTAAGCAGGTCGAGGAGACTGAAGGCTGGATGCCCCTCATCTGAGATGCTCGTCAATCCAAGCTTCTTCCTGTAGCGGTCAACCGTCGCGCGACTGCATCGCCAACGGCGTTGTATATCCCGGTTCCACAAAACTGGTGGCGGGTGCACAGCGAGCATTCTGGCGAGCTGTCGAGTGCCATTCCGTCCTTCTTCGGGTGTATGAGTCATCTGAACATCTCCTTCCAGGAAGGAGATCGGTTCGTGCGTACAACTGCGGTAAGAATATTCTCGGTCGCAGTAAAACGCTTGGCCTGTGTCGTGATTTGGTCTTCTCGACAGAACTGAAGCCGCTTTCGCCGTAAGGGAAATTGACCAAATCTTGCCCAAACTCGGTGCTTTCCAGTGCATTTCCATGCACTTTGAGCAGATTTAAGGGGGTGGAGAGTTTTTTGCGATGAAGGGCAGTTTCGCCTTGTAACCCCCACGTTTCCTTGGCTATACGCGTCGACGGAGACGTGGCCGAGTGGTCGAAGGCGCTCCCCTGCTAAGGGAGTAGGCCCGGAAGGGTCTCGAGGGTTCGAATCCCTTCGTCTCCGCCATCACACATTCCAGTTATGCCTGCCGGGTTTCGGCCAGGCGATTGGTCGGCCCAAATTCCGCGAGAGCGGCAGAGCCACGCGGTCCCGCTTCGTCTCCCTCACCTTTGCATTTCAATGGCATAGCTCACCCGGCGCGTCTGATCGCGGTCCTTTACCAACGCCGGCCTTGAAGACCCGAGCCCAAGCAAAGAACTACCTGCGCATCCGAACGACATTCGGCCCGGCGATCTGCTCGCCGGGCCGAATGCCATTTCGCTAAGCCCTGCCCGAACCGGCGGGCCTCCTCAGCCCTGAAGGTCTTCGGGCAACAGCACCTCGGGGATGTTCTGATAGCAGACCGGGCGCAGGAAGCGTCTGATCGAGAGCGTGCCAACGCTGGTCGCGCCGAAATTGGTCGATGCGGGATACGGCCCGCCATGCACCATCGCGTCGCAGACTTCGACACCGGTGGGGAAGCCGTTCGCCAGCACCCGGCCCGCCTTGCGCTCGAGCACCGGCAGCAGGCGGCGGGCGAGATCGGCGTCGGCGTCATCCATCTGCAAGGTCGCGGTCAGCTGGCCCTCGAAGCTGCGTGCGACCTTCACCATTTCGTCGGCATCCTTGACGGTCACGATCAGGCCGAGCGGGCCGAACACCTCCTCGGAGAGAGCCGCGTTCTCCAGCCAGTCGGCGGCGGAGACGCGGAACAGGTAGGGCTTCGCCTCGCGCCGGTCGCAGACCTGGGTCAGCAGCTCCTGCACGCCGCCGGATTCCTGCATCCGCGCCGCGCCCTTGCGATAGGCTTCGGCGATGCCGTCGGTCAGCATGACCTGCGCGCCGCTCGCCTCGAGGGCGGCCAGCGCGGATTTGACGAAGGCTTCACCCGCGTCGCCCTCCATCACCACCGCGATGCCGGGATTGGTGCAGAACTGGCCCGCGCCCATGGTGAGCGAGGCTGCCCAGCCGACGCCCAGATCCTCGCCGCGCGCCGAAGTCGCTTCGGGCAGCAGGAACATCGGGTTGACCGAGCCCAGCTCGCCGAAGAACGGGATCGGCTCGGGACGCTGGGCGCACAAATCGTAGAGCGCCTTGCCGCCCGCCAGCGATCCGGTGAAGCCCACGGCCTTGATCCGCGGGTGCTGCACCAGCGCCTGCCCCACATCATGCGAGCCACCCTGGACGAGGCTGAACACGCCCTTGGGCATGTTGCATTTATCGGCCGCGGCCTTGATCGCTTCGGCCACGATCTCGCCGGTGCCGGGATGCGCCGGATGGCCCTTCACGACGACCGGGCAGCCCGCCGCGAGCGCCGCGGCTGTGTCGCCGCCCGCGGTCGAGAAGGCCAGCGGGAAGTTCGACGCGCCGAAGACCGCGACGGGGCCGATCGGACGCTGGATCATCCGCAGATCGGGGCGCGGCAGCGGCTGGCGGTCGGGGAGTGCTTCATCGTGACGCCGGTCGAGGTAATCGCCCTTTCGGATATGATCGGCAAAGAGGCGCAACTGGCCAACGGTTCGGCCGCGCTCGCCGTTCAGGCGCGCCTCGGGCAGACCGCTTTCCTGCGTCCCGATCTCGGTGATCGCCTCGCCGCGGGCGTCAATCTCGTCGGCGATGGTGTCGAGGAATGTCGCCCGGGTCTCGCGGCTCGAATAGCCATAGTCCCAGAACGCCTCCTCCGCCGCCTCGCAGGCAGCATTCACCATCTCGACCGTACCCATGCAGAACTCATGCGACGGCCCTTCGACAGGCTCCGATGTGAATTTCGGCTCGGTCTCGATCCAGTCGCCTGCGATCAGATGCTTGCCATGCGGGGTATAGGTCATTTCGGTATCCTTCAGAATTCGAAGTCTTCAACAGCGGTGCGGCGGCCCAGCAGGAACGCGTCGGCCACATGCACCATCGGCGCAAGATCCACATCGGATGCGCCTTGCCGCACCAGCCCTGCCATGCGGGCGTAGAGCGCGGGGTATTCTTCCATGATGCTCTCGGCACCCTCGGCTTTCGTACCGCCGATCTCAAGCACATTGCCGCCCAAACGCAGCGCCATCGCCCCGGCATCGGTGTCGATCTCGATATCCCAGGTCTGCGGGCCTTCCTGACGCCAGTCGAAATCCGCCTCGATGGAGCCGGTGAAGCTCAGCCGCGCGGCGATGGGGGCCTGCCGGTTGGCGGGAAATTCCAGCTCTGCCGCCGTAAGGTGAACCGGCGCGGGAAGAATTTCGGTCAGGATCGAGAGTGCGTTGATGCCCGGATCGAAGACGCCCATGCCACCGGGCTCGAACACCCATTCCTGCCCGGGATGCCATTTGCGCACGTCCTCGCGCCAGATGATCCGGCCCGAGTGAACCTTGCGATCCGCGAGCCATGATTTGGCGGCCGCCACCGCATGGGCCATGCGCGAATGCCATGTCGCGAACAGCGTGAGGCCCCGCGCGGCGGCCATCGCCTCGAGCGCATGCACCTCGGCCAGGGTCGCGCCGGGCGGCTTTTCGAGCATGACATGCCGCCCGGCCTCAAGAGCTGCACGCGCCGCGAGGAAGCGCGGCACGGGCGGCAGGCAGAGGCTCACAACTTCGATTTCGGGATGGGAGGAGAGCATCTCCTCGATCCGGGTGTAGGCTGGCACCCCCTCGACCGTGCCATGCCGCGAAACCGTCGCTGCCAGTTCCCAATCCGGGCTGGCGGAGATGGCGGGCACGTGTTGATCCAAGGCGATCTTGCCGATGCCGACGAGCGCGAGTTTCATCAGTGACTGTCCTTTCCGACCGGGTTGCCGCGGCAGCCGACGAGGAAATCGAGGTCCGCCCCGGTATCCGCGCCCATCACATGCGCCTGATGCAGCCAGGCATAGCCACCTTCCGGCCGCTCATGGCTCGGCTGCCACTTGGCAAGCCGCTCGGCCAGTTCCGCGTCCGAGATTTCGAGCGTCAGGCTGCGGTTCGGCACGTCGAGCGCGATCATGTCGCCGTTCTGCACGACCGCCAGCGGACCACCGGCGGCGGCCTCGGGCGAGGTGTGCAGCACGACCGTGCCGTAAGCCGTCCCCGACATCCGTGCGTCCGAGATTCGCACCATGTCGGTGATGCCCTTCTTCAGCACTTTCGGCGGCAGGCCCATATTGCCCACCTCCGACATGCCGGGATAGCCCTTGGGGCCGCAATTCTTCAGCACCATCACGCAGGTCTCGTCGATATCGAGCGCGTCGTCGTTGATCTTCGCCTTGTAGTCGTCGATATCCTCGAAGACGACGGCGCGCCCACGGTGGGTCAGAAGATGCGGGCTCGCGGCGGAGGGTTTGAGCACCGCCCCTTTCGGCGCGAGATTGCCGCGCAGCACCGCGATGCCGCCCTGATCGGTCAGCGGCTTGTCGGCGGGCAGGATCACGTCCTCGTTCCAGTTCACGACGTCCTTGACCTCGTCCCAGATCGCCCCGCCCGACACGGTCAGCGCGTCCTTGTGCAGCTGCCCCGCCTCGCCGAGACGCTTCAGTACGACCGGCAGACCGCCCGCGTAGAAGAATTCCTCCATCAGGTATTTGCCCGATGGCATCAGGTTCACGATGGTCTTCACATCGCGCCCGCAGCGGTCCCAGTCGTCGAGCGTGACATCGACGCCGACCCGGCCCGCCAGCGCCAGCAGATGCACCACCGCATTGGTCGAGCCCCCGATCGCGCCATTGGTGCGGATCGCGTTCTCGAAGGCCTGCTTGGTCATGATGTCAGAGGGCTTCAGATCGTCCTTCACCATCTGCACGATGCGCCGCCCCGAAAGCTGCGCCATCACGCGGCGGCGGCTATCCACCGCCGGGATCGCGGCATTGCCCGACAGCGCCATCCCGAGCGCTTCGGCCATGCTCGCCATCGTGCTTGCCGTGCCCATCGTGTTGCAGGTGCCCGAGGAGCGCGACATCGAGGCTTCGGCTTCGAGGAACTCTTCCTGCGTCATCTCGCCCGCCTTCACGGCTTCGGAGAATTTCCACAGATGCGTGCCCGAGCCCACGCGCTCGCCCCGGAAATAACCGTTCAGCATCGGACCGCCAGTGACGACGATGGACGGGATATCGCAGCTCGCCGCCGCCATCATCAGCGATGGCGTGGTCTTGTCGCAGCCCACCAACAGCACCGCCCCGTCCATCGGCTGGCCACGGATGGTCTCTTCGATCGCGAGGGCCGCGAGATTGCGAAACATCATCGCGGTCGGGCGGAAGGTGTTCTCGGAGGCCGAGAAGACCGGCACTTCGACCGGGAAGCCACCGGCCTCCCAGATGCCCGCCTTTACCTTCTCGGCCAGCTCGCGCAGGTGGCCGTTACAGGGCGTCAGATCGGACCATGTGTTCAGGATGCCGATGATCGGGCGACCGTCGAATAGGTCATGCGGATAGCCTTGGTTCTTCATCCAGCCGCGGTGGTAGATCGTGTCGCGCGTATTGCCGCCATACCATTCCTGCGAGCGCAGTTTGCGGGGCCAGGGGGCGGGGGTGAAAGCCATGTCGGACCTCAGAGGCTGGCGACGGCCACGGGGGCCGACGCGTCGGAATTGCGGGCGAGCGGATTGCGGAGCGCGAGACCGAACTGTGGGCATTCGATCTCGAAGACGTCCCCCGGCTCGGCGCTGATCCCGTCGGCGAAGCTGAGCGTGGCGGTGCCGAAGAAATGCACATGCACATCGCCCGGATCGCGGAACGGCGCGTATTTGAAGTGATGATGTTCGAGATTGGCGATTGTGTGGGACATGTTCGCCTCGCCCGACAGGAATGGCTTTTCCCAGAGCGTTTCGCCACCGCGCAGGATGCGGCTGGTGCCCTCGACGCTGTCCGGCAGATCGCCCACCAGCATCTCGGGACCAAAGCTCGCCGGGCGCAGCTTGGAATGGGCGAGCCACAGGTAGTTCCCGCGCTCGGTGACGTGGTCGGAGAACTCGTTGCCCAGCGCGAAGCCCACGCGGACCGGCTGCCCGTCGGGCGCGATGACGTAGAGCCCCGCGACCTCCGGTTCCTCGCCACCGTCGAGCGCGAAGTTCGGCGAGGTCAGCGCAGCGCCCGGCGCGACAGCGGCCAGACCGTTGCCCTTGTAGAACCACTCGGGCTGCACACCCACGGAGCCAGCGGCGGGCTTGCCGCCCTCCAGCCCCATGCGGAACATCTTCATGCTGTCGGTCATCTCCTCGGTGACCTTGGTGTGCATCGCGTCGCGGGTGGAGGCGGAGCCCAGATGGGTCAGCCCCGTCCCCGTCAGATGCAGATGCGCGGCAACGGGATGATCGAGCGGCACCAGCATGCGCCCCTCGGCATAGGCGGCCTCCAGGTCCACCTCGTCCCCCTGCCCGCGCGCGGCGATCTCGGCAGCCAGATCATGTCCGGCGGCGATGGCGGCCAGTGCCAGATCGCGCGTGGTGGAGACACCCGGCACCAGATGCGCGGGGCCGTCTTCACGCACGGCCACGGCGCGCGATCCGTCGGCAAGGGTCAATTGCGAGAGCAACATCTCAGGCTTCCTTGTTCTTGTTGTAGACATCGAAGAAGACCGCGGCGAGCAGCACGAGCCCCTTGATGACCTGTTGGTAATCGATGCCGATCCCGAGGATCGACATGCCGTTATTCATCACGCCCATGATGAAGGCGCCGACGACCGCGCCGATGATCTTGCCCGAGCCGCCCGACATCGAAGCGCCCCCGATGAAGACCGCCGCGATCACGTCCAGCTCCACCGCGAAGCCCGCTTTCGGCGTGGCGGTGTTCAGGCGGGCGGCAAAGACGAGACCGGCGAGCGCGGCCAGCAGGCCCATGTTCACGAAGGTCAGGAAGGTCAGCCGCTCGGTGCGGATGCCCGACAGCTTGGCAGCCTTCGCATTGCCGCCCACCGCGTAGACCCGGCGGCCCAGCGTGGTGCGTTCGGTGACGAAGACGTAGATGATCGTCAGGATCACCATCGATAGCAGCACGTTGGGCAGGCCGCGGAACCATGCGAGCTTCCATGTCACGAAGAGAAGGGCTGCCGCGACGATGGCGTTGCGCAGCACGAAAAGGCCAAGGGGTTCACCCTCGATCCCGTAGCGCGCATCGCGGGAGCGCGCACGGACGCCAAGCCACACCAGCAGCACGACCGCGGCGACACCCACCGCCAGCGCCAGCGAATTGGGGCGGCCCACGCCGAACGGGTCAGCGATGAACCCGGTCGAGAGCGCCTGGAACGATTTCGGGAACGGCCCGATGGACTGTCCTTCGAGCAGCCAGAGCGACAGACCGCGGAACACCAGCATCCCCGCCAGCGTCACGATGAAGGACGGGATCTTCCAATAGGCCACGAAATAACCCTGCACCGCGCCGATCGCCATGCCCATGACGAGGCACGCCGGGATCGCCACCGCGACCGGCAGGTCCATAGACACGATCAGCACGGCGGCGAAGGCCCCGATGAAGCCCATGACAGAGCCGACCGAGAGGTCGATATTGCCCCCCACGATCACCAGCAGCATGCCCAAGGCCATGATGATGATGTAGCTGTTCTGCAGGAACAGGTTGGTGATGTTGACCGGTTTGAGCAGCGTGCCGCCCGTCACGATCTGGAAGAACAGCATGATCGCGATCAACGCAAACAGCAGTCCGTATTCGCGGATGTGGCGCGCGATATAGGCGCCGATCCCAAGGCCACCGGAGGGCTCGGAATTCGCTTGTTCGATCTGGTCCATGACTTTTCCTATTCCCTAACGATCAAGGACATGATGCGCTCCTGGCTGGCCTCGTCGGCGTTCAACTCGCCCACGAAACTGCCCTCGTTCATCACATAGATTCGGTCGGACATGCCCAGGAGTTCCGGCATCTCCGAAGAGATCATGATGACGGCCTTCCCGGCCGCGCTCAGTTCGTTGATGATCCCGTAGATTTCGTATTTCGCACCGACATCGATGCCGCGCGTCGGCTCGTCGAGGATCAGCACCTCCGGCTCGGTAAAGAGCCATTTCGCGAGCACGACCTTCTGCTGGTTGCCGCCCGAGAGGTTCATCACCTTCTGAAACACCGAAGGCGTGCGGATATTGAGGTCGCGGCGGTATTTCTCGGCCACCTCGGTTTCGCGATAATCCTCGACAACGCCGTTCTTCGCCACCGCGCCGAGATTGGCCAGCGTGGTGTTGCGCTGAATGGTCTCCTCGAGGATCAGCCCGAGGCTCTTGCGGTCCTCTGTGACATAGGCGAGCCCAGCCGCGATGGCGCGGTCGACGGTCGAGACATCGGCGGGCTTGCCGTGGATCAGCACCTCGCCCGAGATGTCGCGCCCGTAGCTGCGCCCGAAGACGCTCATGGCAAGTTCCGTGCGGCCCGAGCCCATCAGCCCCGCGATGCCCACTACCTCGCCGGCACGGACATGCATCGACAGGTCGCGGATCATCTGGCGGTCGCGGTGTTCGGGGTGGCGCACGTTCCAGTTCTTCAGCTCGAACAGCACCTCGCCCGCGCGCCGTTCCCGGTCGGGGAAGCGATGCGCCATGTCGCGGCCCACCATGTCGCGCACGATGCGGTCTTCGGTAAGATCGCCGCCGCGCGCGTCGATGGTGGAGATCGTGGCCCCGTCGCGGATCACGGTCACGCTGTCGGCCACGCGCTTCACCTCGTTCAGCTTGTGGCTGATGATGATCGAAGTCACGCCCTGCGCCTTCAGCTCCAGCAGCAGATCGAGGAGCGCCTGGCTGTCGGATTCCGACAGGGCCGCAGTCGGCTCGTCGAGGATCAGCAGGCGCACGTTCTTCGACAGAGCCTTCGCGATCTCGACAAGCTGCTGCTTGCCCACGCCGAGGCTGTCGACCAGCGTTCCGGGCGCCTCTCGCAGCCCGACCTTCTTCAGCAGGCCCTCGGTCTGCTGGAAGGTTTCCTGCCAGTTGATCACGCCGCTCTGGGCGCGTTCATTGCCGAGGTAGATGTTCTCGGCAATCGACAGAAGCGGCACGAGCGCCAGCTCCTGGTGAATGATGATGATGCCGCGATCCTCGCTGTCGCGGATGTCGCGGAATTCGGCAGCGGCGCCGTCATAGACGATCTCGCCCTCATAGCTGCCTGCGGGATAGACGCCTGAGAGCACTTTCATCAGGGTCGATTTTCCCGCGCCGTTCTCGCCGCAGATCGCGTGGATTTCGCCCTCGCGGACCGCGATCGAGACGTCGTCGAGCGCTTTCACACCAGGAAAGGTCTTGGTGATGTTGCGCATTTCAAGAAGGGTGGTCATCCGACCTCTCCGGCGTCAAATCGGGGGGAATTGGCCGCCCCGAAGGGCGGCCAGCGTGGCAAGTCGGGGCAGGCCCGGCTTACTCGATCTGATCTTTGGTGTAGTAACCGGAGTCGATCAGAACCTTTTCCCAGTTCGATTTGTCCACCGGCACCGGCTGGAGCAGGAAGGACGGGATCACCTTGACGCCATTGTCATAGGTCTCGGTGTCGTTGATCTCGGGCTCGCCGCCCTTGAGCATCGCGTTGACCATACCGACGGTGACTTTCGCCAGTTCGCGGGTGTCCTTGAAGATGGTCGAATACTGCTCGCCCGCGAGGATCGATTTCACCGAGGGGATTTCGGCGTCCTGACCGGTGACGATCGGCATCTTCATGTCGCCGGACCCGTAGCCCACGCCCTTGAGCGAGGACAGGATGCCGATCGACAGCCCGTCATAGGGCGACAGAACCCCTTGCACCTTCTTGTCGGTGTAGTTGGCCGAGAGCAGGTTATCCATGCGCGCCTGTGCGACCGCACCGTCCCAGCGCAGCGTGCCGACCGTGTCCATGCCCATCTGGCCCGAGGGGATCACGATATCACCCGAGTCGATGAGCGGCTGCAGCACCGACATCGCGCCGTTGTAGAAGAAATAGGCGTTGTTGTCGTCCGGCGAGCCGCCGAACAGCTCGACATTCCACGGCTTCTGATCGGGGAAACGCTCTTCGAGGCCCTGCACCAGAGAATTGGCCTGCTCGACGCCGACCTTGAAGTTGTCGAAGGTCGCGTAATAGTCGACATCCGGGGTGTCGCGGATCAGGCGGTCGTACGCGATGACCTTGATATCGGCGGCCTTCGCGTTGGCCAGCGCGTTCGACAGTGTGGTGCCGTCGATCGCGGCGATCACCAGAACGTCCACGCCCTTGGTGATCATGTTCTCGACCTGGGCGAGCTGGTTGGGAATGTCGTCTTCGGCGTATTGCAGATCGGTGTCGTAGCCTGCGGCCTGGAACTGCTCGACCATCGAGTTGCCGTCGGAAATCCAGCGGGCCGACGATTTGGTGGGCATCGAGATGCCGACAGTTTCGGCCCAGGCGCCGGTCCCGAGCAATGCGGTGCCGATCGCCAGCGCTGCGGCGGCGGTTTTGATTTTCATGGTGTCCTCCCTATGACGGTGCGCGGTCCGTCGATCTCCTCGCGCAGCCCGATACCGGGCGTGGAAGAGACACTAGCAATGTCGGTGCATGATGATAAAATTACATTCAACGCGATCTGCATACCAATATTGATATGTCACTTTCCCACCTGATGTTGAAACCGGCGCAGCTGCGCCTGATCCGCGCCGTCGCTGAATCCGGCCAGTTGCAACTCGCCGCCGAAAGCTGCGCGATGACCCAGCCGGCCGCGTCGCGGATGCTGGCCGAGGTGGAGCGCCGCGTCGGCGCCCCCCTCTTCAACCGTCTGCCCACCGGGATGGAGCCGACCGAGATCGGGCTCACCGTCCTGCGCCGCGCCCGCGCGGTTCTGCGCGAACTGGAGAGCATGAGCTCCGACATCGAGGCGCTGCGCCACGGCCACGCAGGGCGGGTGCGGATCGGCGCGGTGACCGGCCCGGCGGTGGGCTATCTCGTGCCCGCGATCCGCGCGATCAAGCGCGCCTCGCCCGAGACCGACATCTCCGTGGAGGTTCTGCCTTCGCGCGATCTTCTGGGCTATCTCGCGGCGGGGGAGATGGATTTCATCCTCGCCCGGGTTCTGCCCGAATTCGACAGCGCACTGTTCGACATCACGCCGATGCGCGACGAGAAGGTCGTCTTCCTCGTGCGCTCCGATCACCCGCTGGCCCGCGCGCCCATCGTGACGATGACCGAGCTGGGCGAGTATGAATGGATCATGCAGCAGCGCGGCGCGCCGATCCGGGAGGCCACCTTCGAGGCTTTCGCCGCGCTCGGCCTGTCCGAGCCGCGCGATTGCGTGAACAGCCCCTCGCTTCTGTTCACCATCGCCTATCTCGCGCAGAGCGACGCGGTCGCCTCGGTCTCGGAAGAGGTCGCGCAACTGCTGATCCGCGCGCCGGTGAATGCGAGCTTCAAGATCCTGCGGATGCACCATCAGCTAAGCGTGTCGCCCTATTACCTGCTCTGCCTCAAGCGGCGCCCGCTGTCGCCACTCGCGCTCAGACTGCGCGACGAACTGTTGCGGCTGGCGGCGGAGTAGCAGCTGCGCCGATGCCGACCAATTTCCGGTAACGCCTTGCCAAGCCCAGAACATTCCGCAATCTTGCGCGCGATTACGGGCATTTTTGCCAAATATGACTCCGGGAGGCTCTACCATGATCATTTCGCGTCGCGCGGCCCTTTTGGGCGCTGCCGCTGTTTCGCTTTGCAAGCCCGCTCTGGCGCAGAATGCCGACTGGCCGAGCCAGCCGCAGCACGTATTCGTGGGCTTCCCCGCGGGCTCTTCGCCCGACCTGCTGGCACGGATCGTGACCGAGCCACTGGCCGACAAGCTGGGCCAGCCCATCGTGATCGAGAACAAGCCCGGCGCGGGCGGCGTGATCGGCATCCAGCAGATGCTGAACGCGCAGGATCAGAAGAACACCTTCGCCACCACGATCAACGGCCCGCTGACCACCGCACCGCGCCTGACGCCGAATCTCGGCTATGACGTCGCCAAGGATATCGCGCCGGTCACGCTGATCGCGACCTCGCCGCTGGTGCTTGTCGTGGCTGCCGATTTCCCCGCCGACGATCTCGCGGGCTTCGTGAAAGCCGCCGGGAAAGAGCCCGAGGCGCTGGCCTACGGCTCGGTCGGCAAGGGCTCGGGCGCGCATCTGACGGCAGAGCTGTTCTCCGACCGCGCCGGCGTCGAGATGCTGCATATCCCCTTCACCTCCTATGCCGAGGTCACCACCGCGATCATCGCGCACGAAATCGATTGCGGCTTCATGGCGCCCTCGGCTGCGATGCAATATGTCGAGGCGGGCAAGCTGAAGATCCTCGGCATCACCTCCGAGAAGCCGTTCGCGCAGGCCCCGGGCGTCCCGGTCATGGCGGGTCAGGCCGGTCTGCCCGACGATTTCCGCGCCGAGCTGTGGAACGCCTTCATCGCCCCCGCTGGGACGGATCCTGCGATCATCGACACGCTCAACACCGATATCAACGCGATCCTCGCGGATGACGCCGTGCAGAAGCGGCTGCTGGACATGGGCTGGCAGGCGGCTGGCGGCTCGCCCGAGGATCTGAAACAGCGCATCGCCGAAGACACCAAGGTCTGGGGCGCGGTGCTCGACCGGATCGACGCGAAGAACTGATCGATGAAGCGCGACATTCCTGATTTGGCGGGTGGCGTCCTTCTGGCCGCCATCGGCCTCTTCGTCACCCTCTACGCGGTGGATCACTACGAGATCGGCTCGCTGCGCCGGATGGGACCGGGGTTCTTCCCGGCGCTTCTTGGCGGCGTGCTGGCGGTCTTGGGGGTGATGATCGCCCTACCCGCCCTCGCCCGGCGTGGTGAGGCGATCCGCATCGCGTGGAAGGAATGTCTCGCGGTGCTGGCGGCGATCCTCGTCTTTGCCGCGGGCCTCGACCGCGTGGGGCTGGTGCCGGTGACGTTAGCCAGCGTACTGATCGCGACGCTGGCCGCTCCCGACCGCCGGATCGGCTGGCGCATCGCGCTCGCGATCGTCGTCACGCTCCTGTCGGTCGCGGTGTTCTCCTTTGGATTGAAAATGACCGTCCCGCTCTGGCCGGGACGATGAGAGGCATCTGGCTATGAGCGGTTGGGACGGGTTCCTTCACGGGCTGAGCGTCGCGGCGCAACCCGACGTGCTGATCTATTGCGTCTTCGGCGTGCTCCTCGGAACCTTCGTGGGCGTCCTGCCCGGGATCGGCGCGATGGCGACGATCTCGCTGCTGCTGCCGATCACCTATTACCTGTCGCCCGAGGCGGCGCTGGTGATGCTGGCCGGGGTCTATTACGGCTCGCAATATGGCGGCGCGGTAGCCTCGATCCTGCTACGCCTGCCCGGGACTCCACAATCGGCGGTGACAACGCTCGACGGCTATCCGCTGGCCCAGAGCGGCCGCGCGGGCGTGGCGCTCTTCACCTCGATGATCTCCAGCTTCTCCGGCTCGATGATCGGGATCGTCGTGTTGATCCTGCTGTCGGGCGCGCTGGCGCGGGCAGCGATCGCCTTCGGTGCGGCGGAATATGCCGCGATGATGATCCTCGGCCTCGTCGCCGCCTCGACGGTGGGGGCGAAATACCCCGCCAAGGGGCTGGCGATGGTGGTGCTGGGGCTGATCCTCGGCTGCATCGGCACCGATGTGAATTCCGGCGTTCAACGTTTCACCTTCGGCCAGACCGAGCTGATGGACGGCGTCAACCTCGTGGCGCTCGCAATGGGCCTGTTCGGGGTGGCCGAGGTGATCGCCAATATCCACGTCGCCGAGCGTACCGGCGTGCCGCCCCGCGTCGCGCTGCGCGAGCTGTTGCCCAGCCGGGCAGAGCTGCGCCGCATCCCCTTCCCCGCCCTGCGCGGCGCCAGCCTCGGCAGCTTCTTCGGCGCGCTGCCCGGCACCGGTTCGACGATCTCCTCCTTCCTCGCCTATGCTGCGGAACGCCGGATTTCACGCCGACCCGAGCAGTTCGGCACCGGCGCGATCGAGGGGATCGCGGGGCCCGAGGCCGCCAACAACGCCGCCGCGATCAGCGCCTTCGTCCCCACGCTCGCGCTTGGCATCCCGGGCGATCCGATCATGGCGCTGATGTTGGGCGCGCTGGTCATTCACGGCGTGCAGCCCGGCCCACTGATGCTCGATGCAAGGCCCGACATGTTCTGGGGCCTGATCGCGAGCTTCGGCATCGGCAACCTGCTGCTCCTGATCCTGAACCTGCCGCTGATCGGCATCTGGGTGTCGATGCTGCGTATCCCGTTCCGCTGGCTCTATCCGGCGATCCTGATTTTCGTCTGCCTCGGCGTCTATTCGGTGCGCGGATCTAGCTTCGACATGTTCGCCGTCGCCGCGATCGGGTTGGTGGGCTACGCGCTCTCGCTGGCCCGGTTCAACCCGGCGCTTCTGCTGCTGGGCTTCGTGCTGGGCCCGCTGATCGAGACCAACCTGCGCCGCGCCCTGCTCATCGCCCGCGGCGACCCGATGGTCTTTCTCGAGCGCCCGCTCGCCGCGGCTTTCATGATCGCAGCTGCGGGGCTGATCGTGATGTCGCTGGTGCAGGTGATCCGGCGCCGCGCGCGTTCAGTCGGCGGCTGATAGCCCACCGTGCAAGCTCGGCACGAAAGGCGAACATTTCGAGTTCTCATTTCGTTCCCATTCCGTTAACTTTCCTCCACGGACCGGAACGGGGGACAGAGAATGCCAGAGGCAGGCTATCTCGACAAGCTGAACGACAACCAGCGGGCCGCGGTGGAATTCGGCGTCGGCGGCGAGGCGCTCTCGCCGCCGCTTCTGGTGATCGCGGGGGCCGGGTCGGGCAAGACCAATACGCTCGCCCACCGGGTCGCGCATCTGCTGGTCAACGGCGCCGATCCGCGACGCATCCTGCTGATGACCTTCTCGCGCCGCGCCGCGACCGAGCTGACGCGTCGGGTGGAACGGATCACCGCGCAGGCCATGGGCACATCTGTCGCCGCCGAGGCCCTGACATGGGCCGGGACGTTCCACGGCATCGGCGCGCGGATCCTGCGCGAGCATGCGCTGTCGATCGGGCTTCACCCGGAGTTCTCGATCCATGACCGCGAAGACAGCTCCGATCTGATGAATCTCTGCCGTCACGGGCTGGGCTTTTCGAAAACCGAAAGCCGCTTTCCCGCCAAGGGCACCTGCCTTGCGATCTATTCCCGCACGGTGAATGCCGAAACGCCGCTGGGCGAGGTGCTGCGCGACAGCTTTCCGTGGTGCGCGCAGTGGCAGGAGGAGCTGAAGCAACTCTTCGGCGCTTACGTGCAGGCCAAGCAGGCACAGAACGTGCTCGATTACGACGACCTGCTGCTGGCCTGGGCGCAGGTCATGGCGGATCCGGGGTTTGCCGCGCATATCGGCGGGGCCTGGGACCACGTTCTGATCGACGAGTATCAGGACACCAACCGTCTGCAGGCGCGTATCCTGAAGGCGCTGAAACCGGACGGGCGCGGCTTGACCGTGGTCGGAGATGACGCCCAGTCGATCTATGCCTTCCGGGCCGCCACCGTGCGCAACATCCTCGATTTTCCCGACAGTTTCGACCAACGCGCCGATGTCATCACGCTCGACCGCAACTACCGTTCGACCCAGCCGATCCTCGCCGCAGCCAACGCGGTCATCGGCCTCGCGAAAGAGCGGTTCACCAAGGATCTCTGGACCGAGCGCGCTTCGGGGCCGAAACCTCAGCTGGTGACCGTCCAGACGGAGACCGAGCAGGCGCGTTTCATGGTCGATCGTATTCTCGAGAACCGCGAGACCGGCATGAAGCTCAAGGAGCAGGCGGTGCTGTTCCGCACTTCCAGCCACTCGGTGCAGATCGAGGCCGAGCTGACGCGGCGCAATGTGCCTTACGTGAAATTCGGCGGGCTCAAGTTCCTCGACAGCGCGCATGTGAAAGACCTGCTGTCGTTCCTGCGGCTGGCGCGCAATCCGCGCGACCGGGTGGCTGGGTTCCGGGTGCTGCAACTGATGCCGGGCATCGGGCCCAAGGCGGCGGGGCGCATTCTGGACGCGCTCGACCTCGCCCCCGATCCCCGCGCAGCGCTTGCCGATGTCGCGCCGCCAGCCCGCGCCGGAGCGGACTGGGAAGGCTTTGTCGAGGCCATGAGCACGCAGGCCGCATGGCCCGCAGCACTTGGCCTTGCCCGCGCATGGTACGACCCGCATCTCGACCGGCTGCACGAGGATGCCGAGGCCCGGCGCGCCGATCTGCTGCAACTCGAACAGATCGCGACCGGCTACCCTTCAGCCGAGGCGTTCCTGACCGATCTCACGCTCGATCCGCCCGACGCCACCAGCGATCAGGCGGGCGCGCCACTCAAGGACGAGGATTACCTGATCCTGTCGACCATCCACTCGGCCAAGGGGCAGGAATGGAAATCGGTCCATCTGCTGAACGCCGTCGACGGCTGCATGCCGTCAGACCTCGGGACCGGTTCGAGCCACGAATTGGAGGAGGAGCGGCGGCTGCTCTACGTCGCGATGACGCGGGCGAAGGATCAGTTGACCCTGGGGCTACCGCTGCGGTTCTACGTCACGCAACAGACCCGCAACGGCGACCGGCATGTCTATGCGATGCGGACGCGGTTCATCCCGCGGGAAATCCTGCACCATTTCGAGTCCGTTCACTGGTCGCCGGTGCAACATGGCGGGGCGGCCCAACGCCCTTCCCCCGCCCCCATCGACGTCGCAGCGTCGATGCGACAGATGTGGAGCTAAGCTCCGGTGAGGTCCGCCCTGCCCGTCCGGACATCAGGGCGGACCCTTCGCTTCGGCTTCGCCTTGCTTACCACAGGGCGGATTGTTCACCGCCGAGCTTGGAATTGCTGAGGGGGCGATACTCCTCGACGAAGGAAGCGATTTCCGGCGCGTCAAAGAGCGACAGATACGCATCGGCCCAAGCCAGTTCGAAGCTTTTCAGCTTTTCGTCGCCGGTGGCGAAGGTCTGCTCCTCGCCGGCCTTCTCGGCGACCATGTCGAGGTTGTCGAAGGCGGCCGGGATGAATTTGACCGCGCGATGGATCGCGCCGTCGCACATGTCGAAGGTCGGATAGCCATCACCTTGCAGAAGCGCCGCGCCGACTACGAGCGGGGCGACGGCGTGAAGCTGATAGTGCAGCGCGCGGGGACCGCGCTCCATCTCCCATTTCAGCGCGCCGTCCTCGTCGGCCTGACAGGCGACGAGCGCGAAGCTCGTATTGGCCCAGGCCTTGAGGTAATCGTCGCCCGCAGCATTGCCGACGGCCGCTGCGGCGAGCCCTGCCCAGGCGCGCAGGTTGTTCTGACTCGCCATGTCAGGCGCTTCGGTGTCGAACCACTTGGCAGTGTGACGCGCCCGCGCCTTCAGCCAGTCCTCGATCGTTTTCGCCTTGTCGGGATCGACCTCCGTGGCGGATTCAGCCTGAAGATAGGCCAGCGCCATCGCGCCGAAGCGCGACGGGGAGGAGAGATTGGCGTTCATGCTCTGAAGATCGCTGAGCGCATCAGCTTTCGCCCAGACGTTAAGCGCGTCCACCACGCAGGCGGCGGCGTCCTCGGCGCCGTCCCCGCCCTTGGCGGCCTTGTTGGCCTTGCCTGTGAGATCCACGATGAAATCGTCGATCGGTCCCAGCGCCTCGTTCACCGCCGCGTTCGAGGCTTTGTCGATGTCCGAACGGTCCTTGCTGTCGTCCGTGTAGCGGCTGCCATAGTCGAGAGAGACGACAGGCTCTGGCACGTTCATGCAGGTGACGTCGCTTGCGTCCTGCGCCCAGAGGGCGGGCGCCGGCAAGGCAGCGACGAGCGCCCCGATGATAAGAAATCGTTTCATGACTCTTCTTTCGTGTCTCGCGTTACTGAATGAGGCGCGCCGTGGCGGCGGCCGTTTCGTTGCCCGCACGGGCGGCGGCGAGAAGCAGTTTCCGCGACCGCTCCATGGATTGGTCGACGCCAACCCCGTAGGCATAGGCCTGCGACAACAGATACATCGCGTCGGCGTTGCCCCCGTCTGCCGCGCTTTGCAGCAGCGAGGCGTAGCGCTCTGCCGTGTCGTCGGGTGCGTCGCTTTCGCGCACGATCCGGGCCAGTTCGAGCTGTGCCGCGGCATTCCCCTTCTTTGCGGCCTCGGCGTAAAGGGCACGGCGATCTACCTTCGCGTTAACGATCTCGCGCACTTTCGGGTCCGAATATTCGAGGAAATTGAAGATATCGGCGATGTCCTTGGGCGCCGCGATCTTCAGCAGGCGGACCGTCATCGCAGCCGTCTTCTCGGTGCTCATCTCGATCTTGCCGTCCTGGCGCAGCGACAGAAGCCGGCGCAGCGCAAGGGGATAGCCACGGTCTGCGGCAGCGCGGTAAAGCTTCATCGCGCGCGCCTTGTCGTCCTCGGTCGACCCCATTTCGCGCAGGGCGTCGGCAACGGCCACGTCTTCCCACCCGTCGCCTTCGGAAACCGCGCTCGCGATCTTGAGCCAATGATGCGCCCCATCCTTGGCGTCGATCTTGCGCAGGACATGTGCATAGTCGAGCGCCATGGACGTCGTGCAGTCGATGGTGCTGCGAATGCGGGCCCGGTAGGTCGCGACATCGCCGGCCTTCTTGAGATAGGGCAGCGCGAAGAGCATGGCCTTCACGTCCCCGTTTCGCGCGATGGCGTCGCGATAGGTTCGCCATGCCGTGTCGGAATCCATGATACCGTGATCGATCAGAACCCCGATCGCGGTGCCGTTGCCGTTCTTCGCAAGGTCGCGGGCAAGCGAGATCATCCGTTCACGCTGGGTCTTGTCGAGTTCGGTGCGGCTTCCCAGCACGGAGAGGTAGAGCGTCTTCGCCCCCGTCTCTCCCGCGTCGATGGCCTGCGCCAGAAAATCCTCGGCGGCGCCGACATGGCCGCGATTGAGCGCGAGTTTCGCTTCGGCCGTGTAGAGCGCGCCACCCGAGGCCTCTGTCATCCGACGCATCTTGTCGCCCGCGCCTTCGGGGTTCACGTCATGGAAATTGGCCAGCGACCGCGCGCGCATGTTGATCGCCTGCGATTGCAGCCGGGCCACCGTCAGCGGATCGTCTTGGGGGTTCACCGCGTCGAGTTGGCTCGGAGTGAGTTCGACCGTCGAGTCGCCGGCGAATTCTTCCATCTTCGTCCAGTATTTCGACTCCGAGAGGATCGGGGCATCTCGCGACCGGCACTGGAAAATGGCCTGGAGATCCTGCATCGGTTCAGTCTTGCCGTCGATATAGACCGCGTCACGCAGCTCCGAGACGATGTTGAGCAGGTCCTGCTCGCCGTCGGCATCGCGGATCTTGATCTCCGCAAGGTGCATCCGGGCCGCCGAGAGCGTCGGATCGATCTTCAGCGCCTCGGCATAGAGCTTGGCGGCACGGTCCTCGCCGGCCCACCGCCCCTGCTGTTCGAGGACGAGATTGCCGCGCTGTGCATAGGCCCAGGCGGGGGTACCCGGCGCGTCGATCATCCGGTCCAGCGCATCCGCAAGACGCGCCCGCCCGCCGGGCTCGTTCTTATGGGCGCGGGCGATGTTCACGAGACGGATCCGCGCGGTTGGGTCGCCGTAACCGGCGGCCTCCTCGTAAAGCGCGCGGGCTTCTTCGGGATCACGCTCGGTCAGGGCACCGCGTTCGAGGATGCCCCCGAGGCGCAGCATCGCGTAGGGCAGATCGAAATCCGCCGCCTGACGCAGGCTCTTCATCATCAGGTCGTTGTCCCGGTCGACTTCGGTCGCCTCGCGGTTCATTTCGGCAAGGTTCCAGGCGGCGTTGGCCCCGCCCAGCCTGGCCGCGAAACGGTACCAGTCCTCGGCCAGTTTCGGATCTGGTGCGACGACCTCGCCGTCGCGGAAGATCGCGGCAATGCGGTTCACGCGGTCGCACAGAAGCGGATCGAGATCGCCCAGCAGGTTCCCGAGCGCCATGGTCACGGCCACGTTGGGCGCGATGTTCCAGTCGTCGATCTTCTGCTTGTATGACAGCTCGACCATGCGCAGCAGCGAGCTACTGTCGCCCGCATAGGCGGCCTGACGCCAGAGCGCGATGGCCCGCTTGCGATCGCGCGCGACACCGGTGCCGTTATAGAGCAGTTCCGCCGCCGTGCGTTTGACCGAAGCCGACCCGGCCGGCGCCATGTCGAGCAGGCTCTTGACCAGACCTTCATCCGCGAGATCCTGCATCCGGCCCGCAGCAACGAGAAGGTCGATGCGGTCCAGAAGAAGGTTGGTCTTGTCGTAGCCGTCTCCGGACTTGAGCAGGCGCTGGTCCGCCGCCTCGATGACGTCGAACCAGCGTTTCGCGTCGTTCTGGCGCAGCAGCCGCAGGTCGCGGCGGATGAGCCTAACGTCGCGGTCGCCCAGTGGCCCGCCGTCATAGTCCTTCCACCTTTCGGTCAGGACGTGCTGCGGAGGCCGGGGGCTGCAGGTATCGCTGCCAGCCTCGACCTGGGGAGGATCGAACGGCACCGAGACCGGTTTTGCATGGACCGATCCGGTCTGGGCAATCAGGCCCAATGCTATGGCGGAAAGGATGCGTGTCAGAGACATGGTGATCTTCTCCAGGACGAGGCGTGTCAGTTTCAGTTCGCGTAGGTGCTGTCGGTGGCGGTCAGCGCGCCATCGGCGCCGACGATCACCGTGGTCGCGGTACCGCGACGCAGCTCCAGCGGATCGAGGCTCGAGAGCGTCTCACCGTCCTGACGCAGCTCGAAGGTCAGGGTCAGCGGTGCCTTCAGGCCGACTGCCCCTTCAGTGCCGGGCGCTACATCGGACAGTGCCGCCGTTTTCGCCTCGGTTGCATAGAGATCGAAAGTCTTCATGTCGCTCAGGTTGTAGAGCAGCAGATCCGCCTGCGCGGGGCTTTCGGTTATGTCGTCCTTGATCATCGGTTCGTCCTTGACCGAAGACAGGATGGTGTAATGGGTGCTGGCGCCCACCTCGACGGAGCGTTCCTCGTCGCCGACGGTGAGGTCCACGTCGCCGGGAGAAACCTCGACATAGGGGGTCAGGCCCGCATCCGAGGTCTCGAGCCGCGTACCGTCGATCGACACCGAATCCGCATCGGGCGCGATCACGCGCAGGAAGGAGGCATCCGGCGAGGACGGCTCGGGGTAGAGCCCTTCATCCTGCGCGGCCGCGGGCAGCGCGGTCAGCAGCGCGACAGGGAGGGAAAGCAGAAGCGTTCGCTTGTTCATCATGTCTGGGATCCTTTCAAGGTACATGTGGAGAGCGTGGCGTCCTTCTCGGCCGGCTGGTCGAGTTCGACGCGCACATGGGTGTAGTCCTTGCGCCAAAGCGGGCGCGCATACTCGTAAAACCAACGGGTCGGCCCCACGCGCTCGGAGCGCTGGATCGTCGTGGAGCCGGTGAGGCCATCGTCGTTCGAGAACTTGAGCGTGGCGCGCACACCGTTCGCCCGGCCGGTATCGACACCGAGATAGCTCTCGGGCGTCCAGCTGTTGGCGGGCAGGTCCGCGGTCAGCACGTTCGGGTCGGGATTGGCGGTCTTGAGAGGCGTACAGTCGGCGCCGGCCGCCGCGATCAACTCGCGCAGGGGGCGTTCGCCGAACCCGCCGAGATTGTTGTAGATCGGGTTTTCCCAGATCAGCACGCGCGGCTTGTTCTCGCGGAAATCCTCCGACAGCAGGTAGGAGGTGATCGCGCCGAACTGGTTGCCGCCGGTCACCGAGTAGTTCGCGACCTGTGCCTGGGTCTCGTAGGACAGAGCATCTTCGAAGCTGAACATCTTCTCGGCGGACATCGAGGTGCCGACCAGCGCGATCGGCGGACCGGCGCTGTCGGCCGCGAAGATATCGCCCGCGTCGCCGCTGCCGCCGCCTTTTTCGGTGGCCTTGAACCGTTCGGTCCGCGGAACCGGCAAGCCGTCGCGGCAAAATTTCTGGATATGGCGCCGCAGCGCGGATTCGACCGGCTTGGTGCCCGTCGAGGTCAGCTCGATCTTGGTCGTTTTCATGTCGTCGAGCGATGGCGTCTGGTGAATCGTGTCGGCGATCGCCTTCGCCACGGAATGCGCGCCGTCCGGCGACCAGTGGAAATCGAGGCCGATGAAAGGCTGGCGATCGTCCGGCAAGGTATTCATCGCCGCGACGGTGTCGATGGCGGTGACATTCGCGTCGGCCAGCCGCGACAGGAACGCCTTGTACCCGGCCTGGGCGAGCGCTTTGTCATAGCCGTAATCCGCCGCTTCGGGCGGCAGGTGCTCCGGCATCGCGAGGCTCTTGGTCGGAATCGGCACGTAGATCAGCTTGGTGCCCCTCTCGGCCAGCACCCGCGACAGCGTGCCCACGGTTTTCGCGGCCGCCGCAGAGAGCGGGTGATAGGTGCGCATGTTGAGGTTGAGGCGGTAGAAAAAGCCGTCGCTGCCTTCGAGAACCGGCAGGTTATCCGCCGTGGCGAGCCCGTGGCAGTCATAGGCCGACTTCTGCTGTGCCAAGGCCGATCCGGTCCCGGCGGCCAGCAGCCCGGCGGCAAGTGCGAGTGAACGGAGTATCATTGCGTTTCCTTCTCGGTATCGTCGGAACGGGCGTCGAGCTGCGCGAGGATCGACTTTGCGGCCGTGCGCGTGCCCAGTTCATCCGCGTCCGAAGCGGCATGGGTGAGGATGGAATGCAGACGTTCGGGCGCGACGAGGTCCGGGTTCTGCAGGGCCTTGGAGCCGATCTGGATCGCGGCGGCGCCGTCGCCGGACTCGGCCAGCTCTAGCAGCAGGTCGCGGGCACGCTCGGGATGGTAGCCGAAGGGCTTGCCGGACTCGTAAAAGCCCGTCAGCGCCTCGCGCGCCTTGGTGTAGCCCTGCACCGCCAACGTCCGGATCGCGTTCTCGAGATGGTGGAGTCGCTTGTCCGAGACGTCGAGATCGGGCCGCTCGAGGATGCGGATCAGCGGCCCCAACGCGTAGTCGCGCCCGGTGAACACCGCAGAGGCGTAATAGAGCGCCGCGTCTCCGACGACGCTCGGATCGTCGAGCGCCATCAGCCGGTTGGCATAGCGGAACGCGGCCAGCCCGTCGCCCGCATCCGCGAGCGCGCGCATCTCGGCAAAGCTGAGATGCTGGTCGTGCAGCATCCGCTTGCGGTCGTGCTGCAACTTCCAAGTCGGCAGGTCGGCGGTCTCGGTGACGCGGTCGTCGATCACCGCCTGCCCGAACACCGGTCCGGCCAAAACGACCGCGAGCAGGCCCGCCATGGTCGTCGCAAGACGCGGATCACGCATTTCCGGCCTCCTTTCCGTCGATGTATTTCGGCTCGCCGAGATAGCGGATCGGGAATTCCCAGATCACCCGCGCGGGCGGCGCATCGTCCAGTTTCGGCTCGGACAGGAACGCGTTCATCGGTTCGATCGGGCCGCGGCCTTCCTCGGCGAGGTTCAGGATGTCGCGCCCCAGCGCGATCTTGAGGGCGGGCACGAAGCTCCAGGACTTGTTGGCGCTGTAGCTCGTGCCGACCAGAACGGTGTCGATCGGCGCATCGTCGGAGGCGAAGATGCCCTTCTTTTCCGCGCCTTTCTCTTCGGCGACATAGGGCGTCACCCGCTCGGGGCCGAGCCCCACGCTCGGCGCGAAATCGTCGGTGGTGACGAAGGACACCAGGTCCCCCATGAATTCCTTGGGCCGCGCCGGGACCTTCTTGAACACCGTATCGCCATGGGAAATCTTGCCCGATTGCGCCACGGCCTTGGCCACCCTCGCAGCCCCCTGCGGGGTCCAGTGCGTGTCCCGCGTCAGGAAGACCGGATCGGGCCCGGCATCGGCCAGCGCGGGCCGGGTATCGACGGTCGTGACGCCCTCATCGGTCAGCGCCGCGCGGAAGGCGCGATACTGGTCCTCCATCGCCTGCCCCGCCTGTTCGCCGCCGTGGTCGCGGTAGATGTCGATCTTCGCGGGCACCGGCACGACGACGAGTTTGGTCCCCAGCGCGTTGAGCTGCGCCTTGACGTCGGCGACGACCCCGGCGGCGGTCTTGATCTCGGACGGCGTGGCGCGGTCGAATTCCTCATCAGTGAAGAGCCAACCGTCATCGCCCGCCGTCACGCCGTCACGGCCTTCGCCGATCAGCTCGTAGCGCGCAGCCCCGATCAGGCCGACCGCGGTCTTGCGGTGCGGCTGCGCCTTTCCGTAGAGCGCGCCGAGCGACGTCGCAGCCTTGCCGCTCACGAAGTCGCCCTTGACCGTTCCGGGCAGCCCCTTCTCGAAGATATCCACGTTCACGAACAGCGCGTAGCCGAGGAACAGGATCGGCACGCTGGTGCGTATGGCTTTCAGCATCATCTGCATGGGTCCGGTCCTTCAGAATTGGAAATAGAGGAAGGGCGAAAAGCTTTGCTCGGCCAGCTTCAGGATGGTCAGCGTCGCCAGCACGGTGACGGCCATCGGCGGCACGATGGCGCTCGTGGCGGTCAGCGTGCCGTCAGGGCGCGGCGAGAGCGGGCCCTCGACCATACGGGCCAGCCAGGGCTCAAGGATGGCGACGCCGATCGCGATGACGAGCACCGCGACACTTTCGCCGGTGATCTCGAAGGCGGCATCCGGCGACAGCCCGATCCCGTTGGCCCCCAGCATGCCGGCGAAGACCTGTCCCGCCTCGACGATCGAGGTGGCGCGGAAGATCACCCAGCCGATGAGCACGACCAGAAGCGTGCGCAGCAGCGCCGCGGTGGAGCGCGACTTGACCCAGCCGGAATAGCGTTCCCACATCAGCCAGCCGCCGTGCCAGGTGCCCCAGATCACGAAGGTCCAGGCCGCGCCGTGCCACAAGCCACCCAGCACCATCACCGTCATCAGGTTGACGTAAGTGCGTGCCGGGCCGATGCGGTTGCCGCCGAGCGGAATGTAGAGATAGTCGCGCAGCCAGACCGACAGCGAGATGTGCCAGCGCCGCCAGAACTCGGTGATCGAGCGCGAGATATAGGGCGTGTCGAAATTCTCGATGAAGCGGAAGCCCAGCATCATGCCCAGCCCGATCGCCATGTCGGAATAGCCCGAGAAGTCGAAGTAGAGTTGCATCATGTAGGCGATCGCCCCGCCCCATGACAGCGTCAGCGACGGATCGGGCGTCGAGAAGGCGAGATCGGCCAGCGGGGCCACCGCATCGGCCAGCAGCACCTTCTTCGCCAGACCGACGAAGAAGCGCATCATGCCGTCCGAGAACATCTCGACCGAGTGGGTGCGGTGCCGGAACTGATGCGCGAGATCCTTGTAGCGCAGGATCGGCCCGGCAATGAGCTGCGGGAAAAGCGCGATGAAGGCCGCAAAGTCGAGCGGGTGCACGTCATCGGGCGCATCGCCGCGATAGGTATCGACGATATAGCTCACCGACTGGAACACGTAGAACGAGACGCCGATCGGCAGAAGGATCTGCCAATGCACGCCGATGGCATCGGGCGTGGTCCCGAACAGCGCGGTCAGGCTGTCGATGAAGAAATTGAAATACTTGAAGAAACCCAGAACGGCGAGGCAGCCGGCGACGCCGATGCCGGTCCATATCTTCGCCATCCGCACATTCGCGGCATGGCGGATCGCCCGGCCGGTGAGCCAGGTCCAGGCGGTGGTGCCGACGAGCAGCAGCAGGAAATCCACCCGCCACCACGCGTAGAACACGTAGGAGACCGCGAGCAGCGTCAGCGACTTCCAGCGGCTCGGCGTCAGATAATAGAGCGTGAGCGCCAGAGGCAGGAAGAGAAACAAAAAGGTTTCGGATGAAAAGACCATCAGGTAGCGCCCTCTCCGGAACAGGTGTCAAAAGCTGCGCGCGCGGCATCACGGCGCAGAGGTGCGGGATCGAGCGCGCGCACGCCGGAGACGCTGAGATCCCCCGCGCCGCCATCAGCGCTCGCGCGCAGGAAATCGGACGTCAGCGCGTCGAGATCGCCCGACAGAAGCCGGGGGCGCTGATCCGTAAAATCGTTGTCATGCAGGCGCAGGTCGGCAAGGCCGGTCGCGCGGATGCCCATCCGGTTGCCCGCAAAGCGGCTGTCGGTGATAAGCACCCGCGTTTCGGGGCGCTGGCGGTCTATCATCAGTCCGGGGCCTCTATTGTCGGCAAACCGGCTCTCTTTGAAGATCGTCGTGCCCGCACCGCGCTCGGCGAAGCCGGCGCCTTTATTTCCCGAGACCTCGATCCGGTCGAAGAGAACGCAGGTCGCGCCTTGCGCCATCGTCGCGCCGGAACCGTCGAAGCCCCGCACGGCGACATCGCGAAGCTGAAGCGCGCGGCTGTTGTCATCCACGCGCATGCCCTTGCCCTGCCCGCCATCGAGCGCGACATTGACGAGCCGCATGTCGGAGACGCCCGAAAGGTGCAGCGCCTGCTCGCCCCCGGTATCGCGGACGGTCAGATCGGTGATCGTGCCCCCGTCGATATCGCGCAGCATCAGGCCGCTGCCCCGCGCGTCGGCAATCTCGGTATCGGTGAGGTTCACCCCGTCGAGATCCTGCAGGACGACGCCGCGCAGATCAGTGAAACTGTTCCCGGTCATCGCGGCCGGGCTGCCGAAACTGAGCAACCCGCGCCCGCCGAGAAACAGCCCGGCGCTATAGGCCCGGTCGCCATAGCCGAGGCCGGTCAGCGTGGCATCTTTCAGCGACAGGCTCTGCGGTCCGAGTGCTGCGACAAAGGGACGGAACCCCGCAATATCGGGATGCACGTCGGGGCCCGCGGCGATGGTGGCGTGATCGACGTCGAGCGCGCCGAAAGAGATCAGGTAGCTGCCCTCGCGACGCGAAAGGTCCAGCCGATCGCCCTCGGACAGCGAAAGCGACGCGCCTTTCAGCACCACGATGGGCATCGAGGCCACAAACCGGTCATCCTTGCGGATCAGCGCATCGGGATGGCCGGAATCCGCCAGCAGGTCGTCGAGCATGGCCAAGGTCACATCGCCCTGGTTGAGGTAGATCGCCGAGCCGCCGCCCGGCGTATCGCCCAGAAGCTCCGTGTCGATTTCGACCCCGGCACCGGCGGCAAGCTGGGTCAGCGCCAGGCGCACGTTGGACACCGACGCGCTGACCGCCTGCTGAGCAGCCGCCGGCGCGGTGAGCGCCAGCGCCAGCCCGCAGGACAGGCCAAGGCAACGCAGGTGTTCACTCACGTGCATCGCGCGTTCCCTTCGATGTCTCTTCGGCCTCGTCTTCCGAGAGGTCGATTTCGTAAAGGCTCAGCGCCCCGTCGCCGGTGTTCCAGACCTCGACCGACGAGCCGGGGCTTACGTTGATGCTATGACCCTGGCTGCAGGCATGGGTCGGCCCGCCGTTCTTCCAGTGGCCGCGACCGCTCGACACAGCGAGCAGCTTTCCACCCGGGGTCGGCCCGCGGAAAGTCGCGGTCTCGCCCGCGTCGAGGGTGAGACGCGACACGGCGGGGAAGGCCTCGCCGCCCTGCCCGATATCTTCGGTTGCGACCTCGGGATGGCGCGCCACTTCGCTGCGGTTCTGGGCCTTGAGCTCGGCGACGGCGTCTTTCACCTTCTGGGCGTTGCTGTGATTGGTCACGAGGAGCGCGTCGGGCGTGTCGACGACGATCACGTCCTCCATGCCGATCACGGTGACCAGCTTGTCGCCCGCGCGGATCAGCGAGTTGCGGCAGTCGAGGGTCAGGGCCTGTCCGGTCGAAACGTTGCCGTCTTCGCCCTTGGGGCTGATCGAATGGATCGCGGTCCAGGCCCCCACGTCGTCCCAGTCGACCTCGACGGGAGCGACGGCGACGCGGTCGGAGCGTTCGAAGATCAGCCGTTCGGTCGGCTCGTTCGCGGCCTCGGCGAAATGCGCGCCGTCGAGGCACAGGCCGGTTTCGGTCTTTTTCGCGCCGTCGAGCGCGGCCAGAACGGCGGCCAGCGTCGCCGGGTCGTATTTCTCGAATTCCTCGATCAGGACGTCAGCGCGCATCAGGCTGATGCCCGACGCCCAGAACGTGTCGCCCGATGCGACGAGCCGTTGGGCTTTCTCCAATTCGGGCTTCTCGATGAAACTGGTGACCTCGTGGAGGCCTTCCTGGCCATCGACCAGCGCGCCGCCGGAGATATAGCCGAACCCGGTCTCGGCATATTTCGGCACCACGCCGAACAGCACGATCCGGCCCTGCTGCGCGCCCTCGCGCATCTGCTTTACCACCGTGTTCATGTCGCCTTCGATCTTGTGATCGGACGGCAGGACCAGAAGCAGCGCCTCGGGATCCTCTTCCGCCAGCGTCAGGGCAGCGGCGAGAACCGCGGGGCCGGTATTGCGGCCCATCGGCTCCCCCAGAAAGCGCCCGGTGACGCCGATCTCGGCGAGCTGATCGCGCACAAGACCCTCCTCGGAGGCGGCGGCGACCAGCAACGGGTCAGCGAAATCGTCATCGAGATGGCGCGCCACGGTGCTTTGCAGGAACGTCGGACCGCCATTGCCGTCGATGGACTGGAATTGCTTGGGCTGGGCGACGCGGGACATCGGCCACAAGCGGGTCCCCATCCCTCCAGACAGAACTACGGGATTAACGACACTATTCATGACTGGTCTCCAATTGCTTTGATACTACGGGTAAAGGCGCGCGCTTCTCCGAGCGCGTCGCGGGAAAGGCTGCCCCAATCGACCCCGAAGGCATCGCGGCTGACGCTGAGCGCGGCGACCTGCCCCGCCTCGTCGGGCGAAAGGTCGATCGATGGGACGAGATTGGCGCGCACCAGCCCGTCGGAGCCGACAGCACCCGGCGCGCGGAACCCGTCGCCGAGGGTCGCACGGAATTCGGTCCCGTCAGGCAGGGTCACGTTGACGCCGCCGGTCTGCTGCACTTCGAACAAAAGCTCCTGCGGCAGGCGCGCCTCGATGACCAGCGGCGCATCCGGAGCGGAGATCTCGAAGAGCGGCTCGCCAGCAAGAACGGTGCTGCCCTCGGCCACGGAAATCGGATGGACGGTGCCTTTGCTCGGCATGGCGATCGAAAGCGTCTCCCCGTCCACCGTGTCGAGCGCGAAGAGCACATCGCCCGGACCGGCATCGGGGTTGATGAAGCTGATCTGACCGTCGGCGGTCGCCCGGATCGTCTGGCCCTGCGCGACCACGCGGCCCGGGGCGGCGATATCGGTCGTGAACAGACGCGCCTGCATCAGGCTGACGGCCAGCGCGATGAGCGCGACGCTCAGGGCAAGCACGACGAGCGTGCCGAACGCGCTGCGCAGCCGCTTGCGGAACCCGGGCTTCGGCGCCGCTCCGGTGCCGCCCTTGGGTTGCGCGAGCGATCCGCTGCGGATCAGCCCGCCGGAGCTGGTCAGGTCACCCGAGATATAGTCATTCAGGATTTGCCGCAGCTGCGGCGAGTGATCGCCCGTCGGCTCGGTGAAGACCAGTACGCTGGAATTGTCGCCTTCCACCATGACCCGCGCGGTCGGCACGAGCGCCACCTGAAAGCCGGGAAAGTCGAAGATCAGGTGGACGATCTTTTCCGTGCCGTCGATCCGGCGGTCTATCAGGCCCGAGACCTGCGCCTCGGTCAGCGACAGACCGTCGCCTGCGTAGCGCCGTCCGTCGATGACCGCGGAAAACGGGATATCGATCAACGGGTGTTCGTTTCCGGCCGAAAGCGGCGCCGGTGAAGTGTCGGGGGCGTGTGTCATGGTGCGTCCTGTCGGTCGTTTAGAGAAGTCCGGTCGAGAGCGCCGCGGCGAGGGTTAGCCACCCCAGCGCAAGGACCTGCATGTAAGTGGAAGTGGCCGAGCGCAGCCGCGCTCCGAGAGGCATGCGCGCCGCGGCTTTCTTGGCGGCCTGGCGCGTCCATTTCTGCCGGTCGAGACGGAACAGGGCCGAGCTCTTGACCGACGCGCCGAGAATCTGGCCGAAGTAGAGCAGCGGCGCGTAGATGATCGGGAAGCCGCCGCCCCGGAAGGTCGAGAGCATCCAGCAGAAGACGTAGCGGGTGAACATCACCCAGGCGATGTAGGCGGGGATCACCGCGGGCGTCGCGAAGAGCGCGGTCAGCGCGATCGAGATCGGCCCGAACAGCGTCGTCCAGATCGACACGCGCTGGTCGAGGATCGACCACCAGGTGAAGAACCCGATCCGCGACGGGCCCAGCGCCACCGCGCGGCCATTGGTGCGCAGCATGTTGCCGAACCACCGCTTCATCAGCGCCACGGCGCTTTCGACGAAGCCCGGCATCGGCTGCTCCTCGTAGGAGACGCAGCGCACGTCGGGCAGATAGGTCATCCGGTAGCCGCGGCTCAGCAGCCAGAACCAGGTCGATTTGTCGTCGCCGGTCAGGAAGTTGATCCGACCGAGCCGCCAGTGATCGATATGGTCCGATTGAACCTGTCGGATGAAGCTCGGGTCCACCGCCAGGTCGGCGCGGAAGACGGACATCCGGCCCGTCAGCGTCAGCACCCGGCCGCCGAACGCCATCGAGGACATCATCATCTGACGCTGCATGAAGCGCAGATCGAACCAGTTCCGGAACAGCCAGTCATCCGGGATCTCGACGGATTCGTCGGTGGTCAGCGCCCCGACCCGTTCGTCGGTGAAGAAGGGCGCGGAGCGCTCGACGATGTCTGCTGGCACGGCGCTGTCGCCGTCGACGAACAACATGATGTCGTCGCGTCGCGGGGCCTCGCGCTGCATCAGCCGCAGCGAGCGGGCGATGGCGTCGCGCTTCCCGGTTCCCGGGATCTGGTCGATGATGAAGCGCACCTGCGGCATGTCGTGCCTGCGCGCCTCGAAGAGATCGCGCAGCACCCTGAGGTCGGCGCCATCCACCACCGAGGCGACGATGGTCGCGCCGCCGGGCGAGCGGCGGGCCGCCTCGAAGATCGAGCTGTAGACGCGGCTCGTGACGCCCGGCTCGATCTTGTAGGTCGTGACCATGAAATACGCGTGCGCCGGAACGGGGCGGCGCGCATAGGCGGCCTCGGCCCGCGCGCGGCGCCGGGGATAGAGCACCCGGACATAGGCGGTCGCGCGCAGGAAGTTCAGTGCCGCCCATCCATACCGCCACAGGCCGATCACCCCGAGCACCACGATGGCACTATCGGCGGCAGCCAGGCTGGTGTCGCGCACGGCAAGGCCCAATGCGACGAAAGCCGCGATATAAATGAGATGACCCAGCATTGCGGATTACCAGCAGATGCCCTGATAGCCAGCGTCGCTGACGAGGTTCGGGTCGATGCGGCCGAGATCCACCACGCGGCGGTTGCCCAGCGTCTCCTTCAGACGGGCGGTCACCTCGGGATACTTGTTGCCCACGACGATGACCTCGCTGTCTTCGATCAGACGGTCCAGATCGTCTTCCATCCGTTCGAAGAGGTCGGGCACGACGGCGTTGCCGCGGCCGGCGGCGCCGGGATCGTTGGCGAAGGCGGTGGCGACATAGGGATCGTAGATGCGCACGTCCTGACCGCTTTCGATCAGCCGCGCGGCCAGATCGGCCAGCGGGCTTTCACGCAGATCGTCGGTGCCCGACTTGAAGCTGACGCCGACGAGACCGACGGTCTTCTTCGAGGCGGAGCGCACCATGGCCTCGGCGCGCTCTATCTGCGCCTCGTTCGCCTCGAGAATGGCGTTCAGAAGCGGCGTCGCGACGCCCGATGTCTCGCCCACCGCCTTGAGTGCGCGCACGTCCTTGGGCAGGCAGGAGCCGCCGAAGGCGAAGCCGGGACGCAGGAAGGCCGGCGACATGGCGACCTTGGTGTCGCTGCACAGGACCGCCATCACCTTCTGACCGTCGAGGTCGTTGGCCTTGGCGATGTTGCCGATCTCGTTGGCAAAGCTGATCTTCGCCGCGCGCCAGCTGTTCGATGTGTATTTCACCATCTCGGCGGTGCGAATATCGACCTTGTTCATCTCGCAGGGAAGATCCTGGTTGATCTCGGTCAGGACCTGTTCGGTCTGCGCGTCGAGGCTTCCGAACACGATCAGGCCGGGATCGGCATAATCCTCGATCGCGGTGCTTTCGCGCAGGAATTCCGGAAAGTAGCCGACGCCGAAATCGCGCGCTGCGAGCTTGCCGGAGGCGCGTTCGAGCGTGGGAATGCAGATCTCTTCCATGGTGCCGGGGACGATGGTCGAGCGCATGATGACCGTGTGGCGGTCTGACTTGTTGGCGATCGCCTTGCCGATGTCCTGACAGACGGAGACCACGAAGGTCAGACCGACCGAGCCGTCGGGCGCCGAAGGCGTGCCCACGCAGACGAAGGAGGCGTCGGTCTTCGCGACGGCCTCCGCCGCGTCGGTCGTGGCCCTGAGCCGACCGCTCGCAGCCATCTCGGCCACCAGCTCGTCGAGCCCTTTTTCAACGATGGGCGCGCGGCCCGCATTCAGTCCATCGACCTTGCTCTCGTCGAGATCGACCGCAATCACTTCGTGGCCGTCACGAGCAAGGCAAGCCGCTGACACGACGCCCACGTAGCCGATCCCGAAAACACTGATCTTTGCCATAATTCTTTTCCTTCTCCCCTCGAAACGGGCGAATCGAAACGTGTAATGGGCAGAGGTACCGCCCGGTTCGACCCAAGGGATAAAGGAAGATTCGCAGCCCTTTCAGTCGGGAATACGGGCGAAGAGCGGAGGAATTTCGGAAAGGGGTCGGGAGCTTCCTGACCCCCCGTGTGGGGCAAAAACCCACTCGGGAGGTCGGACGGGCTCAGACGAGCCAGCCCCGCGCGCTCGCCATCCGGATCAGCGCGGGCCGGTCCGCGAGGCCAAGCTTGTTCATGCCACGCGCGCGGTGGCTGTCGACGGTCTTTCGGCTGAGGCCGATCTGGTCCGCGATATCGCTGTTGGAATAGCCTTTGGCCCAGAGCCGCAGCACATATTCCTCGCGCTCGGTCAGCGCCTTGCCCTCGGTGGGACCCGGCATCTCGCCCTCGGCGGAGCGCGAAAGACCGCGGTCGACCAGGCTTCCGCCCGCAAGGGTGACGCGGATCACCCGCATCAGCGCGGGGCCCGAGATCGATTTCGCCACGACGGAGCTGAAGCCGATCCGCATGCAGAAGCTGACAAGCTCCTTTGTCGGCTGCGACGCAACGGCGATCAGCGCCAGCGAGGGACAGGCGGCCAGCATCTGCGGGACCAGTTCTTCAAGGTTCGGAGTAAACTGCGGATCGATAAGGAGAACATCCCAGTCGGGATCGCGCAGGCGTTCTATGTCGGTGGCAGAAAGCGCGTCGCCATGCGTCCCCGTGTCGTCGAATGTCGACGCCGCGAGGTCGAGCACCGCTGACGCGAAAATCGGACTTTGGTCGGCCACGCCGATCCGGATCGGACTAACGCTTCGCATCTTCCACTAGACCCGGTTACACCGCCCAGGCGTTGCGCCGCGCAAAGGTTTCGAGTTCGCGCGCGCATGTGAGACCCATCTTTGATAGGGCGCGGTACTTATGCGTCTCGACGGTCTTGCCGCTGATCAGAAGGTCGTTTCCGATGGCGCGACAGCTCTTGCCCTCGACGAGCCCGCGCACGACCTCCCGCTCCCGGCTGGTGAGGGCTTCGGTGCCGACCAGAATGGGCGCGCTGGAATCGCTGCGCGCTTCGGCATAGCACCCGTCGACATACAGACTTCCCATGGAGACCGAGAAAACCGCGTCGATGAGCATTTCGATATTGCCGCTGCGGGAGACGACGCCGTCGTAATCCGACTGGAGACACTGGCGCGCGATCTCGAGTGCAGTTTCCGGCAGGTAGGCGATTGCGGCGACCGGACCGGCGGCCTCGCGGACGGCGCTCAGGGTCTCGGCAGGGTCCGCAGAGGTCTGGCTCGGGTCGAACACGACCACGTCGCAGGTCTCCATCGGGACGTCCTTCGAGGTCAATGCGGAGGGCACATCTTTGCATTCGCTGACAACCGCGATGCTTCCATCCGCAGCGAAGCTCCGCTCCACAGCATCCGCGAGAATGGCGTTGTCGTCGATGAACAGAACACGGGGGGTTTCGGTTGCGTTCGTGAAGTTGGCCATGTTGAGTTCTCCCGCTCACTTCGGTTAACAGCGAATTTACGGTCCGTTAACAGGTGCTTTGCGGGTTAGTTCCATCACGACTGACGGTCTTTTCGAGCGCTCAGCGGGAACCTGCCGCCGACTTTCGCGAAGGTTCGGATATTGTTGGCAAAGTTCGTTTCATGGCTCTCGGCGCGTTATCGCCTGAAGATTTTGTGACTACCGTTATGGTTGTATTAATTCCCGAAACTCAACCGAGTTCCCCTGCTATCATCGCGATTTCTCGTTGAGGCGCCTCGTCCGAAACCAGCCCCATCGCGTCAAAACACACGTCGAAAGCGAGGCCCAAAAGAGACTGTGCACGGACGCGTGTAAAAGCCTCCTTCCTGCATGCTCGCGCGGCAGCGTCGTTGCGAGGCCTTCGCGGCGATACGCGCGGGGCCCGAATGCACTATGGCGCTCTTTGCGGGCGCCTATGTCGCTGCGCGACATCGGAGTGACGCTTATGCCCATTTCGAGCTCCGGAATTCGTCGTAGGGGCGAGGCTGTTTCAATCCGGGTACGCGCCCGGTCGCCACGAGGTTCATTTTCCGCCTCGAACTTCCCGGAGGCCATCATGGCACGCCAGACAAAGCTCATCCTCTGCCCCATCAACCTGCGCCACGCTCAGGTCGAACATCATGCCTACATGGAAGCCGTCGAGATGGCGCGGCGGCGCCAAGCCAAGCTGATCGTCGCGACGATCGCGCCCGAGATCGAGCGTAATCTCAACATCTACAACTCCGATACCTATTGGGGCCAGCAGCTGCGCAAGTTCGTCAACGACAACCCCGCCAGCGGGGTGCCCGAGATCGAGATGGTCGTGCGCAAGGGCGCCGTGCATCGTCAGATCGTCAAGCTGGCAGACGAGCGCAAGGTGGACCTCATCGTGATGGAAGCCGCCAACCCGAAGGTGAAGGACTATCTGCTGGGCACCACGGCGTCGCATGTCGTGACCCATGCAGAGTGCTCGGTCTACGTCGTGCGCAGCTAAGGACCCGGCCCGGGATGCGACAGCACGCCGGGCAGCGCGCGCCCCGCTCCTGCGGCATCCCACGCTTATATTTGGGAAAAGCCCGCGCCTGTCGCGCGGCGGGTCGGACCCGCCCCAATACAGGGGCGGATCCCTTTCTCCTTACCTCTTGGCGGTTTCGCCCGAGGATTGCGCGGGCACCAGCGCGCGCATGATCGAGGGCATGGTGAGGCTGCCCACCGGCTCGCCCCCCATCATCACGCGGTAGCGGCGGTCGAGCGCCCCTTCCGCCTTGGCGATGACGCTCTCGAGGTTGTCGTTGCCGTCGATATCGCCCGACATTTCGCCTTCCGGCGCGCCACGCTCCATCACCGAGCGCACGCGCAGCACGCGGGCGCGGTTGATGTCGGCCACGAAGTCCTCGATGTAGGGATCCGCCGGGTTGAGGAGGATCTCCTGCGGTTCGCCCTGCTGGACCACCCGACCGTCATTCAGGATCACCAGGTGATCGGCGAGCTTGAGCGCCTCGTCCAGATCGTGGGTGATGAAGATGATGGTCTTGTGCAGCTCGGCCTGAAGCTCGAGCAGCAGATCCTGCATGTCGGTCCGGATCAGCGGATCGAGCGCCGAGAAAGCTTCGTCCATCAGCATGATGTCCGAGTTCGACGCCAGCGCCCGGGCGATCCCCACGCGCTGCTGCATCCCGCCCGAGAGCTGGTGCGGGTGGTGGTCCCCGTAGCCCCCGAGCCCGACACGGTCGAGCCATTTCTCGGCTTCCGCGACATAGTCCGAGGCCGGGAAGCCGCGGGTGGCCAGCGCCATCGCCGTATTCTCCGCCACCGTGCGGTGGGGCAGAAGGGCGAATTTCTGGAACACCATCGACATCCGCTCGCGCCGCAGTTTGCGCAGCTGCGCCTCGTTATAGTCGAGGATGTTCTCGCCATTGACGAGAACTTCCCCCGCGGTCGGCTCGATGAGCCGGTTGAGGTGCCGGATCAGCGTGGATTTACCCGAGCCCGAAAGCCCCATGATGACGGTGATCTCACCCTCTTTCATGTCCACGTTGATGTCGCTGAGCCCGAGCACGTGGTTGCGCTTCTCGAGCAGTTCCGGCTTGCCCATGCCTGCCTTCACGTCTTCCAGCGCCGCTTGCGGATCCGACCCGAAGATCTTGTAGAGATGTCGGATCGAGACCTTGATTTCCTTGGTCATGCCTGTCTCCTCACTTGCCGCTCTTGCTGGTGTCGATCCGCGCCAGCGAGGCTTTCGTCACGCGGTCGAGCAGGATCGCGATGATCACGATGCCGAAGCCCGCCACGAGACCAACACCCAGTTCGAGCGACCGGATACCGCGCAGCACAAGCACGCCCAGACCCGGGGCCGAGACGAGCGAAGCGATTACCACCATGGCGAGGCTCATCATGATCGTCTGGTTCACGCCGGCCATGATGTTGGGCAGCGCGAGCGGGATCTGCACGCCGAACAGCTTCTGGCGCTTGGTCATGCCGAAGGCGTCGGCTGCCTCGATCACGTCGGGATCGACCAGTCGGATGCCGAGATCGGTCAGGCGCACCACGGGCACGATCGCGTAGAGGATGATCGCGATACCGTAGAGCTTCGGCTCGGTCACCGAGAACAGGAAGATCAGCGGGATCAGGTAGACGAAGGGCGGCAGCGTCTGCAGCATGTCGAGGATCGGGATCACGGTGCGCTGGAGCCTGTCGCTCCGCGACATCGCGATACCTATGGGCACGCCGAAGAGAACGCATATGAACGCACAGACGAAGATGATCGCCAGCGTCTGCATCGCCGCGTCGTAATGGTTGATGAAGGCGAGGAAGGCGATCGAGACCAGCACGAAGACCACAAGTCTCCAGGACCGCGTTACCAGCCAGGTGATCAGCATCAGGATCGGCACCATCAGCCACCACGGCGTGTTGGTCATGATCCAGAGCATGTCGCGCAGCGCCCAGCTCAGCGGCTGTGTCAGCGGGTCGACGACGGCACGCAGACCGCCACGGATCGCGAGAAATCCGTCTTCGAGGCCCTGCGTCACGTCGCGCGAGGGCGGGATCGCCGCGCAGGCCTTGTTGAGGGCGTCGAGCGAGGGAAAGGGCCAGTTCCACAGGGAGGGGCCTTGCGTCGTGGTGCCGTCGGTCTGTGCGATCAGGTCGGCCATCGACGTCATGCCGCCGCCACCGTCACCGCCAGCCGAGCACCAGTCCTTCAGCCCCACGGCGTTAAAGAAATTCTCGTAAGCTGCCATTGGTTTTCCGGGTCATTGGGGAGGACCCGCCCCATGTTGTTGCGTGATGGATCGAAAAAGGACGGGGCCTGCCTCGGCCCCGTCCAAGGTGTGCGCATCAAGCGCGCGTCACGATCATCCGCCGATCAGCTTCGAAAGCTTCTTCTGGGCGTCTGCGTTGAGCCAGTTCTTCCAGGTGTTCTGGTAGTTCTTGATGAAGTAGACCGCGGTCTCTTCACCCGACGCCTTGTTCTCGTCCTGCCACGCGAGCAGTTTCGACATGGTGTCGGTCTTGAAGCTCATCTTCGAGAAGAACTCGGTCTCGGCCGGGTGGGTCTTCGCGAAGTCGCTCGTCACCGAGGTCAGCACGGGCGCTGCCGGGAAGTCGGAAACCTGCGGATCCTTGGTGTCCTTGTTCTGGAGCTTGTCGAACTTGGCCTTGTCGTAGTCACCAAGCTTGACGCGGGTCATGTCATAGTTGCCCATGACCACGGTCGGGCCCCAGTAGTAGCCGAACCACGGCTTCTTGTCGGCGAAGGCCGAACCGATCGACGAGGCGAGCGTCTGGCCGGAGCCGTGGTTGAACACCTCGATGCCCGAGCTCTTGAGGTCGAGCGCCTTGATCAGGTTGTCGCTCACGACGCGGCAACCCCAGCCGTCCGGGCAGTTGTTGAACGTGCCGCCGACCCAGTCGGGGTGCGCCATCACGCCCTCGATGGTCTTCAGCTCGGGGTGCTCCTTGGCGAGGTAGGTGGGGATCCACCAGCCTTCGACGCCGCCCGGCTGGAGCGTCTTGGCGACGCGCTTGATCTTGCCTTCGCTCTCGAGCTTCTTGTAGGCGTCGCCGGCCGAGTTCAGCCACAGGTTGGTGACGACGTCGGGGCGGCCGTTTTCGGCGATCGAGGTGATGGCCGGGATGGTGTCGGATTTGACCAGGCTGGTGTTACAGCCGTAGCCTTGGTCCAGCATGAATTTCGCGATGTTGGTGGTGACCTCGGCAGCGGCCCAGTTCATCTGGGCGATCGAGATGTCGCCGCACTGCTCGGCAGCGCGGGCAGTCCCGGTCTGAGCTGCAAAACCGGTCACAATAGCAGTCGCACCGGCGACCGCGAGAAGTGTCGTCTTCCGCATGTGTTTTCCTCTCATCCGTTGGATTGTTTGCGATCGTTGTCGGACCGCATTCGCTTTGCGCGTGATGAGACCGCCTGACCTCCCCGCACGGGCGTGTTTCCCACCCGGAGGAGCGTCTCGGCCCATCGTCGACCATCAGGTTGCGCAATGCACGCGAATGCGCCCGCTCGACGATTGCCGCAAAACCTAGCCTCCACGGCCCCGATCAGCAATCGTCCGCCGGTAACATTAATTTGAGAAAAGCGTCACGGAACCCAATGATTATTGAGAAAAATTATGTAAACGCCGCCGCTTGCCCGACCTTCCGCCAGTACAACAGCCCGATCGCCAAAAGGCACCGGACTGCCGATTTCGGTGCCTTTGAACGGCGAGCTAAGGCCTGCGCCCTGCCCTGCGGCCCGGGATGAGCGCCCGGGCGCGCGGTTTCAGACCGCCATGCCGTCGGCGTCGAAGAACACCGTGCGGTCGGCCTCGAAGGCCAACCCAGAGACATCGCCCGGGCGCAGGTCGGTATCGCCCGCGACGCGCACATTGATCGCGCCCAGCGGTCCGCAATCGAACAGGATGAACGTATCGGCGCCCAGGAATTCCACCACATCGACGCGACCGTCGCATTGCCCCTCGCCCTCGGCCACGAGCGAGATATGCTCGGGCCGGATACCAAGCTGCGTGGTCTGCGGCGCGGGACACGCCCCGCTGCGCCCGCCTTCGAGGCTGTAGCGGCCATCCGAGACCGCGCAGGGCATCACGTTCATCTTCGGGCTGCCGATGAATTGCGCCACGAACAGGTTCGCGGGCTTCTCGTAAAGCTCGCGCGGGGTGCCGACCTGCGCGATCTTGCCATATTCCAGCACCACGATCCGGTCCGCCAGCGTCATCGCCTCGACCTGGTCATGGGTGACGTAGATCATCGTGCGCTTGAGATTGCGGTGCAGCCGCGCGATCTCAAGCCGCATCTCCACGCGCAGCGCCGCATCGAGGTTCGACAGCGGCTCGTCGAAAAGGAACGCGGTCGGGTCGCGCACGATCGAGCGCCCAATTGCCACGCGCTGACGCTGGCCGCCAGACAGGTCCTTGGGCCGCCGGTCGAGGAAGCTCTGCAGTTTCAGGATGTCCGCAGCCTCGTCGACCTTGGCGCGCCATTCGCCCTGCGGCGCCCCGGCCATCTTGAGCGAGAAGCCCATATTCTCGGCCACCGACATATGCGGATAGAGCGCGTAGGACTGGAACACCATCGCGAGGCCGCGCTTCGAGGGCGGCTGATCGGTGACATTCGCGCCGTCGATCTCGATCGCCCCGCGCGAGGTATCCTCAAGCCCGCCGATCATCCGCAGAAGCGTGGACTTGCCGCAGCCCGAGGGCCCCACGAAGACGACGAATTCGCCATCCTTGATCTCGAGGTCGATCCCCTTGATGACCTGCACCTCGCCGAACCATTTCTCGACACCGTTTAACGTGATCGAACCCATGTCAGCCCTCCTTGCCGGCCCAGGCGAGCCAGACGGCCGCCGTCCAGGTGAATGCCTTGCCGCCCGCAGCCGCGCCCGTCATCGGGTCGAAATACTCGACGAAACCGTAGCGCCCGATCACCTCGCGAGTGCGCTTGCGGACCTCTTCGCCAAGCGCGACGCCCCGTTCCGAGGCGCCCTCGCCGATCATCATGTTCATCATCCCCCAGGTCGGGCCGCGCCAGTAGCGCTTCGCGTCGAAGCGCGGATCGAACGGCGCGAGCGAGGGCACGCCATAGGGCGCGGCATCTAGCACGCGGGCGAGGTGTTGCTCCATCTGCGGCGCGTCGAGCCCGCCGAACCAGCACAGGAAGGAGGCGTTGCTCAGCGCGTTCGACCAGATGCCGTTGTTGCAGTTGTAGCTGTCGTAGAAGCCCATGCCGGGGTTCCACAGCGCCTGAGCACCGGCCTCCAGTTCGGCCAGCTGCGCGGCCATGTCGCCGGTATCGAGATCCTGCGCCTCACCTGCCGCCAGAAGGTCGCGCAGGCCCCGCATCAGGATGAAATGCATGGTCGGATCGGCCACCTTGAACGGGTTGTCCTCGGCGACCTTGGCATCGTCCCAATCCAGCGCCTTGGCGCGCTGCACCAGCCAGATATAGCGGTCGTAATCGTATTTCGTGGGCCGCATCGAGGCGTCGACATGCTGGGTGTCGCGGCGCTCGTAATAGCCCACGTCCTGCGGGTCGATCTTGCTCATCGCGTCGTCCCAGTCCGGCGCATTGTCGCGGCCGGATTCCCATGGATGGATCACGAAGATCGCGCCCTTCTCGTCACGGCGCCATTTCAGGAACCACTCCGCCCATTTGCGCATCTTCGGATAAAGGGCCGCGAAGCGCGCCTTCCCCGCCTCCGGATCGGCCGCCAGAAGCCGCGTCGCGAAGCTGAGTGCCACGGGCGGCTGGGTGATGCCCGAGGACGCGATCGGGCCGTTGCAACCCCAGACGTCGGGACCGGGGAAATAGCCCGGATCGGGTTTGTGGAAGATGATATGGGGGACCATGCCGCTGTCCCATTGCCCGGTGAACAGCGTCTCGATTTCCTGCCAGGCGCGGTCCAGGTCGAATTCGGCGAAACCGAGACTCGCAAAGGCGCTGTCCCAGTTCCACTGGTAGGGATAGAGGCCATCGGTCGGCACGGTATAGCCGCCCCGGTCGTTCTGCGTGAGGATTTCGCGCGCCGCAGCGTCCCGGTCGAAGAAATCGGTGGCGGCCACAGTTTCGGTCATCATGTCTTATCCTTTCACCGCGCCGGCCGTCAGGCCGCGGGTCATGAAACGTTCGAGCCCGAGGAACAGCGCCATGATCGGCACCGTCGCGATGACGGCGCCCGCCATCAGGTGCTGGCGCGGGATCTCGGAGGAGTTGAGCGAGGCGATGCCTCGCGTGAGGGTGAATTTGCTGGGATCGTCGAGCAGCATGAAGGCGAGCAGGAACTCGTTCCACGCGATCATGAAGACATAGAGCCCGACCGAGGCCATCGCGGGCAGCGCCAGCGGCAGCGTGATCTTCCAGATCACCTTGAGCCGCGAGAGCCCGTCCATCAGCCCCGCCTCCTCGACCTCGACGGGGAGGCCGCGGAAATAGCCCTGCAGCATGTAGAGCGCGACGGGAATAGTGGTGACCGGATAGATCATCACGATCCCGAGGATCGAGTTGCGCAGACCCACCATCGAGTAGGCGATGTAGATCGGCAGCGCGAGCACGATCATCGGCACCATGTAGATCAGCAGGATACCGCGCGAGAACACTTTCTGCCCACGGAAGCGCAGCCGCGCCACCGCATAGGCGCCGGGCACCGAGAACAGCAGCGTCAGCAGCACGGTCAGCACCGAGACGTAGAAGCTCGTCCAGAGGTAGCGGCCGAAATGGAACCGCGTCATCAGCTCGTAATAGCTGTCGAACAGGTGCCAGCCCCGGCTCAGGTCGATCGAGAAATCGAGCGGGTTGAGCATCAGCTGCTGCTGCGACTTCATCGAGGTCATGACCATCACGTAGAACGGGATGACCACGATCGCGGTGAAGAAGATGTAGCCGAAACCGGTCAGGAAGCGGATCACCGCATCCTCGAACTGGTGGCGGGTGAGCGCGCCGAATTGCAGCTCGCGCAGGATCGAGTTGAGCGGGATCGACACCGTGCCCGCGAGCACAACGCTGAGGACGACGCGCCAGACAAAGTTGAAGCTTTCGTCGAATTGCAGCGCGCCGAGGCCGATGGCCATCAGCACCAGCGCCACGACCACCGCCACCGCATCCGCAGCCCATCGATTGGCGATGCGCACGCGGGCAAACCCGGTCGCGAGCCCGAGGATCAGCGAGCCGATCAGCGCAGGCTTGGCCGCAGCCCCGGTGGCGAAGGAAATCGCGACCCCCAGCGTGACCGACATGACCAGCGCCCAGAGCGCTCCGATGATCGGCCCGGCGAGATAGCCTTTATGCAGGATTTTCATAGCCCTTCCTCCCGGCTCATGGTGCGGAAGAACAGCCCCGAGAAAACCAGAAGGCAGGCGAAGATCACCACGGCGACCGCGGCACCCGCACCGATATTCGACACCGCGAAAGCCTGTTCGTAGACATTGACCGTCAGGACCCGCGTGCCGGCATTGCCGCCGGTGAGCAGGAAGATGTCGTCGAACTTGTTGAAGGTCCAGATGAAGCGCAGCAGGAACAGGACCGAGAGGATCCCCAGCAGCTGCGGCATCGAGAGATACCAGAATTTCTGGAACGGCGAGGCCCCGTCCATATCCGCCGCCTCGTACATATCCGTGTCGATGCTCTGCATTCGCGCGAGGATGAAAAGGAACGAGAGCGGGAAATAGCGCCAGATCTCGAACACCGTCACCATGATCAGCGCGAGCGGCTTGGCCCCGAAGAAGTTGATCGCGCCTTCGCTCACGCCCATCTGCACCAGCAGCGCGTTGGCGGAGCCGGAATAGGGATCGAAGAGCGTGATCCAGGTGAAGGCCACCGCGATCACCGGGGCCACATAGGGAAACAGGTAAAGCCCGCGCAGAATGCCCTGCCCGCGGAAGCTCTTGTTGAGCAGCAGCGCCGCGAACAGCCCCACGACCAGCGCACCCAGCGTGCCGAAGACCGTGTAGAACAGCGTGATACCCAGCACGCTCCAGAACTCGCTGCCCGAAAAGAGCCGGCGGAAGTTTTCGAGCGTGAAGGTGGAATTCGTCAGGACGTTCGAGACGTGGCCGGTCGCCGTGACCTCGGCGTCACGCATCGCGCGCTCTGCCGCGCGGGTATCGCCGGTCACCTGCGCATCGACGCGGAACCGCTCGTTCGCGCCGGGTTCGAGCGTGCCGAAATCGCAAGACAGGTCCTGCCCGTCCATCGCGCAGCCCTGAGGCAGATCGCCGGTCAGCGTCACGCCCTCGGGCAGGGTCACATTCAACCCCGCCTTGGTCATCTCCTGCTCGCCCGACGGATTGATCACGCGCAACTCGAGAAGCGGCTGATCGCCCCGCTCGCGCAGCGCCACCCGCGTGCGGATCTCGGCCGGACGCAGATCGCCCAACGTCACCGGCTTCACGGAGATCCAGAAGATCGCCAGCAGCGGCACGATCACGACGAGCGCCACGATCGCGATGGTCGGGAACAGCAGGCCCCAGGCGAGACGCGCTTCGCGACGGGCAAGCGCGCCGCGCCCCTTGGGCGGCGATATGTCGGTCATGACAGTCTCCAATCCATGCAGTCAGAGCGGGCTTCGGCCCCGGGGCAAGGCGCGACCGCCCTGCCCCGGCCAGAGATCGGATCAGTTGATCTTGCCCAGCTCGTCGTTCATCTTCGCGACCGCATCCTCGGCCGAGATGTTGCCGTCGATGAAGTCGCGCACAACCCGGTTGATGACCTGGCTGTTGAGCATCTTCGAGGCCAGCGCGAGCTGCCCGTCTTTCACGCCCCAGCGCTGTGCAGTGTCGAGACCCTTGGTGATCTCGTCGACCACGGCCGGATCGTAGAGATCCTTGAGCGGCGCCTTGCGATCCACGCCCACCGGCAGGGTCGCCCAGAGCTTGGTGAACTTCTCCGGATCCTCATCAGTGCCGCGACGGGTCGGGAACTTGCCCTCGGGCGCGATCGACAGCGTCTGCTCGTAGCCGTCATTCATCGAGTAATCGACGAATTTCTCGGCCGCATCGGTGTCGGCGTCGGCGGTGATGGTGAAATAACGCAGGTCCGCCCAGCTCGCACCGTCGGGATTCGACGGGCCCGCGAGGTTGGTCACGACGCCGGTATCCTTCGACAGCTCGGTCGAGGTCGGGTCATCGTTGATCATCGGCGGAGCGCTGTCACGCAGGCCGGCCAGCTCGTCGAGGATGAAGGGCGACCACATGATCATCGCCGCCTTGCCGCGAAATACAGCTCGCGCGACTGCTTCCAGTAGTTCTCGCCGGGCGGGGAGGCATCGGCCAGCTTCTTGTAGAAGTTCAGCACTTCGACTGTCTTCTTCTCGTCGAGCGGCTTGAAGCCGTCCGGCCCCACCGGCGAGACGCCGTTGGCGAGGAAGATCTGCTCGAGAATCTGGCTCATGTAGTTGTCGTCGACCTTGGTCGCTGCGACGAAACCATACATGTTCGGCGGATCGTTGAGCTTGTCGAGCGCGGCCTCGATCGATTTGAAATCGGTCGGCGGCGCGAGGCCCGCCTTGTCGAACAGATCCTTGCGGTAGAGGATCATCTGCGTCCAGCCATCGACCGGCACCGCGGCGTAATCGCCATCGGTCTCGACCATCTTCAGCGCGCCGGGCGCGAAGGTGGCCGGATCGAGCTTGTCGACCACGTCCGAGCTCGCCAGCGTGTCGAGAATGCCCGCATCGGTCCAGGGCAGCACGTTCTGCAGCGGCGTGTAGATCACGTCGGGCAGGTCCCCCGCCGCGAAGGCTGCGGTCGCGCGCTGGTTCAGGTCGCTTTCGGTGACCGGGATCACGTCGACGGTGATGCCGGTCTTGGCCTTGAAGTCGTCGGCCATCTGCTGCTGCTTGGCCAGACGCTCGGGCTGTTCCTCGGTGGTCCAGAACTTGATCGTCTGCGCCTGCACCGCGACGGCGCCCGCCATCAGCGCAAGCACGGTCGAGCCCATCAGCATCGCCGTTTTATGTCCAAGTATCGATTTCATTTACTTTCCTCCCGGTAGATTGCGTTACTCTTATGGGTCGACGGGCGGCCCGTCGGAGCCTCCCGGTTCCAGTTGCGCCGCCACCAGTTCCGTCAGCTCACCGGGCGGCGCACCACGGAGCTGCGCGATCAGCAGCGACGCGAGACGCGCGCCCGCATGCTGGCTGTCGACTGCGAATGTCGTGAGGGGCGGATCGACCATCCGGCCCTCGGGAATGCCGTCATAGGAGATGACCGACAGATCGCGCCCGATCGTCTGCCCCCGCTCGCGCGCCACGTCATAGGCGCCGAGCGCCGTCGCGTCGGTGGAGTAGACGATCGCCGTCGCGGGCTCGGCCAGATCGAGCAACTGGCGCGCGGCCTCTGCCCCTTCCGCGCGGTTCGAGACCTCCATCACCTCGAGCGCGGGATCGAAGGGCAATCCGGCCTCTTCCAGCCCCTTTCGGTAGCCGTCTCGGCGCAACAGCGCGAAATTGTAGCTCGTATGCGACCCGGCGAAGGCGATGCGGCGATGGCCGAAACCCGCCAGACGCGCGACGGCGGCGCGCATCGCCCCCTCGCCATCGACGTCGAACCACGACAGGCCCGGATCGGGCTTGCCGTGACCGGTGCGGCCGAACAGAACGAAGGGCACATGTTTCGATTGCAGGAATTTCACCCTTGGGTCGACGACCTGCGTTCGCGGCAGGATGAAACCATCGACCTTGTGCTCCTGCAGAAGCCGCGTGACCGTGTCCTCCATCTCCTCGCGCGAATTCGACGAGGCGATCGTCAGGGTCCAGCCTTCCAGCGAGGCTTCCTGCGTGATCCCGCCCAGAAAATCCGTAAGGAACGGGCCGTAGCGGTCCGGTGCGTCCAGTTCGAGCACCAGGCCCAGCGCCCGCACCCGCCCCGTACGCACCGCCTGCGCATAGGGCATCGGCGCGTAGCCCATCTCGGCTGCCACCCGCGCCACGCGTTCGCGGGTTTCGGGCGAGATGTCGGAATAGTTGTTGAGCGCGCGCGACACGGTGCTCTTGGTCAGCCCCAGCGCCTGCGCAAGGTCAGAGATCCGAACTCGGCGCGGTGCCGGCTCGGACGGTTTCTTATCGGTGTCGCGAATCTCCTCCATGGCGAGAGACTAGGTCACCGAAACCGATTTCGTAAAGCCGAAACCGGTTTCGAAGCGCGATTTCAGCCTCAAGTCGCCGTGTGCCGCACTGCGGCGTCGCGGTCGCGGATCATTTCGGTTGGGGGCGCGCCGGTTTCGAGAAATCATTCAAAACCAAAACCCTAGGAGGCGACTTTAAAGTGAGAGTATGCCGCCGCAGGTTCCGCTCACGTGCCTGCCTTTCGTCGATGACGAAAGCTGACCGTGGAACCGGTGCGCCAGCCAGCGATCACAGCTTGGTGTTGAGGTCGGAAAGCTGTGCAGATCCAATAACACGAAACCAAGCGCTTTCAGGCACCTACAAGGCGACCTTAAACCTAGAGGATAACGTCGCGTGTCCCCGCTTTCTCCTCCTTGCGGCTGAACCAAACCCGGCTCCGGGCCGTTGTCTTACAGGGCAATCCAGCGCGCCCCCGAGATTTTCGAACAGTTTCCTCAAGGACTGACCAGCATCAGCCTTCAGCGAAAAGGAATTGCCATGTCAGTTTACCTCCACGGTCTCTCCACCGCTCTGCCGCCGCATTGCCTCGCGCAATCCGAGGTGCGCGAGCGGGCCGAGATCATCTTCGGCGAGACCTACCCGCAATTCGAGCGGCTCTCGAAAACCTTCGACACGGCGGGGATCGACCGGCGTTATTCGGTCGTGCCGATCGACTGGTTCTCGGAAGCCCACGGCTGGGCGGATCGCAACGCGGCGTTCATGGAGGGCGCGAAAGCGCTGTTCATCGACGCGGCGCAGGCGGCGCTCGACGCCGCAGGCTGGCAGGGTTCGGAGGTCGATTGCGTGGTCACCGTCTGCTCGACCGGCCTCGCGACGCCCTCGCTCGAGGCGCAGGTTCTGGGCGAGATGGGCTTTCGCGACGACATCATGCGCGTGCCGATCTTCGGCCTGGGCTGCGCGGGCGGCGTTTCGGGACTGTCGACGGCGCAATCCATCGCGGCGGGCCGTCCGGGCGCGAAAGTGCTGCTCGTCGTGGTCGAGACCTGCTCGCTCTCGTTTCGCGCCGACCGGATGCAGAAGGCCGATATCGTCGCTGCCGTCCTCTTCGCCGATGGCGCGGCTGCGGCCTGTATCAGCACCGAGGCGCCGGGCGCGGGTCAGGTGATCTCGCTCGGTCAGGGGCACCAGAAGACATGGCCCGACACGCTCGACATCATGGGCTGGGACGTGGACGAGATCGGCTTCGGCGTGATCTTCGACCGCTCGATCCCGGGCTTCGTCAATTCCGAATTCGCGACGGCGGCGGAGGGCGCGCTGCGGGCCGCGAACCTCGATCACGCCGATATCGACCGCTATGTCTGCCATCCGGGCGGCGCGAAGGTCGTGGAAGCGATCGAGGCCGCGTTGCATCTGGAACAGGGCGTGCTGGATGCCGAGCGCAACGTGCTGCGCGAGGCGGGCAACATGTCGGCGCCGACCATGCTCTTCGTGATGCGCGCGGTGTTGGATGCGGGCAAGACCGGACAGATGATGGGCTGCGCGCTCGGGCCGGGCTTTACCGCCTCGTTCCTGCCCTTCCATGTCGGCCCGCCCCAAATCGAGGCGGAGGCCGCGTGATGTCCCTCCCGAGCGTTCTCTTTCTGGCCTTCATCATCGTGCAACGGCTGAGCGAGCTTGTCATCGCCAGGCGCAACACTGCGCGGCTTCTGGCGCGTGGAGCCCATGAGGTCGGCGCGGCGCATTACCCGGTGATGGTCGCGATGCACAGCGCGTGGATCCTATGCCTTATCGTCTTCGGCCTCGGCCAGCCCGTACACCTCGGCTGGCTCGCTCTCTTTGCGGTGCTGCAGGTGCTGCGCATCTGGATCCTCACCAGCCTCGGCGGACGCTGGACGACACGGATCATCATCCTCGAAGAGCCGCTGGTCGCGCGCGGGCCGTTCAAATACGTCTCGCACCCCAATTACATGCTGGTCGTGGCCGAGATCTTCGTCGCCCCGATGGTACTGGGCCTGCTCTGGGTCGCAGTTCTGTTCACCGTACTGAACGCCGCGATGCTCTGGGTGCGGATCGGGGTCGAGAACAAGGCCCTCGCCCCGATGCGCGCAGGCTGAATGCGAAACGGGGGGCGATTGCGCCCCCCGTTCCGTCTCATCCGCTTGTCTTGAGTGGATCAGCCACCAAGCACGCGAGGCAGCCACAGCGTCAGCGCCGGGAAGCCTAGCAGAAGCGCGACGCGCACGAGCTCGGACAGGAAGAACGGGAAGACACCGCGGAAGGTGGTGCCCATCGGAACGTTCTTCGCCAGCGCCGAGATCACGAAGACATTCATCCCCACCGGCGGCGTGATCAGCCCCAGCTCCACCACGACAAGCGCAAGGATACCGAACCAGACCTTCAGCTCGTCGGTCGAGAGGCCGAAGCCCGAGCCGTCCGCCATCTGGTAGAGACCGCCATTGATCTCGACCAGCACCGGCCAGAAGAAGGGCAGCACCAGCAGGATCATCGACATCGAGTCCATCAGGCAGCCCAGCACGATCAGCGCGATCAGCAGGATCGCCATCACCATCATGGGCGGCAAGCCGGAATTCACCGCCATATCGGCAGCCGCCTGCGGCACCCCTGCCCGCGACATGAAGATCTTCAGAAGCTCCGCGCCCAGCAGGATCAGGTAGATCATGCCAGTGGTGCCCGCCGTCTCGAGGATGGACGAGCGCAGGGCTTCGCGCGACATCAGCCCGCGGAAGAGGCCATAGACGAAGACCGCGAAGACGCCGATCGCAGCGGCGGGCGTCGGGTTGTAGAAGCCCGCATAGATGCCGCCGATGACGACGCCGAAGATGCCCAGCACCGGCAGCACGCCGCGCGTGGCCGCCCAGAACTCGGCCTTGTCCGACACGCCCTGCGCGGGGCCCGCGCTCGGCACGAGGCGGACATAGATCGCGATGGTCAGCAGGAACAGAGCGACCGCGATCAGGCCGGGCACCAGTGCCGCCATGAACATCGTGACGATATTGGCCTCCACGATCACCGCGTAGATCACAAGGATCACCGAAGGCGGGATCAGGATGCCCAGCACGCCGCCCGCCGCGACCGAACCGGTCGCGAGCGCGGGAGAGTAGTTGTAGCGCTCCAGCTCCGGCAGGGCGACCTTGCCCATCGTCGAGGCGGTTGCGAGCGAGGAGCCGCAGACCGCGCCGAAGCCCGCGCAGGCGGCGATCGAGGCCATCGCGGTGCCGCCGCGCATCCAGCCGAACCACGCATTGGCGGCGCGGAACATGTCGCGCGACAGGCCCGTCTTGGTGGCCAGCGCCCCCATCAGGACGAACATAGGCACGACCGAGAGGTCATAGATCGAGAATTGACCGTAAGCGAGCGTCTTGAGCTGGCTCAACAAGATCGCCGGGCCGTTGATGATCGCGGTGCCGCCAGCGCCCACGAGGATCATCGCGTAAGCGATGGGCACACGCATTACGATAAGCGCCACGAGAATGGCGAGGCCAAGCAGGCCGAGAGTAATCGGGTCCATCAGGCACGCCCCGTCCAGTTGTCCCGCAGGCTCAGCGCTGCGGCGATGAAAAGTAGCGCAAGCGAGGCAAGCGCGGGAAGGTAAGCCCACCAGACCGGGATCTGCAGGATCGTGGTGGCGAGCGAATAGGATTTCTGATCGAGCATCCCGAAATACATCCGCCACAGCAGAAGCGCGGCAAACCCCAGCGCCAGCACCGAGCCGATGGCCGAGAAGCGACGCTGCACGGCGGCGCTAAGTTTCGAGGTGAAGATATCCGCCGTCACGTTCTGATCGGCCAATTGGCAGTAGGGCAGGAACATGAAGGCCGCGATGGCGACCCCCATCTCCGTCAGTTCGAAGTCCCCCGCGAAGGGCAGCCCGATAAAGCCGCCCAACACTGTCCAGACGTTTACGGCGACGATCGCTGCAAGCACCCCGCCTCCGGCGAGGGCCCAGGCATAGATCGCCTTGCGCAAGAAAGTCTCAGTTGCAGAATGCATGATCGTCGCCGCTCCGTTGGTTACTGGCTCGCCAGGTTCTTTTCTTCTTCAGCGGTCAGCTCGCGGGCTTCTTTCACCAGCGCCGGACCGTCGATGCCCTGGCCTTTCACCTCGTCTTCCCAACGGGTGACGACCGGCTGCATCGCATCCTTGAAGGCTTGGGTCTCGTCGGCCGAGAGCGTGATCAGCTCGTTGCCATCCGCTTCGGCGGCCTTGATCCCGTTATTGTCGCTGGTGCGCCAGATCTGGCCGACTTCCTTCAGCCACTCCTCGTCGGAGGCCTTGCGGAACGCCGCCTTGACGTCATCGGGCAGGCTGTCCCATTTCGCCTTGTTCATCGACACCTGGAAGATCGAGGTGCCCAGACGCCAATGGTCCTGCCCTTCGATCTGGTACTGTGTCTGCTGCTGCAGCTTCAGCGCGGGGATGATTTCCCACGGGATCAGCGCCCCGTCGACGACCTTCTTCGACAGCGCCTGCGGCAGTTCCGGCACCGGCATCGCGACCGGCTGCGCGTTCAGCGCCTCGATCACCCAGGCCCCCGTGCGCGACGGCGTGCGCAGCTTCAGACCCTTCACGTCGGCGGGGCTGTGCACCGGGGTATCCACGGTGTGGATGCCGTTGCCCGCATGGGCGTGCAGGAACATCACTTCGAGGCCCTTGTCCTCGTATTCCTGCTTCAGTTCCTTGTCGAACATGTCGCGCATCGCGAGGTTGGTCGCGGCCGGGTCGTTGTTATAGACCGTCGGCAGCTCGAACACCTCGGTGCGCGGGAAGAGACCCGGCGTATAGCCGTTGAGCGTCCAGATCAGATCGACCACACCGTCGCGCGCCTGCTGCACGAGTTCCGGCGGGCGACCGCCCAGCGTCATCGCCGGGTAGATGTCGATCTTGACCTTGCCGTTCGACAACTCTTCGACGCGCTTGGCCCAGGGCTCCAGCATCTGCGTCTGCACCGGCGCCTTGGCACCAAGGAAATGGTGCAGCTTGAGGGTGATCTCCTGTGCGAAGCTCCCGCTTGCCCAGAGCATGGCTGCGGCGCTCAGGCCCAGCAGTTTCGTAAGTTTCATCGTTATTTCCTCCCTTTGTGCCCCTTGCGCGGGGGCGGTTCGGCCCGTCAGTAAGGCAGGCCCACGTAGTTTTCGGCAAAGCTCTTGCGTGCGGTCTCCGACATCTGGAGATATTCGAACTCCGCGCGCTGCATCCGGCGCTCGAACGCACCCGTTTCCGGGAAATCGTGCAGCATCGAGGTCATCCACCACGAGAAGCGCTCGCATTTCCAGACCCGCGACAGCGCCGTCTCGGAATAGGCGTCGAGCCCTTCGGACGTGCCGTGGTTGTAGAACCGATCGAAAGCGCGGTGCAGATAATAGACATCCGAGGCCGCGAGGTTCAGGCCCTTCGCGCCGGTCGGCGGCACGATATGGGCGCTGTCGCCAGCCAGGAACAAACGCCCGTGGCGCATCGGCTCGGAGACGAAGCTGCGCAGCGGCGCGATCGATATCTCCAGCGGCTCGCCGGTGACCAGCGTCTCTGCCACATCGGCCGGGATGCGGGTGCGCAGCTCGTCCCAGAACCGCTCTGCGGGCCAGTCTTCCAGCTTTTCGCTCAGCGGCACCTGCACGTAATAGCGGCTCAGCGTGGGCGAGCGCATCGAACACAGCGCAAAGCCCCGATCATGGGCCGCGTAGATCAGCTCGGGCGCGGCGGGCGGCGTCTCGGACAGAAGGCCAAGCCAGCCGAACGGATAGGCGCGCTCGAATTCCTGACGGTGGCTTTCCGGGATCGCCTTGCGCGACGGCCCGTGGAAGCCGTCGCAGCCCGCGACGAAATCGGCGGTCAGGGTCTTGGCCTCGCCCTCATGGGTGAAATGCACGGTGACGCCGTCGCCCTCAAGCCCCTCGATTGCCGTTACCTCGGCCTCGTGCAGCACGGTGCCGCCGCGCGCATCGCGGGCGGTATAGAGGTCCTGGGTCACCTCGGTCTGGCCATAGACCATTACCCCTCGGCCCGTCAGGCTCTTGATGTCTATATTGAGCCGCTCGTCGTGCCACGAGATCTCGACACCGTCGTGGATTTCGCCCTGACGGTCCATTCGCGCGCCCACTTCGGCGGCGCGCAGCAGATCGACGGTGCCCTGTTCGAGCACCCCGGCCCGGATGCGCGACAGCACGTAATCGCGCGAGCGGCGCTCCAGCACGACGCTCTCGATCCCGTGCAGGTCGAGCAATTGCGAAAGCAGCAGCCCGGCCGGGCCACCGCCGATGATGGCGACTTGAGTCTTCATGCGTTTCCTCCGCAAAGGTCATTGCAGCGCTGCGCGAAAGCGCGCGCCTGCACCGGGGCCTGCCCTGCCGCAAGAAGCGGATCGGTCAGGGTGTCCCCGTCGAGTTCGGGATGGGCGGCCAGAAGCGCCGCCACGGGATCGGGTGCGGCCATCGCCTCTTGCACCGCTTTCTTCGCCGCGTTGCGCGGCAGCGTCTTCGCGAGCGTAAAGATCGCGCGCTCGGCATAGGGGCCGAAGCCCGCGGCCTCGAGATTGGCGCGCATCCGGGGGGCGTCGGCCTCGAGCCCTTCCAGCATCTCTCCGGCAAGGCGCAGCGACGTGCCACAGGCCACGAGGATCGGGCGCAGGCTCATCCATTCCAGCGCCCAGGCGGCGCCGTCGCGGAACTGACCATGGAGCGCGGATTCAAACAGGCTCCCCTGCAGATGCGCCGCGTGACGCGCCAGCGCCACCAGCGCCTCGGCGGCCACGGGGTTCGATTTATGCGGCATGGTGGACGAGCCCCCCCCCGAGATCCGCACCTCGTTGATCCCCGATTGCGCGAGGGTCACGACATCCGTGCCGATCTTGCCCAGCGACCCGGTCAACAACACCGCCTGCGCGCCGAGCCCGGCCATCGCGTCGCGGCGGCTGTGCCACGGCTGATCCTCGGCCTGAAGCCCCAGCGCCTCCGCCATGCGGTTACGTACCGCCTGCGCCTTGTCGCCCAGCGCCGCGTCGGTGCCGACGGCGCCATGTAGCGCGACCCGCCCAGCGCCCTGCATCACCGCCATGCGCGCCGCCGCGTCGATCAGCGATTGGCCCCAGGACGCGACCAGCGCGCCGAAAGTCACCGGCAAACCGATCTGGCTGCGGGTTCGCCCGGCCATCACCGTCTCGGCCTCGCGCCCGGCCAGTTCACCGGTCACGCGGATCACGCGCCGCAGCCGCGCCGCGATCACGGCGAGCGCCTGCGTCATCAAAAGCGCCGTCGCACTGTCGATGATGTCCTGCGAGGTCGCGCCCCAATGGATCGCCTGCCCGGCCTCTTCCGACAGCTTGGCGCGCAGATCGCTCAGCAGCGCCGGAACCGGCACGCCGTCGCGCGCGGCGCCCTCGGCAAGTGTCGCCGGATCGGGCTGGTAACCGGTCAGCTTCTCGGCAATCTCGGTCGCCGCAGCCTCGGACACCACGCCTTCGGCCGCGCAGGCCTCGGCCAGCGCCACTTCGACGCGCACCATCGCCGCCAGCAATGCGGCATCGTCGAGCATCGCACCCAGTTCCGCATCGCCGTAGAGACCGGACCAGAGCGGGCTGTCGAGGGGAGAGAGGCTCATGCGGCCCCCTTCATGGGCAGCGCGAGGATTTCGCGCGCCTGCTGCCATGTGGCAACCGGACGGCCCGCTTTTTCACACAGATCGACCGTGCGCTGGACAAGCGCCGCGTTCGAAGGTGCGAGCGTTTCGCGATCCAGCCGAATGTTGTCCTCCAGACCGGTGCGGCAATGCCCGCCGGTCTCGATGCACCATTGGTTGACGACCACCTGCCCCGGCCCAACGCCTGCCGCGCACCACGTCGCCTCGGGCAGAACGCGGGCGCGGGTCTCGCGCATGAAATCGAAGGCCGCGCGGTCGACCGGCATCGCGTTCTTCACGCCCATGACGAATTGTACATGGACATTCGCGGGCAGCCGCCCGTCGCCGACCAGTTTCGCGGCCTGAAAGATGTGGCTGAGATCGAAACACTCGATCTCGGGGCGCACATCGTAGGTCTTCATCTCCGAGGCCAGCCAGTCGACCAGATCCGGAGGGTTCTCATAGACCCGCGTCGGGAAGTTGTTCGACCCGACCGAGAGCGAGGCCATGTCGGGCCGCAAGGGCAGCATCCCGCCGCGCGTCTTGCCCGCGCCGGACCGGCCGCCGGTGGAGAACTGCACGATCATGCCGGGGCAATGCTTGTGCAGCCCCTCCATCAGCCGCGCGAAGCGGTCGGGGTCGGAACTCGGCGAGCCATCCTCGTTGCGCACATGGCAATGCGCGATGGTCGCGCCCGCCTCGAACGCGGCCTGCGTGGACTCGATCTGCTCGGAGATCGTGATCGGCACCGCCGGATTGTCGGATTGCTGCGGCACGGAGCCGGTGATCGCGACACATATGATGCAGGGGTCCTGGGTCATGGCTCAGATATCGAAGAAGACGGTTTCGCCCGCACCTTGCAGGCGGATGTCGAAGCGGTATTCGCCCGGGCCGGTCGCCTCGGCGACCATCGTGGCGATCCGGTCGCGATGCTCGATCCGCGCGAGAAGCGGGTCGCCCGAGAGATCGTCCTCGGGGAAATACATCCGGGTGTGCAGCCCGTGATTGATGCCGCGCGCGAAGATCCAGAACGAGATATGCGGCGGCGTCTCGCGGTCGCCCGAAAGCGCAATCGCGCCGGGCTTGATCGTTTCGAAAATGATCTCGCCCGTGCTGAAATCGGCGGGGATACGACCGAAGCCGGAGACCGCCGGATCTGCGCCCTCCTGCCCCGGATAGATCCCGGCGGCATCGGCCTGCCAGGTCTCCACCAGACAATCGCGCAGCGGCAGATCGCCGCCATCGACGACGCGGCAGGTCACCTTGATCCGCTCGCCCTTCGCCTCCGGCCCGGCGATCTCGCGGCCCAGCGTCTCGAAAGGAGCCCCCTCGATGCCGCCCGCCTCGGGAGCGAGCCCGATATGGACGTAAGGCCCTGCCGTCTGCGAGGGCGTCAGGATCGGCTTGTCGAATTTCTGCACCATTACATGCCCTCCGGACGGTTCTCGAAATGGGTCTGGCGGTGGCCGCGCAGCACGATGTCGAAGCGATAGGCGACCGCGTCCATCGGTTTCGTCTCACTCATGTCGAGCGCCGCCACGAGCCGGTCGAGCGCGGCCTTATCGGGGATCGTCTGCGCGATCGGGCAGCGTGCGATCAGCGGATCGCCCTCGAAATACATCTGCGAGATCAGGCGCTGGCCGAAGCTGTGCCCGAAGATCGAGAAGTGGATGTGGGCCGGGCGCCATTCGTTCGGACCGTTGGGCCACGGATAGGCGCCGGGCTTCACGGTGCGGAACGCGTAGGAGCCGTCCTCGCCCGTGATCGTGCGCCCGCAGCCGCCGAAATCGGGATCGAGCGCCGCCAGATAACCGTCTTTCTTGTGGCGGTAACGCCCGCCCGCATTGGCTTGCCAGATTTCGATCAGCGCGTTCGGGATCGGACGGTTGTTCTCGTCGAGAAGCCGGCCATGCACGATGATCCGCTCGCCGATGGCGCTGGTGCCGGGGCGGGCATAGTTCAGCAGCAGATCGTTATCGAGCGCGCCGAGCTTCACATGGCCGAAGGTCGGGCCGGTCTCTTCGCTGGGCGAGCTGTCGAAGGCGATCAGCGCGCGCTGCGGGCTGCGCAGCACCGAGGTCTTGTAGGCCGGCGTGAAGAGAGGCGGGTGGATACCGGCCTCGCGGGGGATCAAACGACCGGTCATTGGCCCATCTCCTTCAGCGTTTCCTTGATGATCTTGATCGCGTGATTGGCGCGGGGCACGCCCGCATAGACCGCGACATGCAGCATCGCTTCTCGCAGATCCGAAGGCGTGGCGCCGGTATTGGCGGTGGCGCGGGTATGCATCGCGATTTCCTCGTGATTGCCCTGCGCCGCCAGAAGCGCGATCGTCACGATGGAGCGTTCGCGCGGCGTCAGGTCAGGCCGCGACCAGACCGAGCCCCAGGCGCCCTCGGTGATGAACTCCTGAAACGGCGCGTCGAACTCGGTCTTGCTCGCATCGGCGCGGTCGACATGGGCGTCGCCCAACACACGGCGGCGCGTTTCCATCCCTGCTTCATATCGCTCAGACAAGCTCGTGCTCCTTCAGAAATTCAGTGATGAGGCGCGCCACCTGCTCGGGCGCCTCGATTGCGGGAATATGCCCCGCGCCTTCAATCAATTCGGCCCGCGCGCCGGGAATGGCGGCGGCCATTTCCATGACCTGCTCGGGCGGGGTCGCGCCGTCATGGCTGCCCGCGATCACCAGCGTCGGGGCGGAAATCTCGGGCAGAGCGTCGCGCAGATCAGCCCCGGCGAGCGCCTTGCAGCAATTCGCATAGCCTTTGGCATCCGTGCGCGCGACTTCCGTCACCCAGAGCGCGCAGTCGGGATGGGCGCGGAACGCGGGGCCGAACCAGCGCTCGATCACGCCGTCCGCCATCGCGGGCAGACCTTGACTTTCCACCGTGGCGATCCGCTCTGCCCAGCTTTCCTCGGTGCCGATCTTGGCAGCCGTATTGCTGAGCACCAACGCACGCACCCGCTCGGGGGCGATCCGCGCGATCTCCTGCGCGATCATGCCGCCGATGGAGCAGCCGACGAACACTGCCGCCTCGATACCCAGATGATCGGCGACCGTCAGCGCATCCTGCGCCAGATCGGTGATCGTGGGGGCGGCGTCAGAGGTCGCGCTCAGCCCGTGACCGCGCTTGTCCATCCGCACCAGACGATAGCCGGAGAGCGGGGCGACAAGGCCTTCCCACATCCGCAAATCGGTGCCCAGCGAGTTCAGACATATAACCGGGACGCCCTGCGCCGCGCCGTCTTCGCGGTAATGGATATGCCCCCAGTCGCAATTAAGTGCGTGCATCCTCTTCCTCCCACCATAATCTTTTCTGAAGTTTTCGCTTGAGCCAAATATAAAATGCACGTTAATCCATAACCCCATGGCTATGCATAAAGGTCTCAAGCTCCGTCACATCCGCGCCTTTCTCGACACGATCGAGGCAGGCGGGGTCTCGGCTGCGGCGCGCAAGCAGGGGATTTCACAGCCTGCCTTGTCGAAGACCCTCTCCGAGATGGAGGCAATGCTGGGCGGTGCGCTACTGGAGCGACGCGGGCGGCGGTTGACCGTGACGCCGGCGGGCGAGGCGTTTCGCCGCCATGCGATTCAGGCGTTGCAGGAACTGGAGGCTGGCGCGGCTGCGCTCAGCGGCGACGGGATCGGCGACGTGATCAATGTGGGCGCGCTGCCGACGGTGGCGGGCTCGATCTTTCCGGGCGTAGCCCTCGAGTTCAGCCGCGCCCATCCGGGCACGCGGCTCTCGATCAGCACCGGGCCCAACCTGTATCTGCTCGACCGTCTGCGCTCGGGGGCGATCGACCTGATGATCGGACGGATGCCCGCCGCCGCCGACATGCCGGGGCTGCGTTTCGATTTTCTCTACGAGGAAGAGGTCATTCTGGCCGCGCGCGCGGGCCATCCATTCGCACACCGCCCCGCCCCCGAGGCGCTGCGCCAATGCGACGTGATCCTGCCCACGCGCGGCGCGATCATCCGGCGCATCGTCGACGATTATCTGGGCGCGCAGGGCATCACCGAGCCGCGCTGCCCGATCGAGACCGTGTCGCTCGCGACCGGACTCGGGCTTCTGGAAGGGTCGGATATGCTGTGGTTCATCTCGCGCGGCGTGGTGGCGCGTGAACTGGCCTCGGGGCTTCTGGTGAGCCTGCCGCTGGGCGCGCAGTTCATGTCGGGCGCTGTCGGGTTGACGATGAAGCACGAGATGACCGAGCGCCCCGAGGTCGCCCGGCTGACCGCGATGATGCATGAGGCCGCCCGGTTGCGCGCGGCGACGTCCGGCTGAGGCTTGGCCAAGCCGCGCTGCCCCAGTGCGCCAAGCCGCGTGCCGTAGGCTGGACCCCATTTGTGCTATCCGCCATATTGTGAACGATTTTTCATGATTTCTCGCCCCCCGAGAGACGCCCGACATGGCCACGATATCGGGCCCTGCCAAACCGCCGAGATAGGTTATACCAATGCCTGATACCGCCTTGAAAGACCGCCAGATCGCCTGGACTGGGCAGCTCGAACGGATCGGGGCAGATCATGGATTCTACCGCCGACTCGATGCCGAGCATAAGGCACTATTCGTCGAGGGCGACGACACGCTGGTCGTGACCTTCGACAATCTCGACGATGCGCGCCAGAAGGTCGAAGAGCGCCTGCCCTGGGGCGTGAATTTCATCAACTCGCAGGGGTGGTCGGCGCTTGGCATCGGGGCGCATGGCTGGACATGGTACCGCGCCGAAGCGGTCTATGATTTCTTCGACGAGATGCGCGAGACCGGATTTTTCGAGCGGTTCCGCCGCGTGGTGTTCTACGGCACCTCGATGGCGGGCTACGCGGCAGCGGCGTTTTCCTCGGCAGCTCCCGGCGCCACGGTGCTCGCGCTCTCGCCGCAAGCAACGCTCGACCGCGACGTGACCGGCGGCTGGGAAGGGCGCTATCGCGCGGTCTGGCGGCGCAATTTCACCGATCGCTACGGCTATGCGCCCGATGAGGCCGCACAGGCGGCGCAGATGTGGCTCCTCTACGATCCGACGGTGCGCGAGGATTCGATGCACGCGACCTTGTTCCGCGCGCCCAACGTGACCCGGATCCGCTGTCGACGCTTCGGCCATCGGCTGGGGTCATCGCTTACCGCGATGGGCGTTCTGAAACCGATCACGCAACGGGTGGTCGCGGGCGACGCGACCCCGGCGGAGATCTACGCTTTGCTGCGTGCGCGCCGCACCGTGCCCGCCTATCAGAAAACCCTGCTGAAACAGCTTCTCGCGATGAATCGGCCGCGCCTGACCTATGACTATGCCCATGCGGTGCTGAGGTCCTCCCACCCCGCGCGGCGCCCGCATTACCGCAAGGCGATGGACGAGATCGCCAAGAAATTCGACTGGCCCATCTACACCCCGCCTGCCGTCTGAGCGCCGCGAAAGACCCTTCCGAACAGGAGCCTACCCTTGTCCCAATTGCCGACGATCGCGACCCTGTGGATCGGTGACCGCCTGTCCTGGCTCGAACAGCTGAGCCTGAAATCCTTCGTCGATGCGGGCCATGACACCCTGCTCTATTGCTACAACCTGATCCCGAACGCCCCGCCCGGCGTGACGCTGCGCGATGCGCGCGACATCTTTCCGGGCGACGAGATCATCCGCCACAAGCGCACCGGCAGCCCCGCTATCCATGCCGATCTGTGGCGGCTGCACCTGATGGAGAAGACCGATTACATCTGGGTCGATGCCGATGTGCTTTGCGTGAAACCCTTCGATTTCACCGATGATTACGTTTTCGGGCTCGAGAAACCGCACCTGATCTGCAACGCGGTGATGCGCCTGCCGGCGGGGTCGCAGACCCTGCGCGGGCTGCTGGATTTCGTGGCCGACCCTTACGCGATCGGGCCATGGCTGAAGGAAGAGCAGCAAGAGGAATTGCGCGCAGCCCGCGATCGCGGCGAACCGGTGCATTTCTCCGAGCAGGAATGGGGACTGACCGGCCCGGCCGCGCTGAGCCACTTCCTGCGCGAGACCGGCGAGTGGGACCATGCGCTCTCGCAACAGGCCTTCTATCCGATCTCCTTCAAGGACCGGAACAAGATGATCATGTCGCGCTTCGACGTGGAGGCGGATTTCCTCACCGACGAGACCTATGCAGTGCATATGTGGGCGCGTCGGATGAAACCGCGTCTGGAAGAGGCCGAGAACAACCGCCCCCGGCGCGGAAGCTACATGCACAAGGCGCTGCTGAAACACGGCATCACGCCCTCCGAAGCGCCGATCCCGCCGAAGGTGAAGCCCGTCGACGCCTGACGCAATGGCGCGTCGCCGCGTCGACATCGGCAACGCGCGCGCCCAAGGCGTGGCAGAGGGACATCATGCGCTGCGAGAAACGGATCCGGCCGAGCTGCGCCATATTGCCCGAGCGGTGATTTGCGGCTATCGAACGGACAGGTGCCGGGCACCTGCCGCCTGCAGACAAACGTCACGGTGAAGCCCGGAGCAAGATGACATCTCACCCTCGATGCATTTCGCAGGTGGGCAATGCAGGCACCCTCCCCATTCGAAATGCCTCTGCGGAGGAGTGAGCGATGTCTGTTAGACCCGCTTCGAACACTGTTGAAAACCGCTTCCTGACCCGCCCCGTCGGGCGATTGTTCCTCTCGAATGCGCTCCCCATGGCGGTTGTCATGTCCACCGGGGGGCTGTTGAACGTGATCGACGGCATCTTCGTCGGTCGTTTCATCGGCGCTGAAGCCCTGGCCGCCGTCAGCCTGGGCTTTCCGGTCGTCATGTTGCTCACCGCGCTGACCGCCCTGGGCGGCGGCGGCATGTCGAGCCTGCTCGCCCGCCATCTCGGAGCCGGCGATCGAAGCAAGGCGGGCGCCGTGTTCGCGCGCGCGCACGGCCTGGCGCTCGCGATCAGCGCGGGGTTGATCGCCGCGGCGCTGACTCTCGGCCCGTCCGTCGTCTCCGCCCTCGCCGCCGGGAACGAAGCGGTCGCGGCGGAAACGCGCAGCTACCTGCTGATCCTGATCCTCGGCGCGCCGGTCCAGTTCACCTTGGGGCTGCACGCCGATGCCCTTCGCAACGAAGGACGCGCGGGGCTGATCGCGCTGCTCTCGGTGCTGGTGAACCTGCTGAACATCGCGGCGAACTATGTCGCAATCGTGCTCCTCGGGCTGGGCGTCGCGGGCTCTGCCCTCGGCACCGTGAGCGCGCAGATCCTCGGGCTGGCGCTGGTGCTGATCGTGCGGGCGCGCGATCGGGATTTGCTGCCGCTCGGGGCGCTCGTGCAGGCCAGTTGGCTGTCGGGATGGGGGCGGATTCTCGCGCTCGGCCTGCCGCTGTCGCTGACCTTCATCGGAATGGCGCTGGTCAGCAGCACGGTTCTTCTTCTGATCGGCACCACCTCCGCGGATCACGCGAGCTATGTCGCGGCCTATGGTGTGGTGACGCGCATCCTCGGGCTGGCCTTCCTGCCGCAGATGGCGATCGCGCTGACGACGCAGAGCATTACCGGAAACAATGTCGGCGCAGGCCGCATCGCGCGCGCCAGTGCGGCCCTGCGCCTCGCAATCGCCGTCGTGTCTCTCTGGTGTGCCGGTGTGGCGCTGACGTGTCTCGTCGCGGGTGAACCGCTTGGTGCGATGTTTTCGGAAGATCCGCAGGTCACGGCGGCAGTCGCCGCGATCCTGCGACCGATGACGGCGCTCTACGTCTTCACCGGGCCGATACTCGTTCTCGCGATGCACTTTCAGGCGATGGGCCATCCGCTGCGGACGGCGGTGCTGACACTGGTGAAACCTTGGTTGTTGGTGCCGGCCCTGCTGGTCCTCATGGATGCGCTGGCCGGTATCGAGGGCCTGTGGTTCGCCTTTCCGATTGCGGATGCAGTGCTGCTTGGCCTCGCGCTGCTCCTGATCAGGCGGGTCCGTCCTATTGCCTCCCTCTCGGCGGCCCCGTCAGCCGAGAAAGCGGCCTGACATCACCGCTCCCGAGATCGCTTCGCCCGAGGCCGGATGGCGCGGCTGCGAACGGACGCGCGCCCCAATCGGGGCGCGTGCCTGCAGGTGACCCGACCTTTCCAAATGCGATCTGCCCGCTCGCCTTAGCCGCCCACCAGTCGGCGACGAGATCGCGTTATCAGCCGTCGGACCGGTTCCAGACGGCGCTGGAAGACGCGGGCCTCAGGCCGGGCGGCGCGGTCTCGAGATAACGCCGGAACTGCCGGACCAATTCGTCGGCGATCACCGGCTTTTCGAATTCCGCGACGATGTTCGGGAACTTGGATCGTTCGAAATTGACGACCTCCGCACCGCTGCCGACGATGACCGCGGGAATCCCGTGCCGTTTCAGCCAGGGAAGCGCTTGGGCAGCGGCGGCTTCGTGCAGCGTGACGTCAATCACCGCCGCCAGAATCCCGCCCGGGCCATACGCCTTCAGCTCACTCACATCGCACGTGGCGCAATGCGCGACGCGGAATCCGGCCTCCTCCAGCACCTGCTCGAAGTCGAGCGCAAGGACTGTTTCACTCGTAAAAAGCACAACAGGGCGAGAACGAACCAGATCGCCTTGATATGTCTCTGCGTTCTTCTGTTCCATGTGTGAAGTCTAGCATAAATCTGAAGTTTTCGGTATTAATTTCAATTACATAAACTTAACACCCTCGGCCACTTGACAACTTTGACTGCGAGCAGTTCGTAACCTCCCTGCCCTCAATTGACAAACTGCTCGAAGGTATTAACCTTGAGTAAGCTGATTTAAGTTGAGTAAGTTTAGTCGGTCCGGAGGGTTTCATGGCGAACGACCGCGGCAAGCGCCTGACCAGACTCCAGATCATGGTTTCGGACGACGAAATCAAAGCACTGGATGACTGGCGTTTTTCCCAGCGGATGCCGAGCCGTGCTGCCGCCATTCGCGAACTGCTCCGACGCGGCCTCGGGGCCGAAGGCTATATCGGAGAGGCCGGCAAGCAAGGCGATTCCAGCAGTTTCGGCGTCATTGACGTCAACCCTGATCGCCCGACATCGCGGTGATGCGCGCTCGGGCGCTGTCCGTCGTGACGCTCTGCGCGACGAGCCAGTCGCGGAATTTCTTCGCCTTTGCGGAGGCACGCCGGTGAACCTTGATGTAGAAGCACTGCGGTGACACGACGCTTTCCGCCCCGAGCGTGACGAGCTCTCCGGCCTCGATCAAGTGACCCACGAGGCCGTCCCAGCCCAGCAAGGCGCCGATGCCTTCCTTCGCCATCTGCAACCCGATCATGTAATTGTTGACGGTGATCCGTTTGCCGGTCGGCTGCGGGCACCCAAGCTCGGACAGCCAGTCGGGCCATTCGGTCCAGCGATGGCGCTCGCGGGTGATGTGGATCAGCGGGACACGAAGCAGGTCATGCGCGGAGGCGATGCCGTAACGCGCGGCAAAAGCCTCCGAGCCGACCGCGCAGATACGGTCCTGAAAGAGCTGCGTGCAGCTTTCGTCCCCTTCGGGGAACACGCCGTAATGCAGGCTCAGATCGACGGTCGCTTCCAAATCCACCGCGTCGCTCACGATCTGCGAGACGTTAATGTCCGGGTGGGTCAGCCAGAATTCCGTCAATCTCGGGGTGAGCCAAAGCGAACTCACCGCGGTCGAGGCCAGCACCATCACGTCGTCTTCCGCGACGGGCCCGCGCATGTCGCGCACGACGTCGGAAATGGCTTCGAAGCTGCGCTGCACCGCGTTGAACAGATAGGCCCCGGCTTCGGTCAATTCGACGCCGCGATGCTGGCGCCGGAAAAGCTGCTGGCCAAGCTCCGTCTCGAGCGCCCGAATCTGATGGCTGACGGCCGTCGGGGTCACGTTCAGCTCTGAAGCCGCCGCCTTGAAGCTTAATTTTCGGGCAGCCGCCTCGAAACAATTCAGTGAGCTAAGCGAGGGAAGATCATAGGGGCGCTGCATGATGTCGGTTTCGAACCATTCCATGTCGAAATATGTCTTGGGTGAGTTCAAATCATCCCGGATGAATATTTGTGACGTTGAGAGGCACAAAAAAGCAAATTTGAAATGAGGTGAAATCACGCTTGGATAGGAAAGGCCGCGCCCGTGACACCTCCTCTTGCCGATCTGCTCGCACATCGCAAACCCGGATATTCGCTCGACCGGGCCTTCTATACCGACCCAGGCATATTCGAGTCGGATCTCGAGCATATCTTCTATCGCCAGTGGCTCTTCGCCATTCCCGCCTGCCAGTTGGTCAAGACCGGCGACTATGCGCGCCTGAAGATCGGGGCCTATGACGTCGTTCTGGTCAAGGGCAGCGACGGCGAGATCCGGGGCTTTCACAACACCTGTCGTCACCGTGGCTCGATCCTGTGCAAGACGAGCGCGGGCCGCGTGGCCAAGCTGGTCTGCCCCTATCACCAGTGGACCTACGATCTCGATGGCAGCCTGCTCTGGGCGCGCGACATGGGGCCGGATTTCGACCCGGCAGCGCACAGGCTGCGCCCGGTTCAGACCCGCGACCTCTGCGGTCTGATCTATATCTGCCTTGCCGATGACGCCCCCGATTTCGAGGCCTTCGCCGCGATGGCCCACCCCTATCTGGAGGTCCACGACCTGCACCGGGGCAAGGTCGCCTTCACGTCTTCAATCATCGAGGAAGGCAACTGGAAGCTGGTCTGGGAGAACAACCGCGAGTGTTATCACTGCTCGAGCAACCACCCCGAGCTGTGCAACTCATTCCCGCTCGACCCGGAAGTCGCGGGCGTTTCCCCAGATGGCTCGATCTCGAGCCGGCTGCAGGGGCATTTCGACCGCTGTGAGGCATCCGGCGCCCCGGCGCAGTTCCGTCTGGGCGGCGACGGCCAATACCGCCTCGCGCGGATGCCGCTGCAGGACAACGCCGTCAGCTACACAATGGACGGTCAGGCGGCGGTGCGCCGCCCCCTCGGCCGCGTCGCCCTGCCCGATGCCGGCTCGCTTTTGAAATTCCACTACCCGTCGACCTGGAACCATTTCCTACCCGACATTTCGCTGACCTTCCGGGTGATGCCGATCAGCCCCACGCAGACCGAGGTCACCACATGCTGGATCGTGGATCGCGATGCGGTCGAGGGGGTCGATTACGATCTGCAACGGCTGACCGAAGTCTGGATCGCCACCAACGATCAGGATCGCGAGATCGTCGAGGACAACCAGCGCGGCATCAATTCGCCGGCCTATACGCCGGGCCCCTACAGCCCGGACTGGGAATCGGGCGTGATCCAGTTCGTCGACTGGTATGCCGCCACCATGACCCGCGCGATTGCCCCGCGCAGCCTCGCAGCGGAGTAGGCTCATGGCTGCAAATGCTCAACCGCTCCTTCAGTTCTGGACCGACGACGAACCGCTGGAATGCGTCAACTTCCTGCCCGAGGCCCCGAATACGGCGAGCTTTACCTTTCGCCCGCCCTCGGGGGGCGCTGTTCCACTTCAATGCCGGGCAGTTCGTGACGCTGGAATTGCCGGTGGCGGGCGGCCCGCTGCACCGGACCTTCACGATCTCCTCCTCGCCGTCGCGGCCCACCTCCCTGACAGTCACGGTCAAGGCACAGCCGACCTCGCTCGGCACGCGCTGGATGCTCGACAATCTGCGCCCCGGCATGCGGATCAAGGCGTTGGGGCCTGCGGGGATGTTCTCGAACGTCGTGCATCCGGCGTCGAAATACCTGTTCATCTCGGCAGGCTCCGGCATCACCCCGATGATGTCGATGACGACGCAGCTCTACGATGCGGGCAGCGACCCGGACATCGTCTTCATCAACTGCGCGCGTCGTCCGTCCGAGATCATCTTCCGCGAACGGCTGGAGCATATGGCCTCGCGCCTGCCCGGCATCGCACTGACATGGGTGGTTGAAGAGCAGGATCCCTACGCGCCCTGGACCGGGATCAAGGGGCAGCTGAACCAGCTCATCCTTGGCCTCGCAGCCCCCGATTACCTCGAGCGCGAAGTGTTCTGCTGCGGCCCCGAGCCCTTCATGCGCGCGGTGCGCGAGGCGCTGACCGGGTTGGGTTTCGACATGGACCACTACCATCAGGAGAGCTTCAACGCGCCGGTCGCCGACCGCCCCGTCGAGCCCGAAGACGACGTGACCCCCGACGAGGATGCCGCCGTCGAGGTCACTTTCGCCAAATCCGGCAAGACCGCGAAGATCAAGGAGACCGAAACCCTGCTCGCCGCCGCGAAAGCTGCGGGCGTGCCGCTGCCGTCCGGCTGCACTTTCGGAGTCTGTGGCACCTGCAAGATCAAGACCAAGGGCGGTCAGGTCCACATGGTCCACAATGGCGGCATCACCGATGACGAGATCGAAGACGGCTACGTCCTCGCCTGCTGCTCGAACCCGATCGGGGATGTCTCGATCGACGCCTGACGCCCCCTGCCCTCAAGACCCGACCTCAAGGAGTCCGCCCATGTCCAGTGATCCGCTTCTGCAACCCTATCAGCTCAAGCATCTGACGCTGAAGAACCGCCTGATGATCACGAGCCACGAGCCCGCCTATCCCGAGGACGGGATGCCGAAGGAGCGTTACCGTGCCTATCACGTCGAGCGGGCCCGCGCGGGCGTGGCGCTCACGATGACGGCGGGCTCTGCCTCCGTCGCCCGCGACAGCCCGCCGGTCTTCAACAACGTCCTCGCCTGGAAAGACGAGGTCGTCGGCTGGATGAAAGAGCTGACGGATGCCTGCCACGAGCACGACTGCGCCGTGATGATCCAGCTGACCCATCTCGGACGCCGCACCCGCTGGGACAAGGCAGACTGGCTTCCGGTCGTCTCGCCCAGCCACGAACGCGAAGCCTCGCACAAGGCCTTTCCGAAGAAGGCCGAGGATTGGGACATCTCGCGCATCATCGAGGACTATGCCGACGCCGCCGAACGCATGAAAGCGGCTGGGCTCGACGGGATCGAGCTGCAAGCCTATGGCCACCTGATGGATCAGTTCTGGTCGCCTCTGACGAACGAACTGGACGGGCCTTACGGCGGCAGCCTGGAGAACCGGCTGCGCTTTACCTTCGACACGCTCAAGGCGATCCGCGCGCGGGTGGGCGACGAGTTCATCGTCGGCGTGCGCTACACCGGCGACGAGGATCTGCCCGGCGGCATCACCCGCGAAGAAGGGTTGGAAATCTCGCGGCGGCTGAAAGACAGCGGCATGGTCGATTTCCTCAACGTGGTGAAGGGCCATATCGACACCGACGCGGGGCTGACCGACGTGATTCCGGTGCAGGGCATGCGCAGCGCGCCGCATCTCGACTTCGCCGGAGAGATCCGCGCCGCCACCCAGTTCCCGACCTTCCACGCCGCCAAGATTCAGGATGTCGCCACCGCGCGGCACGCCATCGCGGAGGGCAAGCTCGACATGGTCGGCATGACCCGCGCCCACATGGCCGACCCCCATATCGTCGCCAAGATCATGCGCGGCGAGGAAGAGCGTATCCGGCCCTGCGTGGGCGCGAATTACTGCCTCGACCGGATCTATCAGGGCGGCATGGCGCTGTGCCTGCACAACCCATCGACCGGGCGCGAACTGGAAATGCCGCATGAGATTACCAAGGCCGACGCGTCGCGCCGGGTGGTCATCGTCGGCGCCGGTCCGGCCGGACTGGAGGCCGCGCGCGTGGCCGCCGAACGCGGCCATGAGGTCATCGTGCACGAGGCCGCCAACGATCCCGGCGGACAGGTACGCCTCACGGCGCAATCCAAGCGCCGCCACGAGATGATCCAGCTGATCCAGTGGCGTTTCGCGGAATGCGAGCGTCTTGGCGTGAGTTTCCGCTTCAACAGCTATGCCGACGCGGACACCATCCGTGCAGAACAGCCCGATGTCGTCGTGATCGCGACCGGCGGGCTGCCGCATACCGAGGTGCTGGCCGCAGGCGACAATCTTGTCGTCTCATCCTGGGATATCCTGTCGGGCGACGCCCGCCCCGGCAGCAACGTGCTGATTTATGACGACGCTGGCGACTACGCCGCCCTGCAAGCCGCCGAGACCCTCGCCGCCGGCGGCGCCAAGGTCGAGATCATGACGCGCGACCGCAATTTCTCCTCCGAGGTCATGGCGATGTCGCTGACCCCGGCCTTGCGCGAATTGCAGGCCCGCGACGTGACCTTCACCGTGCTCTGGAAGCTGACGGGCGTGGCGAAGGCCGGCAACGGCCTGGTCGCGACCATCGGCAGCGATTACGGCGACTTCACCCGCGAGCGGCATGTCGATCAGGTCGTCGTCAATCACGGCACCCGGCCGCTGGACGACATCTATTTCGATCTGCGCGACGGCTCGAGCAATCAGGGCGAGGTCGATTACGAGGCTCTGATCGCGGGCGAACCGCAGAGGGTCGCGCGGAACCCGGACGGCACCTATCAGCTTTTCCGGATCGGCGACGCGGTCGCGGCGCGCAACACTCACGCCGCAATCTACGACGCGCTGCGGCTGGTGCGGACGGTCTGATGCGTTCGTGACGGCTCGATGGCGCGGGGCGACAGCCCAGGCCCTTGCGCATCAGATCCGGGTCTCGCTGACGAGGCGCAGGCCCAGATGCGCGGGCGGGCTTCCGACGGCACAGCCGCCCCGCGCCGGATCTCGCACCAGAAACGGGATAGCTGCGACATGCTCGCCGCCCGCGAAAAAGGCCGCGCAGCGCTTCGGATCGACCGAGCCGCCGCCCTCCCCGCCATAGCAGTCCTGCGTCCATTCCCAGACCGACCCGTCGAGATCGACGATCCCCTCGGCGCTGGTCGAGAAGCTGCCCCGCGGCGACAGCTTGCGCGGCGCGAGACCGCTCGTCAGGTAGGTCGAGGCCCATGTCAGGTCAGGATCGGTGAAGATCGGGTCTTCCTTCTCTGGCAGCACGTCCTTGGCCATGAACTGCCACTCGGCGATCGTCGGCAGCCGGAATTCGTGACGCGCCTTGCGGTTGATCCAGCCGAGATACTGCTCGACGTCGACATGGCTCAGCCCGGTCGCCGGGGTGGCCTCCGGCGCACTGCCGTGCGGCGCGCGCAAGGCAAGCTCGCAGGCGCCGTCCGCGTGGCAACGGTTCCACTCCGCGACGGTCACCTCGTATTTCTGAACGTAGAGCGCGTAGCCGTCGGGCAGCGTCACCGCCCGCTCGGCCATCTGGGGCACGTAATCGAGATCGGGGCCGCGCAGGAAACCCCACGCGGCCCCGAGGGCGAGGATCGCCGCACCCGCCGCAAGCACCTGACGAAGGGAAAGACGTGGTGCGCGCGAACTGAGCTTGGCGATCATCTCCGGTCTCCTTCGATCAGGTTTCCACCACGTGGGGCGGCATCACCTGCTCCATCAGGGCGTTGTCCCAGGCACCGTCCACCACGAAGTGGGCCGTCGCGCCCAGCAGGGCCGCCTCGATCAGGTTGTGGTTGACGTAGGCATAGACGCCCGGCTGCAGGAAGGTGTACATCGCCGCCCCCGCGCTGCCGCCGCGGATGAACCAGGTCTCCTGATCCTTCTGCGGGGGATTGGCGAATTTGCCGTTCTCCCAGACATAGTCGCCATGACCGCCGATCAGGTGCGGACGGGTGTCGCGGTTCGCCTGATTGTGGATCATCAAAACCGTGTCGCCGACCTTGGCCTTGAACGCATTCTCGCCGGTCAGAGCCCCGACCGAGCCGTTGAACACGGAGTGGGTCGGCGTGAGCGTGCGCATCGCCTCGACACTGTCGGAGAAGTCCTCGCCGGCGACCTCGTAGGTCTTGTAATCGCCGTTCTCGTCCATCGGCAGATAGAAGTCCTGCTCGCCGATATAGGCGATCGTGTCGTAGCGCAGCGGGTTGCCCTCGGCATCCTTGAGCCCGTCACGCGGCAGCACCATCAGCGTGCCGTTCATGCCGTGGGTGACGTGGTAGGGGATCATCGCCCCGCCCGGCGCGCAGTGATAGGTGAACACGCCCGGCCGCGTCGCCTTGAAGCGCAGCACCGTTTCCTCGCCGGGATAGACATGGGTCAGGCCACCGCCGCCCAGCGCGCCCGAGGAGGCGTGGAAGTCGATATTGTGCTCCATCTGCGAGTCGGCGGGGTTGGCGAGGGTCAGTTCGACATAGTCGTCCTGGTGCACGATGATCAGCGGGCCGGGAACCGAGCCGTTATAGGTCAGCGCCCAGATGCTCGCGCCGGTATCCTCGTCCACCGTCAGCAGAACCTCCTTGGTCTCCATGCGGATCTCGACGATTTTCGGGCCACCCGTCGCGACCTGTTCGTGTGCGGGAGCAAAAGGCGGCGCGACCAGCTCCTGGCGGACGCGGGTATAGCCCGACAGGTCCACCTTCGGAGCGGCGACCTGCGCCTCGGCTTCGGCGAGGATGAATTTCGGCGCGGCAGGGCGCGGCGCGACATGGGGCGCCATGCGCTTGGACGGGGTTCCGGCCATCCCGGCCCCTGCGGTCATCGCCGCGGCACCTGCCAGAAGCGACCCGCGCAGCACATTGCGCCGATTGGTCTTCACGAGAGCTGGATTGATAAATTTAGGCATTTTAGCCTCCGATGGTTAAAAGTAGCAGGAAGTTGTCGCGCGTTTCCTGCCGCGGGCGCTCACAGCGCGCCCAATTCCGCTTCGAAGCGTTCCTTGGCTTTCTTCGGCACACGGCCCTCGAGGAACCCTTCGGGTGCCTTGGCGTCGCCCACCGAGATCAGCATCACCATGCCCATCGCGTAGTGCGGCTTGCAGCGCACCGCGTAGAGCCCTTCGGTGTCGAGCGTGACCTCGACGTCCTTGTTGACCTTGCCGGCGAAGCCCTCGGCCCCGTCCGGGATCATGCCGTCGATGGTTTCGGCGTTATGGCCCTTGTCGGTGGGAACGAAGCGGATCGTGTCGCCGGGGGCGGCCTTCACGAAGGCCGGTTCGAAGACCATCACGCCCTTTTCGCCCTTGTTGAGCATGTGGACTTCGTAGGTCTCGGCGCTTGCCGCCCCGCCCAGAAGGGCGGTCATCGCGAGGGCGGAAATCAGGGTGCGGATCATCTCTTGTCCTTTCCTTGCATCCTTGGATTGCCCTTGGTTTAGCGAACTCCGCGCCGCCGTTTTTTGCTCTGGCGCAAACTTCGCGGCGCTTTTCACGAAATCGCGATATTTTTTCACCCGCCGCTCGCGCGTGCGTGACTTTTCGTATTGGACGTGGGGGTGGCCGTATGTTTAGAGAAGGCATGAGCGCGCCTGCCTCCCGCAAGACCATGCCGCGGCTCGACGAGAGCCTGCTGACGCCGATGCCCCCGTTCTCCCGACTGGAGAAACGGCAAATTCGCGAGATTCTCGATCTCGCCAGCGTACGCCGCTTCGACGAGGGCGTGGCCGTCTTCGAGGAAGGCGCCCCGGCCGAACGGTTCTACATGCTGCTCGACGGCTATATCCGGGTGATGCGGATCACCCCCACGGGCGAGCAGGTGATCGCGCTGCATATCCCCTCGGGGCAGCTTTTCGGGATCGCGCAGGCGATCGGGCGTACCACCTACCCCGCCACTTCGGTCACCGCTTCGGAGGCGATCGTGCTGGGCTGGCCGATGCGGCTCTGGGATCAGTTCGTGGCGCAGTATGACGGCTTCGCGACAGAGACCTACAAGACCGTCGGACAGCGTCTTGGCGAGATGAACAACCGCATCGTCGAGATGGCCACCCAACAGGTCGAGCAGCGGGTCGCCAATTCGCTTCTACGACTGATCAATCAGACCGGGCGCAAGGTCGAGGCCGGAATCGAGATCGATTTCCCGATCACCCGGCAGGATCTCTCGGAGATGACCGGAACGACGCTGCACACGGTCTCGCGGCTGATGAGCGCGTGGGAAAAACAGGGGCTGGTCGCCAGCCGCCGCAAGCGGATCACCGTGACCGATGCGCATCGTCTGGTGCTGATCTGCCGCGGGGAGCTGCCCCCCTCTCGGTAGCTGCCCCGATAGTCGTCTAGGCAGCCGCCTCGATCGCCGCGCCCAGCTCGGCGATGAACGCGTCGAGATCGAGGTGATACTCGGTGCAGGCATCGTCGATCGTGTGGAACGGGTTCACCAGACAGCCGACGCAGAGCATCTTGTGACGCATGAACACCTCGATCGTCGCGGGCCATTCGCGCATCAGCGCGTCAAGCGTGACATCCGGGTTCTTCCAGCTGGGTTTTGACATGGCGGGACCTCTCTGCCGACCACGCTAATCCCGGCAATCCCATCAAACGTTGTGCTGGCGCAAACTTCCCGGTCGCGAACGCCGCTATCCCTCGGGCCATCGACTGACCCCAAGGGAGGCCCCAATGGCTGAAATCCTGACCAAGTCGCGGGCGCGAAACATCTTTTACGGAGGATCCATTTTCTTCGTGCTGGTGTTCATCGCACTGACCGCGCAGAGCCACTTCTATATCGTGAACAACTCAACCGCCTCCGCCCCGCTGACCGAACAGGTCGCGCGCGGCAAGGCCGTCTGGGAACGCAATTCCTGCATCAACTGCCACACCCTGCATGGCGAAGGTGCCTATTTCGCGCCCGAGGTCGGCAACGTGATGACCCGCTGGGGCGTCGCCGACGATCCGCAGGGCGCCTACGAGACGCTCGACGCCTGGATCGCGGCGCAGCCTTCCGGCATCGAGGGCCGCCGCCAGATGCCGCATTTCGACATCAACGAAGAGGACATGCGCGCACTCGCGGAATTCCTCCGCTGGGCCGATCACACCGACACGCAGGGCTGGCCGCCCAATGATGCGGGCTGAGGAGACAAACCGATGAAATACCAATCCCAATCCGTGGCGAAAGCCTATTTCTACTGCGCGATGCTGCTGTTCGGCGTGCAGGTTCTGGGCGGCCTTCTGGCCGGCTGGATCTACGTCTCGCCCAACACGCTGTCCGAAGTCCTGCCCTTCAACGTGATCCGGATGATCCACACCAATGCGCTGATCGTCTGGCTGCTGCTGGGTTTCTTCGGCGCGGCCTATTTCCTCGTGCCCGAGGAAAGCGAGCGCGAGATCTTCTCGGTCAAGCTCGCCTATCTGCAACTCGCGATCCTGATGATCGGAACGCTGGGCGCGGTCGGCTCCTATCTCGTCGGTATCCATGGCGGGCGCGAGTTCCTCGAACAGCCCCTCTGGGTGAAGTTCGGCATCCTCGTCGCCGCGGTGATCTTCCTGATCAACATCTCGCTGACGGTGCTGGCGGGTCGCAAGACCGCGATCACCAACGTCCTGCTGATGGGCCTTTGGCTGCTGTCGCTGCTGTGGATCTTCGCCTTCATCAACCCCGACAACCTGTCGCTCGACAAGATGTACTGGTGGATGGTCGTGCACCTCTGGGTCGAGGCGACCTGGGAACTGGTGATGGCCGCGATCCTCGGCTTCCTGATGCTCAAGCTGACGGGCGTGGACCGCGAGGTAGTCGAGAAATGGCTTTATGTCATCGTCGCGACCGCGCTGTTCTCCGGCATCCTCGGCACCGGGCACCACTTCTACTGGATCGGCACGCCGGGTTACTGGCAGTGGGTGGGCTCGATCTTCTCGACCTTCGAGGTGATCCCGTTCTTCCTGATGATGTCCTTCGCCTTCGTGATGGTCTGGAAGGGCCGCAAGAACCACCCCAACAAGGCAGCGCTCCTGTGGTCGCTGGGGTCGTCGACCGTGGCCTTCTTCGGCGCGGGCGTCTGGGGCTTCCTGCACACGCTGCACGGGGTGAACTTCTACTCCCACGGCACGCAGATCACCGCGGCGCACGGGCACCTCGCCTTCTACGGGGCTTATGTCGCGCTCAATCTCGCGGTCTTCACCTACGCGATGCCGATGCTGCGCGGGCGCGATCCCTACAACCAGGTCCTCAACATGGGCGCGTTCTGGCTGATGACCGGCGGCATGGCCTTCATGACCTTCGTTCTGACCTTCGCAGGCACGATCCAGACCCACATGCAGCGGGTCGTGGGCGACTACTACATGGATGTGCAGGACAGCCTGTCGATCTTCTACCTGATGCGCTTCGGCGCGGGGGCGGCGGTCGTGCTGGGGGCGCTTCTGTTCATCTACTCGCTCGTCGTGGTGCGCCGGCGTGAAGTCATCGCCCCCGGTCCCGCAACCCCCGTGGCAGGAGAATGACGATGTCCCTCGACATGACCAACGACCGCATCCCCTACTACCACCCCACCGGCCGCGAATGTGCCCTGTTCGAGCGCGCGCATGACAACGGTTTGCCCCTTCTTCTGAAGGGGCCGACCGGCTGCGGCAAAACCCGCTTCGTGGAGCATATGGCGGCGCGGCTGAACAAGCCGGTCTACACCGTCGCCTGCCATGACGACCTGTCGGCGGCGGACCTGATCGGGCGCTATCTGCTGAAGGGCGGCGAGACCGAATGGGTCGACGGGCCGCTCACCCGGGCGGTACGCGAAGGGGCGATCTGCTATCTCGACGAGGTGGTGGAGGCGCGCAAGGACGTGACCGTGGTGCTGCACCCGCTCACCGACTCGCGCCGCCGCCTGATCATCGACCGCACCGGCGAGGAGCTGGACGCGCCGGAGGGCTTCATGCTCGTGGCCTCCTACAACCCGGGCTATCAGAGCGTGCTCAAGCGGCTCAAACCCTCGACCCGGCAGCGGTTCCTCTCGATCGCCTTCGACTTTCCCGAACCCGATGCGGAAACCCGCGTGATCACCGCCGAGACCGGCCTGCCGGTGGCGCAGGTGGTGCCGCTGGTGCGCCTCGCCGGGCATATCCGCAAGCTCTCGGGCATGGATCTGGAGGAAGGCGTCTCGACCCGGCTTCTGGTCTATGCCGCGCGGCTGATCGGCGCGGGCATCGCGATCGAGGAGGCGCTGGAGACCGCCGTGGTCCAGGCGCTCAGCGACGAGGCGGACGTGCAGCAGGCGCTGCGCGACCTGATCGCCACGATCTACGGCTGAGGAGCACGCCATGAAACTGATGGACCTGATGGAGCCAGAGGAAACCGTAGGCGAAATCTGGCACGATCTGGCCAAGGATATCGGTCGGGACGATCGCCATCCCGACGCCGCGGTCGAGCTGGTTGCGTTGCGCCCCTCGCTCGCGCTGCTGCTGCGCGCGCTTGGCGGCGGTGCAGATGTCGAAATCGTCGAGGCCCCGGCCACCCCGGTCCGTCACCGCCAACCCGTCCGGCGTCGCCTTGGCGCCGGGCGCGAGACCGAGCGCATCGCCCGCTTCGACGGCGCGCGGCTGCGCCTGCCGCCGGTGATGGATGTCTTCCCCCGATCTGATCTCAACCGCGCGGCCTATTTCTGGCTGACCGCACTGGCTGCGCTCAGCCGCGACGCGATGCCCGATCTGCCCGACGAGACCGACGGCCCGGCGATGGATTGCGCGCAGATCCGTGCCAATGCGCGAGCCTGCGATCTGGCCTATCGCCGCTGCATCGGGCTGCGCGCGCCCTACCACGAGATGGCCGCGCTCACCCTCGCACGTCGCCGCAGATTGTCGCGCCCGGCGGCCGAGGCCGCGCTGGAGGCCGCGATCTGCGACCAGCTTTCCGCCGATGGTACCCCCGCCCCGCTGCCCGAGACGGCGGAGGGCGCACGTGGTTACATGCCGCTTGCCCCGGTGCCGATCTGGCTGCAATTTGCCCCCAACACCGCAGGCCGCAGCGCCGCCTCGGAAGAGGCCGACGCCTCCGCCTCCGCCCCGGCCGCGATGGCCAGCACGCAGCGCAAGCATGGCGAGCGCCGCGATCTCGATCAGGCGCGCCGCCGCGACAGCTTCATCATCCACCGCTTCGAGTCGATCCTGTCCTGGGTCGAGGCGCTCAACGTCAATCGCTCGGTCGACGACGATGACGAGGAGAACGCCGCCAAGGCCGCCGAAGATCAGGACCAGATCACCCTGACGCGGCATGATCGCAAGGCCGCGACGCGGCTGCGGCTGCATCTCGACCTCTCGCCCGCCGAGGCGGAGCACGAGGCGCTGGCGGGCGAGCATGTCTATCCCGAATGGAACCACCGCAGCCGCGCCTACATGGAGGGTCACTGCCGGGTGCTCGACGCGCCCGCGCGGCCCGAAGCCGCGCAAACCTTCCGCGCCGATCCGCGCTATATCCGCGCCGTGCGCCGTCAGTTCGAGGCGCTGCAACCGCGCCGCATCCTGCGCCCGCGCCAGATCGACGGGACCGAGCTGGACCTCGACGCCGTCATCGCGAGCCGCGCCGATCTCGCCGCGACCGGGCGGGGCAGCGACCGGATCTGGCAAAGCCTGCGCAAGGTCGAGCGCGACCTCGCCGTGGCCTTCCTGATCGACACCTCGCGCTCCACCGAGGCCGCCATCGGCGAAAGCTGCGTGATCGACATAGCGCGCGAGGCGATGTCCGCGCTGGCCGAGGGGCTGGACGCGGCGGGCGACCGTTTCGCGATCTGGGGTTTCTCGTCGCTCCGCCGCGACCGGGTGTTCCTGACGCGGGTGAAAGGCTTCGACGCCCAGATGGCCCCGCCGATCCACGCCAACATCGCGGCGCTGCGCCCGGGCCATTACACGCGCCTCGGGACCGCGATCCGTCACGTCTCGGCACAGCTCGCGCAGGAAAGCGCGAGCCGCAAGCTGCTCATCGTGCTGACCGACGGCAAGCCCAACGACCTCGACCATTACGAGGGCCAGCACGGCATCGAGGACAGCCACATGGCCGTGCGCGAGGCCCGCCGCGCGGGCCAGAGCCTGCACGGCGTCATCATCGACGAGGACGGGCAGGACTGGTTCGCACGGATCTTCGGGCGCGGCGGCTTCACCCTGCTGCCCCGGCCCGAACGGCTGCTGCGCGCCCTGCCCGACATTTACCGCTCGCTCACACAGGAGACCTGACATGCGTAAACTGACCCTTCTTCTCGCCCTCGCCCCACTCACCGCACAGGCGGCAAGCTTCGATCGCCCGATCCCGCAGGCGCAATCGGCCACCGCCGAGTTCTGGTTCGCGCTGGCGGCGCTCGCGCTCGTCGCGGCGCTGGCGGTGGTGGCGCGGGTGGTCGCCCGGAGATGAGTGCGCGCTGGTCCCCTGCCCGGATCGCGCTGCTGCTCTACCCGTTCGGCTGGGGCGCTTTCGCGGTCAACGTGTTCTTCGCCTCGCTGATCGGGTCGTGGGTCGGGCTGCCGGTCGCGACTCCGGTCGTCTCGCTGGGGTTGGGCGCGGTGGTCGCCGTGCCCGCGACCTACGCCTTCGCATGTCACATCCGGCGGCTGATGGACGCCGCCGAAAACTGAAAGGAGCCGATCATGGCCATGTCTTCCGCAGAGCAGATGCGCCGCTGGCAAGGCCCGGCGCTGCTGTCGGGCGGTTTTCGCCCGTTCTTCTTCTTCGGCGCCGTCTGGGCCGCTCTGGCGATGGCGCTCTGGGTGCCCGCACTCACCGGGCTGATCGCGTTGCCGACGCGGCTCGACCCGGTCAGTTGGCACGCCCATGCCTTCCTCTTCGGCTATCTCGGCGCGGCGATCGCGGGCTTTCTGCTGACGGCGGTGCCGAACTGGACCGGACGACTGCCTGTCGTGGGCTGGCCGCTGCTTGGCCTCGTCACGCTCTGGGCGCTCGGGCGGCTGGGGTTGCTGGCCTCGGCGGATCTGCCTTTCGCGCTGGTCGCGTGCATAGATCTCGCATTCCCGCTGGCGCTTGGTGGCGTCGTGCTGCGTGAGATCCTGGCAGGGAAGAACTGGCGCAACCTTCCTGTGTTGGGGCTGGTCGGCGTTTTCACCCTCGCCGACCTTCTGTTCCTGATCGAAGCCGCGCGTGGCGGTTATGCCGCCGACGGCATCGGGATGCGGCTGGGTCTTGCCGCGGTGCTGATGATGGTCGCGCTGATCGGGGGGCGGATCATCCCCTCCTTCACGCGCAACTGGCTGGTCAAGGAGAACCACCCCGCACGCCCCGCCCCGCCGATGCAACGTTTCGACAAGCTCGCGATGCTGGTCGCTGGCGCGGCACTGCTCGCGTGGGTCATTTCGCCAGAGACGCGGCTGACCGCCGCGCTGCTGCTCGCGACCGCCGTGCTGCATCTCGCGCGGCTGTGGCGCTGGAAAGGCGGGCTGACGCTGCGCGCGCCGATCCTTTTCGTTCTCCATCTGGCCTATGCCTGCCTGCCGCTCGGCGCGCTGGCGCTTGGGTTCGCGATCCTGTTTCCCGCCGCCCTCGCCCCCGCGACCGCGATGCACCTGTGGACGGCGGGCGCGCTTGGCGGGATGACGCTCGCGGTGATGAGCCGCGCCTCGCTCGGCCATACGGGTCGCCCGCTGGAGGCCGGGGTCGGCACCGTCGCGGTCTATGCCGCCCTCTTCGTCGCGATGATCGCGCGGCTCCTCGCGGGCTGGCTCGCCCTGAGCGCGCTTTATTCGGTCTCCGGCGTGGCGTGGTGCGGTGCTTTCCTCGGCTTCGCGATCCTCTATGCTCCGGTGCTGTGGCAACCCAGACGGAGGGCGCAATGATGTGGCTGGCTTATGGCGGAGTGTTCGCGGCGTTCCTCGCGACCCATTCGATCCCGACACGCCCGACGGTTAGGGCGCGGCTGGTGGCGGCCTTCGGACACGCAGGCTTCGGGCTGGGCTATTCGCTGCTGTCGACGGCAATGCTGCTGATCCTGATCCGCGCCGCCGCATGGCCGGACCCGATTTACCTTTGGCCCACCACCCTTTGGGCGATGGAGGCAACAAAGATCGGGATGGCGCTGGTCTGCATGTGGTTCGCCGTCGCGCTTGGCCATGCCAACCCGTTCTCCTTCGGCGGCAGCCGCCGCAAAAGCTTCGACCCCGAGCGTCCCGGTCTCGTGCGGCTCACGCGCCACCCGATGCTGCTGGGCCTCGCGAGCTGGGCCGGGCTGCACCTGCTGCCGAACGGCGATCTGGCGCATGTCCTGCTGTTCGGTGCGCTCGGCGGCTTCGCCCTGCTCGGAATGCGCCTGATCGACCGCAAACGCCGCCGGGAGATGGGTCCGGAGGTCTGGGCGGAGACGCTGCGCCGGACGAGAGCGGCGCCCCCCTTCGCGGGGCTTACGCTGGCCGATCTCGGGCGTGCAGCGCTTGGCCTCGTGGCCTATATGGCGCTGCTGCACCTGCATGAATATTTCGCAGGCGTCGCCTTGGTTTAAGCCCAGCGTCAGATGCCATTTGCCTCCGCCTTGAACCGCAGCAGGCGCAGCGCGTTCATCGTGACCAGCACGGTCGCCCCGGTATCGGCCATCACCGCGATCCAGAGACCGGTGAGACCGAGCAGCGTCGTCACCAGAAACACCCCCTTCAGCCCGAGCGCGATGGCGACGTTCTGACGGATGTTAGCCATCGTCGCGCGCGCCAGCCGGATCTGCTCGACGACATCGGTGACCCGGTCGCGCAGCAGCGCTCCGTCCGCGGTCTCGAGGGCGACATGGGTGCCCGATCCCATCGCGATGCCGATATGGGCGGTGGCGAGCGCCGGGGCGTCGTTGATGCCGTCGCCCACCATCATCACATGCGCATCCCGCGCCAGATCGCGCACTGCCGTCACCTTGTCCTCGGGCAGCAGCCCGGCACGGGCTTCGATGCCCAACCCGTCGGCAATCGCGCGGGCCGTCACCGGATTGTCGCCCGTCAGCATGACCGAGGAGACCCCCATGCGCTTGAGGGTGGAGACCGCCTCGGCCGCATCGGCGCGCGGCTCGTCGCGCAGCGCGATGAGGCCCAGAAGGCGCTCGGGCGTGAAGACGGCGACGACGGTCTTGCCCGCGCTTTCCAGCCGGTGGACGGTGGCGCTGTCGGAGGCGCTGAGCACGCCTGTTTCGGTCGCCAGCCGCGGCGCCCCGACATTCCAGACCGCGCCGTCGATCTCGGCGCGCGCACCACGGCCCGGGATCGCCGTGGCTGCGGTGGCCTGTGGCACCGCGATCCCGCGCGCCTCTGCCCGGGCGAGAACCGCCTGTGCGAGCGGGTGACTGCTGCCGGTCTCGACCGCCGCGGCGGTGGCGAGAAGCTCAGCCTCGGTCCCGTCGAGCGGCAGAAGATCGGTGATCTGCGGCCGGCCCTCGGTCAGCGTACCGGTCTTGTCAAAGGCGACGAGGCTGGTTTTGGCCGCCGTCTCCATTACCGCGCCGCCCTTCATCAACAACCCGCGGCGCGCCCCGGTCGAGAGCCCGGCGGCGACCGCGGCGGGAACCGAGATCACCAGCGCGCAGGGGCAGCCGATCAGCAAGAGCGCGAGGCCGCGATAGATCCACGTCTCCCAGGGCGCGCCGAAAGCCAGCGGCGGCACGATCGCGGCCAGAAGCGCCACGCCCACCACCGCGGGCATGTAGACGCGGCTGAACCGGTCGATGAACCGCTCCACCGGGGCGCGCGCGCTCTCGGCCTCCTCGACGAGGTGCAGGATGCGCGAGATGGTGTTGTCCTCGGCGGCTTTCTCGACACGGATGCGCAGCTCGCCTTCGGTGTTGATCGCGCCCGCGAAGACAGCATCGCCGGGCTCTTTCAGGACTGGCACGCTCTCGCCGGTCACAGGGCTTTCATCGACGCCCGAACTGCCGGAGACGATTGTGCCATCCGCCGGGATGCGATCGCCGGGACGGGCCTGCACGATCTGTCCGATGGCGAGGCCGTCGGCCGGAACTTCGCGGATGCGCTCACCCGTGACCAGCCGCGCGGTCTTCGGCACAAGATCGGCCAGCGCCCGGATCGAGCCGCGGGCGCGCGACGCCGCAAGCCCCTCGAGCATCTCGCCCACCGCGAACAGGAAGACGACGAGCGCGGCTTCCTCGGCCGCACCGACGAAGAGCGCGCCGATCGCGGCGATGCTCATCAGCATTTCGATGGTGAAGGGCATCCGCGCCCGCGCCATCAGGGCGGCGCGCCGCGCCACGGGGGCGACGGCGATCACGGTGACGAGCACGAAAACCCAATGCGCGATCGGGCCGCCGACCAGCAGCTCCACCACCCAAGCCGCGGCCAGCAGAAGCCCGGTCGCGATCAGGTAGCGCCCCTTCGGGGTCGCATACCACGCGGGATCGGCGGGCGGCGTTGGCGCACTCTCGACCGCAGGTGTCTCATCCGTCTCGCCCGCCGCCGGAAGGGCGCCCTCGGGAAGAACGAAGCCGCCCTTGGGCTTTTCCGGCGCAGCCCCCTTGGCCGAGACGCCGTAGCCGAGGCGGCGGATCGCCTTCTCCACGCTTTCGCGCGAGGTGGTCGCCGTATCGAGCCGCAGCCGCAGACGCTCGTTCATCAGCGTCACCTCGACCCCGTCGACACCGGGCAGAGCCTCGACCGCGCCGCGCACCTTCGCCGCGCAGGCGCCGCAATCCATGCCCGTCACGCGCCATTCCTGAAGGTCTGCTGTCTCGGTCATCTGCTGTCCTCTCGCGTGGTTTTCTCGACAGAGGGGAAGATAGGAGCTACAGCAACTATAGGTTCAAGGGGGAAATCCGCACTCACGTAACCGTGAAGGGAGGTGCAGCATGCATACGATCGGAACATTGGCCCGCCGCACCGGAACCAAGGTGCAGACGATCCGCTATTACGAGCAGATCGGCCTGATGCCCGAGCCCGGGCGGACCGAGGGCGGCCAGCGGCGCTACCGGAACTCCGATCTCGACCGGCTCGCCTTCATCCGGCACTCGCGCCAGCTGGGCTTCCCGCTCGAAGCGATCCGCGAATTGCTGGACCTGTCGGACCACCCTGCGCGCGATTGCGGGGCCGCAGATTCGATCGCGCGGCGGCAATTGCGAGAGGTCGAGACCCGGATCGCGCGGCTCGAGGCGCTCAAGCGCGAACTGGAACGGATGATCGGCGAATGTCGGGGCGGGCCGACCTCGGAGTGCCGGGTGCTCGAGGTGCTGCGCGACCATTCGGAATGCCTCGCCGACGACCACGACACGATCGGCTGACGCTGCGGCGCCGCGGTTCGACTATGGGCCTTCGGGAAGAGGCTGGCCCGGAAAGCCCGAACGCTGCGCGCGTGGCGACCCGCCGCGACGAGACGAAAAAAGCTTGAGCCCGACGAGCGCGGCGCGATCGCTCGCTCAGCCCCGCGACGGTTTGTCAACGATTTCAATCGCATCACAATGCGCGCCCCCGAGGAGAGAGGCGCCCTGCAGCCTCCCATATCCGGAGCGGAGCCCCGGCTTGCGCCATCGGTCGCGTACGCTCGCAGGAACATTCTGGATCAGATCTTGTTGTTTTGAAGCTGATTTGATCGATAGGAATAGGAGGCAGACATGGCTGGCGAGAGCGGCAAAACGGTTCAAACTGACATTCCCGCCCGCATGGACCGCTTGCCGTGGTCTCGATTTCACCTGACGATCATCGTCGCGCTCGGCGTCACGTGGATTCTCGACGGCCTCGAAGTCACCCTGAAAGGGGCCGTCTCCAGCGTTCTTCAGGAACCCGAAAGCCTTGGCTTCACGAGTTCGCAGATCGGGATGATCGCGTCGTTCTACATCACCGGCGCGGTTCTTGGCGCGCTCCTGTTCGGCTATCTCACCGACCGTTTCGGGCGCAGGATGTTCTTCTTCATCACGCTCGCCGTCTATCTCGTCGGTGCGCTGCTGACCGCCTTTTCGTGGAACCTGTGGAGCTTCGTCGCCTTCCGGTTCATCACCGGCCTCGGCATCGGCGGCGAATATGCCGCGATCAACTCCACGATCGACGAGATGATCCCGGCGAGGGTGCGCGGTCAGGTCGCGCTCGGCGTGAACGGTTCCTACTGGCTCGGTGCGGCCCTCGGCGCGCTGTCGACGATCGTGCTGCTCAACCCGGACTACCTCCCGATCGATATCGGCTGGCGTCTGGGCTTCGGTATCGGCGCGGTTCTCGGCGGCATCATCCTCTACATGCGCCGCCATCTGCCGGAGAGCCCGCGCTGGCTCGCCACGCATGACCGGTTGGACGAGGCCGAGGAGGTCGTGAGCGACATCGAGAAGCGCACGAGCGAGCAAACCGGCGAGGAGCTTTCGGAGGTTCCGGACGACGACAAGATCAAGATCCGGCCGCAGAAATCCTTCTCTCTGATGAAGATCGTCAAGGCGATGTTCTCGACGCACCGCAAACGGGCGCTGCTCGGCCTCATCCTGATGAGTTCGCAGGCGTTTCTCTACAACGCAATCTTCTTCACCTATGCGCTGGTTCTGTCGAACTTCTTCGACGTGCCCTCGAAGAACACCGGGCTTTACCTCGTGCCCTTCGCCATCGGCAACTTCCTCGGCGTCATCGTTCTGGGGCGGCTGTTCGACAAGATCGGGCGCCGCGTGATGATCTCGCTCAGCTACGGCCTGTCTGCCGCACTCCTGATGGCCACCGGCTACATGTTCGCGCAAGGCTACCTCACGGCGATCACGCTCACGGCGCTCTGGTCGGTGATCTTCTTCTTCGCCTCTGCGGCCGCGAGTTCCGCCTATCTCACCGTGAGCGAGGTCTTCCCGCTCGAGACCCGGGCGCTCGCCATCGCGATCTTCTACTCGATCGGCACCGCCGCGGGCGGCATCGTCTCGCCCTGGGTCTTCGGCGCGCTGATCGACACGGGCTCCGCCTGGAACGTGTTCTATGGCTACCTCTTCGCCGGTGCCCTGATGACGGTCGCGGCCGTCACCGAAGCGGTCATCGGGATCGATGCAGAACAGGAGTCGCTGGAGAACGTGGCCGATCCGTTGTCCGCCGAGGGCGCGGAATAGGGGCAGGCCTCTGACGGTGGAGGTATTCCAGTCCTGAGATAATGCGTGCTGCGAGGCTCCTTGGATGGGGCCTCGCTTCGCTTTGTTACCGCCCTCCCCTTTGCGGGATGGAGGCGGCGCATTGTCCGGTCCTCGATAGCAGCGCTCCGACCGTTGGCGCAAACCCTTCGTTGCCGCCGTGGCGCACCGCAATCGTCATCTTTTGGCCGTCCGCGTAAGCGTGCCGCTGACATCAATCTATTCCACCGCTGATGCGATGGACCGCACTTACCCCCGGGCCGAGCGCGACATGAGAAAGCCCCCCGGGCCGAGCGCGACATGAGAAAGCCCCCGCCGCGTGCGACGAGGGGCTCCGGGGAGGATTTAGGTGTGAGGGTCGATCAGGCGTTGCCGTTGACCACGACGACCAGGTTGCCATCGGTATCGATGAACGCGGTTTCGACGTCATCGGCGGTGTAGCCGGTGCCGTCGAACACGCCGTCCGGAAGCTGGCTGTAATCGGCGTCCACGTCGGACCCGGCCGCGTTCTTCAGAGCCGCGGAGCCATTCTCGGCGCCTTCGCCCTTCAGGTCGGACAGCGCGACGATCTCCACCTCACCATCGGTTCCGACCTGATAATCGGAGAACTGATCGGTGGAGGCGGCACCGTTCGCCTTCAGGCTCGAGATGAGCTGACCGTAGGTCTTCACCGTCTCGCCTTGGCCCATGCCGGAGCTCGTGCCCGCATCCGCCGAGGCGCCCGTATCCACATTCGCGCCGACATCGGTGCCCGCACCCTGCGCAGCAATCGAAGCGCTGCCGCCCATGTCACTCGAAACACCGGCAGCGGCGTTGTTATCCTGGGCGAAGGCCGTGACGGGAGCCGCAGAGGCGAGAAGGCCGACGAGGGCGATCGATTTGAGGCTATAGGTCATAGTAGTCTCCTTCCATTTCTTGCGCCGACCATCGGCCGGCAGGAGGAGAACACGGGTGAGGTAATTGCCGTTCCGCGGGGCGAAAAGGGTCGGAAGAACCCTGCCCAAACTTCGATTATCGTGAGCGCGATCACGCCGGACCGAGACCGACATTCCGATTGATAACTGGAACCACGGGGCGCGTGCCCGACGCTCGTTCTTCAGAGCGCCGGGCCGCGTTGTCAGCCGATCTGGGCGGCTGCGGGGCCAAAGAACTCGTAGTGGATCCGCGCGTCCGGCACATTGGCGGCCTTCAGGCCCTTGACCATCTCCTGCATGAACCCGGTCGGGCCGCAGATGAAGTAGTCGGCCTTTTCGGCATCGCTGATCTGGACCAGCCAGCTGGGATCGACACGTCCGGAATGCACACCGTTCGCAACATCAGTCTCTTCCGGCGCCTCGTAGAAGACATGGGTTTCATGTGCCTTTGTACGGGGCGTATTGCTGAGCGCATGGGTTTGACCATTCCGGGTGGCGTGGACATAGACCATCCGCAGATCGCCGCCGCCGTAGCTCTCGAGCATCGAGATCATGGGCGTGAGACCCACCCCGCCCGACAGAAGCACGATTTCCTGCTTGCCCTTCGGATCGAGGAAGAATTCGCCGGCGGGCGCGGCCACGTCGAATTCGGCGCCGACCTCGACCGTGTCGTGCAGCCAGTTGGAGATCCGCCCGCCAGGTTCGCGCTTGACCGTAATCCGGTAGGACTGGCCATCCGGCGCCGAGGAGATCGAGTAGTTGCGACGATATTCCTCGTCCTCCGCAGGGGTGAAGCGGAAGCTCAGATACTGGCCGGGGCGATGCTTGAGAACCGGCATGCCGTCAACCGGATAGAGCGTGAAGGACGCGATCTCGGAGGTTTCCTTCTCTTTCGCACCGACCCTGAAGCGCCGCCAGCCACGCCAGCCGCCGTCCTGCTCTTCCGCACCGGCGTAAATCTGTTCCTCGCGGGCGATCAGCGTATCGGCGAGGAACCAGTAGGCTTCGCCCCAGGCGTTCAGAATTTCAGGCGTGGCGGCGTCTCCCAACACTTCCGCAACAGCCCCGAGCAATGCTTCGCCGACATGCGGATAATGCTCGGGGAGAATCTGCAGGCCCACGTGTTTTTGCGCGATCCGCTCCAAGGCGTCCGCGAGGACGCCGGGGTTCCGGATATGGGTCGCATAGGCCACCAGGGCGCCCGCGAGCGCCTTGTGCTGCGGCGAGTTGCCATGCTGATGCGACATGTTGAAGAGCGCGCGAATTTCGGGAGCGGCCAGCAGCCGCCGATACATCACGGGCACGATCTGATCGACGTGTTCCGCCACGACCGGCGCAGTAGCTTCAATGATCGCGAGTGTTTCTTCTGAGAGCGGCTTTGCCATTCCTGTCTCCTAGGCTATAAACATACCAACAAGACGCATCTATTTGCTCAGCCATTAAGATGCCAATCACAGGTATGTTTTTCCCGTGCGACATTCTGTCCGGACTCGTGGTACGAGACGGGTCGCTGAGGAGGCTGCATCAGGAGAAGTGCGAATGCGCTTGAACGACACCACGGACCTCGCCTTGCGCGTGATGATCTACGCCGCTTCGATGAAAGACCGACGTTTCACGATCGATCAACTCGTCGAAGCCTATCGCGCGCCACGCAGCACCATGATGAAAGTCGTCAACGCGCTGACCCGGGGGATTTTCTGGTGGCGCAACGCGGACGCTCCGGCGGGTTGGGACTTGCCCGGCCAGCGCAGGAGATCGGCGTGGGGACGATCGTGCGCCACATGGAGACGGATTTCGACCTCGTGGAATGTATGCGCAGCGGCGGCGACTGCACGATTACCGCCGCGTGCCGCCTGATCGCGCCCTTGGCCGAGGCGCGCGCAGCGTTCCTGACGACGCTGGACGCCTACACGATCGCCGATATCGCAATCTCCCCGCGCGATTTTGGCCTCGCCGCGTCGTGACGCGAATGGTCAGGATTGACCGTCTCCGGGTTGCGAGTGCCGGAGGCAGAGCAAGCGGGAAAAAGCGAAGCTGCGCGATGACCGCCAGGAAGTTGTCGCTGCGAATGGTGTTTGGGCGATGGATTTCGCTTCACGGACCTTCGGTTCGTTCACGATCAGCTCGCGTTACCCAAGAAACTGCGGTTTCTGACCATCGTCGACAGTCATTCACGTTACTGTCCAGCGACGGATGTGCGGTTTCGGTATCGCGGTGAAGATGTCGTTCATACGCTTGAACGGATTTGTAGCAAGCTCGGCCACCCAAGAACGATACGGGTCGATGAGGGCCGTGAGTTCATCTGCCGCGACCTCGATCTCTGGGCTCATGCCAGGCAGGTCACCTTGGGCTTCTCACGGCCCGGAAAGCCAACCGACAACGGCTTCATCGAGGCCTTCAACAGCAAGCTGCGGGCCGAGTGTTTAAACGCCCGTCGCCACTGTCGCTCGGACCAATGGCGCAACATTGGAACCTTCATGAGCCTTGCGGAGGCCGCGGAAAACTGGAGGATCGGCGCAAACACTACAACCAAGCCACTAGTGAAGCGCAGGCTTGGCAATTTTCAGAGACAGCCTCTCGACATTCATCTGATACCCCCCTAGCTTTCGAACCTACAGACATCGAAATAGGAAGCGCAAGTCCATGAAATCAAAGGGAGAGGTGCTTGACGGCGCCTGCGCAGACCGTCAGGCAAAGACGCTCTACCGAGATTTTCGAGAGCAAATTTCCGACTGATCTAAGTCAGTGAAATCCTGCGACCTGGAAGATGAAAGCTCTGTAACGAAATCTCAGAAGATATCGAGAGGGCACCGCCCCTTGATGATGCGATGAAAAATCTGGCACATCCACCACGCCGTAATTGATGTGCTTGAAAACTGCGGAAAGTAGCTTCGATTAGTCAAGCAGGAAGACAGAGCGTATTTGGCAATAAATACTACCCAAGCCCGTGTGGCACCTGCCAATATTAGCTCACTCACACAAGCTGCTTACGTATCGGTGTTGATGTCAGGGCGCCCAAATGAAAAAAACGACAGCTAGCCTATATGTCACGAACTTCAAAAAAAGGTTCACAGGCGTATCTTCAACTGCGGCAGCGGTGTTACGGCAGCAGCAAAATTTACTGAATGTAGCGCTTGTTGGTTACGCATTGCCGAAATGCGCAAAACCGATTGGTTTTTTCCGCGCTCTCCGGGAATGCCGCGAGCCTCCTGCCGGACGTGAATTTTCAATTTGGCACACACGGCGAAACATTGAAATGCAACTTGCTATATTGGCCCGAGATGTCCTGCGCCTGCCAATAAGAATTGTTTTCACCTCAGCCGCACAACGTCGCCATTCAGCTTGGCCACGCTGGCTAATTTCACGGATGGATGCGGTAATTGCAACAACTGAAGAGGCCGCCAAATATGTGCCTAATGTGGTTGCAGTAGTGCCTCATGGAGTGGATACGGAGCACTTCTTACCCGCCCAAGAAGAAGGCTATAAGCGCAAGTGGAAAGAACTGAAACTTCCCGGGGAATATGGGATCATAACGGTGGGGCGCGTGCGTCCGGAGAAAGGCACGGACCTTTTTATCGACGCTATGATTACTGCGCTTCCGGACCTGCCGGGAGCTTGCGCTATTGTTGTCGGAACGGCGAGACCCGAACACCAAAAATTCCAGGAAAAAATAAAGAAACGTGCTGAAGCAGCTGGGCTTTCAAACCGGATTGTTTTTTTGGGAGAAGTAGACCCCGACAAGTTGCAACAGATATTGCAGGGATGCCGAGCGCTCGTGGCACTCCCCCGTTATGAAGGATATGGGATGACGCCTCTGGAAGCCATGGCTACCGGACTTCCAGTGATTTTGAGTGAGACCGGCTACTTCAAAGAGTTCGTGGGAGAAAATGATACAGAGACCGGCTCATGTGGCGCGGTTGTACCAATAGAGGGCGCCGAACTTGCAGCAGAGGCTCTAGTGAGGATTCTCAAAGACAAAGACTTATACCATCAAAAATCGATAGCCGCCAGAAAAAGGGCCGTGCGAAAATTTAGCGTAACTTCCGAAGTGAATGCGATAAATATCGTTTACGAAGACCTATGGTCCCTTGCCGACAAAAATAATAAGATCTCGCGATCGAGTTAACTTATATACGCTAAAGGTTGGATCCTGAAACGTTTCAATCAGATCTTCGATTTGAACCGGAATCCCAATGGACAAAAGGGCGAGATTGAGCTAACAGCAAACCAGACCAATCGCTCGGAGCATGCTTACGCCTATGTACTGCCTGGTAATTAATTTGAGCACAGCGACCGCGCGCATGTCATTTATGGCCGATCAGCTGAACAGGCTGAAAATACCTTTTCAGAGGATCGATGCATTCACGCCAGAAATGGTAATGAATTATGAGAATTCGTTTGAATGGTCAAGCTGGGAGCGCCCTCTAAAAGACACTGAGAAAGCATGCTTTTTAAGCCATGTGGAAGCGTGGAAATTTGCCGCGGCACAGGATGAAAGCACCCTCATACTAGAAGACGATGCGCTTCTTTCCTATCAGACGCCCAGTGTCCTAAATGCGATTGACGAGATCGAAGGCATTGAGCATGTGACCCTTGAGGTACGGACGCGCAAGAAGATCGTTAGTAAGATTGGGCGCGCGATCGGGTCCAAGCACCAACTACTCCGCCTCTATCAAGACAGGAGCGGCTCTGCTGCTTACGTAATTTCGCCTTCTGGGGCGCGGAAACTTCTTGCGCGGGCGTCCAAAGAGGTCGCCCTCGCTGATGCGCTGATCTCCAAAGCCTATGAATTGAAAAGCTTTCAAGTCGAGCCGGCTTGCGGCGTGCAGCTAGACCGCGCGGCGGATTACGGCATTACAAATCCTTTTAATACCGTCTCTCAGATAGACTCAGGAAACCCAACGCCGATAACCAAACAGGCCTCTGGCTTTCGCGCCCGTCGGATCGGTGCGCAGCTTCGCATGGCCGCTCGCGCCCTAAGGCACGTTGGAATAGCTGAACGGCGTGAAATTCGCCTAGACCCCGCGCATTTCCTCTAGGACTGACTTCGTCAGGCTTTCCACCACCGTTTTTTTCGCGCCGGTGCAAGCGGTGCACCCGATTGAAAACCCTGTCCTCAATTTGGAACCTCCGCCAAATTTCATTGGGAACCTGCCCCGCAGGTTCGCCCACCGAAGAACGGATGCAGCCGCCATACCATGTGAACTGCCACGGAATTTTTCCTCCACCATCGATTAGAGTCCGACCCAACTTTGCTCTGCCCCCTAAAAATTGGACCGTTTGAAACTGGAGTTTTCAGCTAAGCTTTCCTGGCTGAGAGAGGAGCGGAAACGCATGAAAGCATCGAAGTTCACGGAAGCGCGAGACAGGCGTTCATTCTGAAGCAAGGCGAGGAAGGCACATCAGTTGCCGAGATTTGTCGCAAGGCTGGGATCGGGCAGTCGACCTATTTCGCCTGGAAGAAGAAATACGGCGGGTTGTTGCCTGATGAGATGCGTCGGCTGAAGCAGCTTGAAGATGAGAATGCACGACTGAAGCGGATCGTGGCGGATCTGACACTTGACCGTGAGATGTTGTGAGACATGTCGTGCGGCGAAAACTCTGAAGCCGGAACGGAGACGTGAACTGGTTCGCGGGATGTGCGCAGACTGGGCGGTCTCGATCCGCAGGGCATGTGGGGCCCTGAGGTTCGACCGCTAAAGCTACCACTACAAATCTCGCCGCATCGATCCGGTAGAGCTGAATCGGCGGATCAAAGAGATCTTCGAGACGCGTGTGCGCTATGGTTATCGGCGTGTCTACGTCGTTCTCGACCGGGAGGGTTGGGATGTCAGCATCAGGAAGGTCTACAGTGTTTACAGAGCCTTGGGGCTGCTGACCTGCCCCCTGACCTGCCCCCCTTGGGGCCCTCGTTCATAACGAGAGTCTGCAGGTTTGAGATTGGTAGTCGGATCGGTTGTTGTGGGCAAGCGCGCCGGGCGCGGAGCCCTCAAATTGCTCAAGCGTCCGGCGCGCTTCGAGCGGCGTCTGGTTTCCCAGAGACGAGTGCGGTCTGACGGCGTTGTAGTCGTAGCGCCAGAGCGCCAACTTGCGCCGGGCATCGTCCAGTGTGTCGAAGATCTCCTCGTTTAATAATTCGTCGCGCAGGCTTCCGTTGAAGGACTCGATGAACGCGTTCTGCTGCGGCTTGCCGGGGTCGATGTAGTGCCAGGGAATGGCGTTCTGGTCGGCCCATCTCAGGATGGCCCGGCTGGTGAACTCCGTCCCGTTGTCGCTGACAATGCAAGCAGGCTTTCCGTAGATCCGCACCAGCGCATCGAGTTCACGGGCAACACGCTTGCCCGATATACTGGTATCGGCGACCAGGCACAGGTTCTCTCTGCAACAATCGTCGATCACGGCCAAAATACGGAACTTGCGCGAGGCGCCGAAGCTGTCCGCCAGGAAGTCGAGCGACCAGCGCGCATTGGGATGCGCCGCCGCAGGCATCGGCGTGCGTGACCCGCGAGCCCGCTTGCGTCCACGCCGTCGCTTCACCGATAGCCCTTCCTCGCGATAGAGCCGATACAGCTTCTTGTGGTTCATGGTCATGCCCTTGCGCTCAAGCAGGATGCCGATCCGGCGATAGCCAAACCGGCGCCGCTTCCCGGCGATCTCCTTCATCTCCTCGCGGATCTCGGGGCAGTCCGGCGGGCGTGTGCGCCGGACCGTCTTGGGGTCGACACCGACAAGCTGGCAGGCCCGACGCTGCGAGATGTCATGATCCCGCATCGCCCTGAGCGCCGCCTCTCGCCGCCTGGTCAATGTCGTCAGTTCTTTCCCAGCAGATCCTTCAGAACCACGTTGTCGAGCATGGTGTCGGCCAACAGACGTTTGAGCTTGGCGTTTTCGTCTTCGAGCGCCTTCAGCCTGGCTGCCTCGGAGAGCTCCATGCCACCATACTTGGCCTTGAACTTGTAAAAGGTCGCCGGGCTGAGGCCATGCCTGCGGCACACATCAGCTGTCGGCATGCCTGCCTCCTGCTCCTTGATCATCCCAATAATCTGCGCCTCGGTGAAACGGCTTTTTCGCATTCGTCTGCTCCTTCAGAGTTGGCGCAGACTCTACACTACGTTGAGGGATCCCGCGGGGGGCAGGTCAAGGTCATGCGCCGTTCACCGTCAGAAGGCCAGAAGCGTGGTCGTTTGGCTCGTGCGGGACGGCGTCGATGTCGGGTCCGGCGACGCCCGCGCCTCCAGCCAGTAGCTTTGACTGCAGCGCTCAGTGAAGGCGCGCATGGACGAGGTAGCCGTCAACCGTTTTCTCGCCAAGCGCCTTCAGCGCCTCGAGCCGATGGAGGCCCTCGATCAGCACAAAGTTCTCCCCGTCCGCGCGGACCCTGATCGGAGTAAGTTGGCCGTGTTCGAGAATGTTCTCGGCCAGTTCGGTCATCTTTGCAATGTCGAGCGTCTTGGCACGCTTGACGGGCACACGGACGCGATTGATGGGGAAGACGGTTTTCTGGAGCATACGGGAACCTTCGGCTGGAAGGGAAAGAAGCACCGTAGCAGGATGCGTCCAGATCACAAAGCGAAGCGCGTCGTTCGCTCTGTATCGCCGTGTCGCGGCAGGGCACTATCGGCCGAGTTGCTTCATGGCCACACTCTTGAACGCGCCCTGTTTGCTTCCACATTGCTTCCACGGTGTTTTTCGAAACGCAAAAAGCCCCGCGAACTGCGGGGTTAAAGCGTTGATATGACTTAGAAGATTTGGTTGCGGGAGTAGGATTTGAACCTACGACCTTCAGGTTATGAGCCTGACGAGCTACCGGGCTGCTCCATCCCGCGTCCGTTGAGCTTTTGCCTTTTGTCAGGTTATGAGCCTGACGCGGCGATCGCGTTTTTCAAACTCTCGAGTAGAGTTTGTCTCGCTTGCGGGGTGCTCGATCCCGCGTTTGTTCCCGAGGGCATTTAGTGTTTGCGATCGGGATTTTGTTTGTCATCGTTTTTTGAGAGATGAAGTTTTTCGTCGCTTCTTTCTAGGTTTGGCGGTGACCTACTCTCCCACGTCTTAAGACGCAGTACCATTGGCGCGACGGCACTTAACGGCCGGGTTCGGAATGGAGCCGGGTGTTTTGCTCGTGCTATGACCACCAAACCGAGGAAGAAGCGATGAAGTTCAAGTCGTACACTTTGTATTGTGCATGCTGTTTGATCGGTTACCAGAGGTCTGGCTACTACCGGATCAAATCAAGCCAATCGGGCAATTAGTACTGGTCAACTGAACGCGTTGCCGCGCTTACATCTCCAGCCTATCGACGTGGTGGTCTTCCACGGCCCTCAAGGGATACCTAGTTTTGAAGGGGGCTTCCCGCTTAGATGCTTTCAGCGGTTATCCTGTCCGGACATAGCTACCCAGCACTACCGTTGGCACGATAACTGGTCCACCAGTGGTCCGTTCACCCCGGTCCTCTCGTACTAGGGGCAACTCTTCTCAAGTATCCTACACCCACGGCAGATAGGGACCGAACTGTCTCACGACGTTCTAAACCCAGCTCACGTACCTCTTTAAACGGCGAACAGCCGTACCCTTGGGACCTGCTCCAGCCCCAGGATGAGATGAGCCGACATCGAGGTGCCAAACGATGCCGTCGATATGGACTCTTGGGCATCATCAGCCTGTTATCCCCAGAGTACCTTTTATCCGTTGAGCGATGGCCCTTCCACTCGGGACCACCGGATCACTATGGCCGACTTTCGTCTCTGCTCGACTTGTCAGTCTTGCAGTCAGGCTGGCTTCTGCCATTGCACTCAACGACCGATTTCCGACCGGTCTGAGCCAACCTTCGCGCGCCTCCGTTACACTTTGGGAGGCGACCGCCCCAGTCAAACTACCCACCACGCAGGGTCCCGGATCCCGATAAGGGACCGCGGTTAGACATCAAGCAGGCGAAGGGTGGTATCTCAAGGATGGCTCCACGGAGACTGGCGTCCCCGTTTCAAAGCCTACCACCTATCCTGCACATCACATGCCTGATGCCAGTGCGAAGCTATAGTAAAGGTTCATGGGGTCTTTCCGTCTAACCGCGGGTAGTGTGCATCTTGACACACAGTTCAATTTCGCTGAGTCCACGTTTGAGACAGCGGGGAGATCGTTACGCCATTCGTGCAGGTCGGAACTTACCCGACAAGGAATTTCGCTACCTTAGGACCGTTATAGTTACGGCCGCCGTTTACCGGGGCTTCAATTCGGAGCTTGCACTCCTCCTTTTAACCTTCCGGCACCGGGCAGGCGTCAGACTGTATACGTCGCCTTACGGCTTCGCACAGCCCTGTGTTTTAAGTAAACAGTCGCCACCCCCTAGTTTGTGCCCCCGCCCCATACTTGCGTACGAAGCGGGCCTCCTTCTCGCGAACTTACGGAGGCATTTTGCCGAGTTCCTTAAACGTGGTTCTCTCAAGCGCCTTGGTATTCTCTACCAGTCCACCTGTGTCGGTTTCGGGTACGGTCCGATAGTGGGGCTATTTCCAGGAACCTGTTGGCTGCCCGATCAATCCGATAAGATCGAACAACGGCTCAGATCCGTCACCACCACATGGCCCAGGAATATTAACCTGGTTCCCATCGACTACGCCTTTCGGCCTCGCCTTAGGGGCCGGCTTACCCTGCTCAGATTAGCTTTAAGCAGGAACCCTTGGACTTTCGGCGACAGGGTCTCTCACCCTGTTTGTCGCTACTCATGTCAACATTCTCACTTCTGATCACTCCACCGGATGCCTTACGGCCCGGCTTCACAGTCAGAACATTGCCTCCAATATCCCCGAGGGGAGTAAGGAGGCAGCGTTCTATATCACAGAACGCTCCGCTACCACGCACATCACTGTGCATCCAAAGCTTCGGCTCATGGCTTGAGCCCCGTTACATCTTCGCCGCAAGACCTCTTGACTAGACCAGTGAGCTGTTACGCTATCTTTAAAGGATGGCTGCTTCTAAGCCAACCTCCTGGTTGTTTTGGAAGTCTCACATGCTTTCCCACTTAGCCATGAATTGGGGGCCTTAGCTGTTGGTCAGGGTTGTTTCCCTCTCCACGACGGACGTTAGCACCCGCCGTGTGTCTGCCGATCAGTTCTTCCCGGTATTCGGAGTTTGCTTAGACTCAGTAAGGCTGTGGGCCCCCATCATCCATGCAGTGCTCTACCCCCGGGAGAATACAATCGACG